>DATGKM010000209.1:0-34712 GCA_035294665.1 Bryobacteraceae bacterium | reverse complement strand
CATTCCGCCGCCGCCCGCCGGGCAGCAAACCATCGAGGCCATCGAGTTCCGCGGCGCCCGGCGCGTCCCGCAAGATACCCTGCGCGCCCTGATTTACAGCAAAGCGGGAGACCTGTACAACGAGGAGACCCTGCGCCGCGACCTCACCGCCCTGTGGAACACCGGCCGGTTTGACGATATCACTGTAGAAACCGAACCAGGGAAGACAGGCGTCATTGTGCGCTTCGCCGTGGTGGAGAGGCGCGTGATCCGCTCCATCGATTACCCTGGCCTCAAATCGGCGTCCGTATCCGATGTGCTCGACCGCTTCAAGGAGCGCCGGGTTGGGCTAACCGTGGAAACGCAATACGATCCCAACAAAGTGCAGCGAGCGGCCGTGGTGCTGAAGGAATTTCTGGCCGAGCACGGCCGGCAATATGCCACCGTGGACCCGGTCGTCGAGCAGATTCCTCCTTCCTCGGTCAAGCTCATCTTCAAAATCAACGAAGGCCCTAAGGTGAAGGTCGGGCACATCAAGATCGAAGGCAACAAGGCATTCTCCCAGCGGGAAGTCATTCGCGCCATGAAGAATACCCACGCCATCGGCATTCCGTATTCGATCGTGCTCGAAAACCTGTTCGCCAAAACCTACGACGTCGACAAGCTGGAAGAAGACAAGGAACTGGTGCGCAGCGCCTATCAGGATAAAGGCTACTTCATGGCCAAGGCGCTCGATGCCACCGTCACCATCCGGCGCACCGGCGGCCAGGGCTGGCGGCTGCCACTCATCAAACCCAATTCCCAGGGCCTATACGCGGATATCGATTTGCCCGTCGAGGAAGGCGATCTTTATCATTTGCACGCCTTCAACTACGTGGGGGTCAAGCTGTTTCGTGCGCCCGAAACCTTGACGGGCGCGCTGTTCAAAATGCAGCCCGGCGATATCTTCTCCACCGCCAAGCTGCGCGACGGCCTAAAGAACATGCGCGACCTCTACGGCCAGTTCGGCTACATGGATTTCGTGCCCGAGCCTTCCTTCGATTTTCCCAGCCCGGGCCAGGTGGATATCACCCTCACCGCGGATGAAGGCAAGCAATTTTTCGTGCGGCGCATCGAGTTTTCCGGCAATACCACCACCCGCGACAAAGTCATCCGCCGCCAGATCCTGCTGGACGAAGGCGACATGTTCAATAGCAAGCTCTGGGAACTGAGCTTGCTCCGCCTGAACCAGCTCGGCTACTTCGAACCGCTGAAAAAGGAGGATGCCGCCGATATCCGGCCCAACCGGCAGTTGAATACGGTCGATATCACCCTCAAAGTAAAAGAGCGCGGCAAAAACTCCATCGGCTTGAATGGCGGTGTTTCGGGTATCGCCGGCAGCTTCATCGGCGCGAACTATTCCACCAACAATTTCCTGGGATTGGGCGAGACGCTCTCACTCGATTCTCAGCTTGGAACGCGCCTCCGTTCGGCCAGCTTCGGTTTCACCGAGCCATTCCTGCTCGATTCGCCCGTGCAAGCCGGGTTCCGCATTTACATACAGCGCTTCAATTTCAACCAGGCGCAGGAAGCGTCGATTCTGGCGGGAGCCAACCTGATTCCGCTCTATAACGAACTGGGGCAACAAAATTTGCTGAACTACGTGCAGAATAGCTGGGGCGGTTCGCTGTCTTTCAGCTACCAGCTCAAGCGGAGTTTCTCGCGGGTGGGAATCTCGTTCGGCTACGATATTTCGAGCTTGCGTACGCTAACCAACGCCGCCGAAAACTATTTTGAATATCTCAACTTCAGCGGTGTCTCCGGACCCAATGCGCTGAGCGGCATCCGCACCGTTCACTTCACGCCCTCTTATTCCTACAACACGACCAATTCGCTTTTGAATCCCACCGCCGGACGCAGCCTGTTCTTCTCCGTCGATGCGGCCGGCAGCTTTTTGGGCGGCAACGTAAATACCATCCATCCGGCCATGGACTTGAAATACTTCCATCCCTCGCCCCTCAATCATAAGCACGTGCTCGCGTTCCATCTCGCCGCGGACCTGACAACGGGTTATGGCGGCAAAGAGATTCCGCCCTTCTCCCGTCGCTTCATCGGCGGTGAGCAGGATGTGCGCGGATTCGAAATCTGGGGCATCACTCCCATCGGCTTCATTCCTTCGTCGGCCACCGTCAACGTGCTGAACGCGGACGGGACGCAGCGCACCCAGACCGTCGTGCAGGGCGGCGTGCCGACCCAGGTGCCGGTGACGATGCAGATTCCGACCTATCAGCTCATCACGCCTGGCGGCGATGCGACGGCCATCTTCAATTTTGAATACCGCATTCCGATTTTCGGGCCGGTAACCGCCGCTATATTCTTTGATGCGGGAGACAACCGGATTTTGCGGCTCGGCCAGCTTCAGGTAGTGTCGAGCCGGATCGACCAGTTGAACCAGGAATTCCCTTCCGCTGGCTTTACCAGTCAGGTGCGGATCGCTCCCGGAACGCAGATGGTCCGTACTTCCACGGGGCTCGAGTTACAAGTGCTGCTGCCGGTTGTGCAAGCCCCGTTCCGTGTGTATTTCGCTTACAATCCTACGGTTGTGCGAGAGTACCTGCAGCCGCCGATTGTAGCCGACCGCTCGATGTTTCCCAACGAAGCCACGTTCAACGCGGCGCTGGCCCAGTACGGCCAGGCTTATCCGTTCTTTGAACGCCGAACCATGCCCCGGTTCACAGTCGGCAGGACTTTCTGAACCGGAAGTCAAGAACCCCTTGGATATACTAGAAGAAATTTGGAGTTTGCGTGCTGAAAAAGAATCTGTTAACTCACGGGAGCCTCGGCGCCCGCTTGATGATCGGCTCCGCGCTGGTTCTGGGCGCCGCGGTAATGGCGCAGGCCCAGAGCGCGACCCCCACCAAGATTGGCATCATCCACGTGCAGGCCGCCATTCTGGGTACTAAAGAAGGCAAGAAAGCCGGCGAGGAATTGAACGCCAAGTTCGGCCAGAAGAAGGCCGAGCTGGAAAAAAAGCAGGCAAATATCGATCAGTTGAAAGATCAGTTGCAGAAAGGCAGCGCCACTATGAGTGACGAAGCCAAAGAAAAGCTGATGCGGCAGATCGATAGTGAAACCACGGCGCTGAAGCGTGCCACTGAGGACGCGCAGGCGGACGTGGAGCAGGAAGAAAGCAAGATCATCAACGAGTTGGGCGCCAAGCTCTACACGGTTGTCGTCAAGTACGCCAAAGACAACGGCTACACGATGATCATCGACGTTAGCCAGCAGAACCAGCCTGTATGGTGGGCTGCTGACAGCATCAATATCACGAACGAGGTCATCGGGCTGTATGACAAGGCGTACCCCGGCGCTGGCGCAGCCGCTACCGATCCGAAACCGGCCGCGCCCACCGGCAGTGCGCCGGCCCCTTCGGCCCGCCCGGCTACCACTCCCACGTCCGGTCCGGCTGCCCCGCCGTCGCCGGCCCGGAAACAATAGCCAAACCGGCCCGGCAACCATCCGGTACCAGGTTGCGGAAATAGGCGCATTCACTCCGCAGGTACTGACGGTCGTGGCTCGGCGCAACTTCTGCAACTTGGCATTTCGTTGGCAGCCCGATCAGCCAGGCTGCACCAGACGGCCGGAATCCGCCCGCAGACACCCCCCTCCGCCGCCCGCCCGCCGCCCGCCCGCCCGCCAGAAAACGGGAACCAACCGCCGCCGGCGCCCATCTACATTGGCAGCCGCGTCAGCCAGTTGCACCAGACGGCCGGAATTCGCCTGGCTGGCCGCGGCGGTAGAATCGGACTGGAGGGCTAAACGCCCATGAGAAGCCTGTCGCTTGGTTTTGTACTTATTTTTGGCACTGCCGGCTTTGCGCAGAATCGCGGCTTCGTCAATCCTACGCCTGTGTTTCAAGGGACCTTCGGTAATGTGGTCTTCCCCGCGGGAACTGCGGCCATCCCCGGAGTGCATCGCTTCTTCGGCAACGCCGTCTTCCCCGCCGGCAATCCGCCCCAATTGTACGTTCCGTTTTCCGTAACGGACCCTACGGCGGTTGCAGCCCGCTTCGGGCGTTCGGTCGGATTTCCGCATTCCCGGCCGGCCTATAGCTCCGGAGGGTTCGCGTTCGGCGTTCCGTACGCGGTCCCGGTTTACGTAGGCGGCTATGCCGGATACACGGGCTATTACGATAGCGGCGTGCCCGCGGATACCGCCGCCGGCGCGCCTCCTGCCCAACCGAATGTAATTGTCGTCTACCCGTCCGGAATGCCTCCCAGCGCGCTCTCCGGAGGCTACGGAGAAGCCTACGCACCCCCGGTGGCGCCCGCTTCCTCCCCGGCTCCGGCCGTTTCGCCCTCCGACAATCGCCAGGACCAGGCCGCCGCGTCCAATCCGTCTTCCCCCACCTACCTGGTCGCGCTGAAAGACCACACCATTTACTCGGCCGTGGCGTACTGGGTCGAGGGCGATACCTTGCACTATTTCACCTCCGGTTCGACCCACAACCAGGTGTCCCTCTCGCTGGTCGATCGCGAACTGACCCAGCGTTTGAACGCCGAAGCCGGCAATAACATGCAGCTCCCGGCGAATTGATCCGCGCCAAACGCCTGTTCGCCGCCGCTCTCTCGATTGCGGCTTGCGGTTGCTCTTTTCGTCCCAAACCAGCCGCGGAAACCGAGTTCGCGTCCTGGATTGGCCCCGATGCGGCGGCAATTGCTGGGCTGGATCTCGACAAGCTGCGCCACACACCCCTGTCGCAGGCGATCCCGCCGGAATGGCTGGTGGCAGTGGAACCCTTCGATCAGGCCCGCCGTGCGTGGCTCTCCTATAACGGCCGGGATCTCCTGGTAATTGCCGCCGGGCATTTTTCCGCGGTGCCGTCTGGCGCGGTCGCGGTGGGCCATAATTTCGTGGGCGATGATCTCGTGCTGGCTGGTTCCCCCGGCGCGATTCGCGCCGCGCGGGAGCGGCATGCCGGCGGACAGGACGGAGGGGGCCAGTTGCCGCGGATGGCGCGGGAATTAACCAACGAACCCATTTGGGCCGTCGCCCGCGGCGGCGTCAACTTCCCGCTGCGTGGCAACAGCGCCAATTTGGAGCGCCTTCTGCAATTCACCCAATACGCGTCCGCCTCGGCCGCGTGGGCGACTGGCGTCCGGTTGCGCTTCACCGGCTATTGCGCCGATACGCAAAAATCGCAAGAACTGGAGGAAAGCCTGCGGGCCATGGTCACACTCGGTAGAAAAGCAGTGCGCGCCGCGGACATCGAGGCCGTTCTCGACTCGGTCCGCATCGAAAGGCAGGAATCGAAAGTACTGGTGAGCGTAACGGCCGATCCGGCCGCCTTGCGCCGGCTGCTGCGGTAGCCGGCAAACCAGCTTAATCTAAGCCGGCGCTTTTATACCAGCCGCTCCATCAGCGAAACCAGATACTCCTGCCCGAACGGCCCCGAGCGGTATGTGCGGGGATCGAAATATCGCCACAAATTTTTTTCTTTTTCCAATGTGTAAAAAATCAATTGCTCTTCGATGATATCTTTTTCCAGGAACTGCTGATTAAACGCCCGCACCGTTCCTTCCAGGATGTAAGGAAGGCGAAACTCCTCGGTCGAGACCAGTTCCGCCGTGGCGCTGAAATCAATCTGCAAAATTCTCCCCCGTACATTGATTTGAAGTAGGTTTTGGCCGCTTTCGCGGAACGACTCCGGGAGGAACACGGGTGGATCGAGCACCACTTGCGGCTGCGAGAGGAGACGGTTCAAAGATAAGACAAATTCGGCGCAAGCGCCGTGAATTTCCACCGCGGCTTTTCGCCGGAATTCGGCAATTTGCCGGGTGCGATCGAGTACTTGCCGGTCCTTTGCCGCCAACCCTTCTATGGTTTCCGCAAGGCGCTTCAGGCGATGGTCCGGCGGCTGCATTGGGTTCGTTTCGTCAGAAACGGCCTCGATGGCCCGTTTCTCACAGAATACCCGAAGCGCACCGGACCGGCCACGCTATCCAGGGCGGGCCCCGGGCGGGCCGGCCTGGTCCAGGAAGACCCGCAAGTCCAGGTGGAGGCAGGAAAGAATCCGGTCCGCCTTGGCCGTGGAAAGCGAGCGCTTTCCTTTCAATACGTTATGCAGATGCGGCTGGGAAATCCCCGTAATCCGGGCCAGGCTGCGCTCCGTAATCTCGCCGTTCCGGATTCTCTCGCGCAAGTGCCGCAGCAGGTGCGTTTTGAGCAAGGCGAAGGTGATGGCGCCCGAGGCAACGCTATTTCTGCGGGAAATAGAGGAGTACGAGATCTCATCTAAACGATTGGATTCCGCCATTAAATCTCAAATTTTTTGGAATTATTTCCATTAAATATAACATATCATACTGTCAATTACTTAGAACGTAATAGACCGTACCATACTATGCGTATATCGGGTAATCTCTCGCTCCCTTGTCTTGACAAGATTTCCCCTGCGGATAACCTGGAAACAAGTTCAGGCGAGGCCCTAACGAAATTCAAAGCCGCGCCAGGAGGACATTCTCTAAAATGCAGTGGAACCGATCGAACGTGCTCGGACTCGCTAGAGTCTCCTGCTGTACCTGCCATGGTAATGGCCTGCGGGTTGTACGCAAAGGCCGGGAAGTGGCATGTCATTGTGTTTATCGAGCCATTTTCCGCGCGTGCTACAACCGCTTCCGCGAGTGCGTGGCCAATGGCGAGCAAACCAGCATTGTCTCGCTGGAATTCTGCCCCGGAAAAGACGGCCGCCGGACCTATTCCCGGAAAAAAGAGGAATATATGGCGGATTTTTGCCTCGTCAGTAAGCGCGAGCTCAGCGAAGCCGATTACAGCATCTTCCGTTATCATTTTCTTCTGGGCGCGGACTGGAAGCTGTGCTGCCGCCAATTGGGAATGGATCGCGGCAATTTCTTCCACGCCATCTACCGCATCGAACAGGCGTTGGGGAAGGTTTTCGCGGAATTGACGCCTTACGCGCTCTATCCTTTGGATGAATACTTCGGCGGCTCCATCCGGCGGCGCTTGCCGGCGCCCCTGCCGCCGCTCACCCCGGCCCACGCACGCAGGCGGCGTCCTGCGTTCCCGATGCTCCAAGCCGCGTAGCGGCTGGAAAGGCCGAAGCCTGGGTTCCCCACTTCCCGGCCGCTAGTCGCATCTCCGGTCCCCCACCGGAGGTCGCCTCGAGCGGCCGGGGTTTTTTGCGACAATCTCCTCTGACGCTTCGTTTTCCCCCGCATGGATCCCCTTACCCATACCGCCACCGGTATTTTTCTCAGCCGCGCCGGCTTGAATCGATGGACGCCGCTGGCGCTGCCGGTCCTTGTTCTGGCCGCCAATGCGCCGGATATCGATATCGTTACCCTTGCGGGCGGGCCGCTCAATTATCTGCACTACCATCGTCACCTGACCCATTCGCTCGCAGCCATGCCGGTGATGGCGATCCTTGTGGTTGCGTTCGTCCGTCTGGCCGCCCGCCGGCCGGTGCGGTGGGCGGGCGCCTTTTTGGCCGCGCTGCTCGCCGTCGCTTCCCATCTGCTGCTCGACTACACGAACGAATACGGCATCCGTCTCCTGCTGCCGTTTTCGAATTCCTGGCAACGGCTGGACTTGACCTCCGTGGTGGACTTGTGGATTTGGACCGCGATCCTGCTCGCATTCGCCGGGCCTTTTCTGGCTCGCCTGGTCACCTCGGAGATCCGGTCGGGAAAGCCCGGCGGCAGGCATGGCCGAAGCTTTGCCTGGGCCGCATTGCTGTTCCTTTTGGCCTATAACGGCGGCCGCTCCGTGCTGCACGCCCGCGCCGTGGCTACTCTCGATACCCGCCTCTACGGCGGCGCCGAACCGCTGCGGGTGGCCGCGCTGCCCTCTCAGAATCCGCTGGATTGGCGCGGTCTGGTGGAAACCGGCGATTTTTATGCGGTGGAAGATGTCAACCTGGCCGGGCAATTCGATCCCAACACGGCCCATATTTTTTATAAACCCGAAGCCAGCCCGGCGATGGATACCGCCCGCGCCACCCACACCTTCCGGATTTTTCTGGGATTCTCGCAATTCCCGCTTTGGCGCGTGACGGCGGTAAGCGATCCGCCGAATGGCAAACAGGTGGACGTGTTCGATTTGCGCTTCGGCACTCCCAGCCAGCCGGCCTTCCGGGCAAGCGCGCTCGTCAACGCGAGCGGCAAAGTTGTGGCGGCCGATTTCCAGTTTCGCGGCCAACGGGCCTCGCCCAAAAACTAGGGTGTTTTCTCCCCAGTTTCTAAGGTGGTTGTCTGATATTCCGCAAGCGCGTTCCGGCCGAAAACTAAGTTGTGGAAAAGGATACAACTACCGTACTGGATCTGGAACAGCTTCGCGAAGTCACGTTGGACGATGAAGCCTTGATGCGGGAGGTCCTGCAGGCGCTGGTGGACGACACCCGCCGCCAGATGCTGCTGCTGGATGCGGCGATTCGCGAACAGGACGCCACGCGATGTGTGCGGCTGGCGCACTACTCCAAAGGAGCCTGCGCCAACGTGGGCGCGCGCAGCGCGGCGGAAATTCTCAAGGAAATCGAAACCAAGGCGGCGAATCGCGACTTTCCCGAGTGCCAGACCGCGCTCAACCGGTTGGCCAAACAAGTGGATCTGATCCACTCCGAAGCCGTCTCGCTATAGCCGGCTCCACAGCCGCAGCAGAGATTTGACCGCGTCGGCTCCCAGCACGGCCGCGTGCTTCGATTCCGGCGCCAGGCCGCCCACCGCGGCTTCAATGGCGGCCGCATTGATCCGGCCCACCTCTGCCCGCGTCTTGCCAATCAGCAGCTCGGTCAGTGCCGACCCTCCGGCGATCGACGCCGTGCAGCCCCGCACTTTGTACCGCGCCTCCCGCACCTGGCCTTCTTCGATCAGCACCGATAACCGCATGATGTCCCCGCAGGCGGGATTCGAGACTTCCAGGCTGAGCGCCGGCGGCGCCAGTTCGCCCACATTACGGGGATTCCGGAAATGCTCCAGCAGGCGCTCCGAATACATGTGTGCTCCAATATATTGGCATGCTCCAGGTAGTGGCCGCCATCATCGAGCGCCAGGGCGAAGTGCTCATCTGCCGCCGCCAACCCAAGCAGCCCCATGCCCTCAAATGGGAGTTTCCCGGAGGCAAGGTTGAGCCGGGAGAAAGCCCGCCGCAGGCGCTCGCGCGTGAACTGGAGGAGGAACTGGCCATTCGCCAGGCCGCGGGCCGCGAAATCCACCGGTATGCGTTTGCCTATCCGGGCAAATCTCCCATGGAGTTGATCTTTTTCCAGGTGGACTCCTTCCTCGATGAGCCGGTGAACCGCGTGTTTCACGAAATGCGCTGGGCCGCGCCGGCTGAACTTGAGACCTTCGACTTTCTGGAAGGCGATCTTCGATTCCTTCGCTGGTTCGCCCGCGAGGCCCGCCCCCCACAGCCCGGCCGATGAAGCCGGCCGCGCCGCTTTGGGCCGCCTATACTGTTGCTATGACACCCGGCATCAAAATGGTCGATCCGAAAGAAAACGAATTTCTGGAGGGTCTCGAAAAGAAATCGCAGCGTGCCAACCATTTTTTCCGCGCCATGGCGAACCGGCCCGAAGTGCTGAAGACCTTCGTGCCTTTCTACGGCGCCGTGATGGGGCCGGGCGCAACCGAACGGCGCATCAAGGAATTGGTTTACCTCACCTGTTCCTTGGCCAACGAGTGCGCTTACTGCGCTGCCTCTCACACCGCCAGCGGCAAAAAGGCGGGCATCGCGGAAGAGGAACTGCGCGCCCTTCAGACCGAGCAGGACCACGCGTTTTCGGAACCCGAACGGGCCGCCATCGCGTATGCGCGCGAACTGACCCGCGATGCCGATGCCGAAGAAAGCCGCGAGGGGCTGTTTCAGCACTTCACGAGCGAACAGATCGTGGAGATTACGCTCGTGGCCGCCCTGGCCAACTTCACCAACCGGTTCAACAACGCCCTCGAACTGCAGCCGGAATCCTGATGGCCGTCCTCAGCGGGATTCACCCGGTCACCGAGGCGTTGCGGGCGCGGCGGCCGCTGGAACGTGTGCTGGTCGCCCAGGGTGTGGGCGGGCCGCGCATGCAGGCCGTAATCGATCTGGCGCGCCAGTCGGGCGTGCCGGTGCGCTTCGAGCCGCGCGCTTCACTCGACCGGCTGGCGGGCACTCCCGCGCATCAGGGCGTAGTGGCGCTGGGCGCCGCCAAGAAGTACGCGGACCTCGAGGATATTGCGGCCGGAGGCCTGGTGGTTGTGCTGGATGGCGTGGAAGATCCCCATAACCTGGGCGCCATCATCCGCACGGCGCACGCCGCCGGAGCGGCCGGAGTCGTCATACCCGAGCGGCGGGCCGCCAGTCTCACCGGCGTGGTTGCCAAGGCCGCCGCCGGAGCTCTGGAACACCTTCCGGTGGTTCGCGTGACCAATATCAACCGGACGCTGGAAAAACTCAAAGAGCGCGCCTACTGGATTTACGGTCTGGACGAGCGCGGCGCCCAGGACTACGATGGCGCCCCATACTCCGAACCCACGGCCCTGGTGCTGGGGGCCGAGGGCAAGGGCCTCCACGAGCAGGTCCGCCGCCACTGCGACGTGCTGGTCCGCATTCCCGTGGCCGGCAAAATTTCATCGCTCAACGTTTCGGTCGCCGCCGGCATCGTGCTGTTTGAGTGGAAACGCCGGCGGCCGGGTGAGCGCCCGGCGCGCTGAGCGGCGGCGGAACAGGCGTTTTACACGACTAACGAGCCTTTTTCTCCCGATATTCCGGCTGCTTGCGGTACTGCTCGATTTCCCGGCTGGCGGCGCGAGCGTCTCCCTCCGAGCTATAGATTTGCGCCAGGACGTAGTGGGCTTCCGGAAGTTCCCGGCCCGCATAGGCGAGGTGCTGGATGGCGAAGTTCCGGCTTTCCGCGCGCTGTGCGAAAAGCACGCCGAGCAGATAGTGCGCCTTCGCATTCGTGGGATCCAAGGCCACCGCGGCGCGCGCTTCCGGCCCGGCATCCGTTCCGCGGTTGAGGCGCATCAGCGAGTACGCGAGATTCAGATGGTGGGCGGCGGTTGCGGGATCGAGTTCGATGGCGTGGCGAAAATCGGAAATTGCCTGTTCGAACTGGCCCATCGCAGCCAGGCTCGTGCCCAGGTTTCCGTAAGCTTCCGAAAATTGGGGATCGAGCGCCGTGGCCCGTTCGAAATCGGCGGCGGCGCCTGGCCACTTGCCGGCTCTTCCCAGTTTGACGCCCTCGAGGAAAAGCCGGACGGCCTTGCGCGGCGGATTGTGCCGCAGGCGGGCGAGTGAAACGCTCGCCTCGGAAGCAGCGGCGGCCTCGCTTTTGGGCAAGGGCGCCGTGGCGGCGAGCATCGCGTCGAACCAGTCCTGCTGCGCGGGCGTGGGAGAGTTCCAGCCTGGGCGCAAGGTCCATGGGGTCTGCGGCATTTGAGACCAGCCATGCGAAGTTGTGAGAAGTAGAAAGACACCAATCCTTTTCATAGACACGAATACCTCTCTGTGCGCGTTGTGCGAAGTTTTCCGGATTACAACGGACGTGGTAATCGCGTGATCGGAGCGCGGCTCGCGTGGAGCCGGAATGGGAACTGCGTGATCGGAAGCGCGGATCTGATTGAGATGCGTTACACGCTTAAGAAAGCATCGTCAACACCCATATAGTAACGTGACATGACCGCGGCTCTCAATCGAAAGTTTCTATGGTGAAAATGCATTCACCCCATGACTACAACGAGGCATGAATCGACTGCGCGATCGGGTTCCGTTTAAAGGTATTTCCCTTCCGGTCGAGCAGATTTTCCCGGCCCGGTAGAGCGCAAGAGAAACCCAAGTTGCAATTCCGGACATCCAAACCATAGAATGTTTGCTTCGCAGGGCAGGCGTTTCGCCCTGCGTCCAACCTGGAGAAGCAGCGTGGGTATTATCGCTGGTGTAGTAAAGGAAATGGCCCCCGGCGAAAGCCGGGTTGCCATGGTGCCGGGTGCTCTTACCGTTTTCGGCAAAACGGGAATCCAAATCTTAATGGAAAGCGGAGCGGGGCTGGCCGCGGGCTTTCTCGACTCTGAATACACCGAAAAAGGCGTCCGCCTGGCGAGCCGGGCGGAGGTTTTCGCCCAAGCCGATGTGATTTTGCAGGTGCGCAGCCTGGGGGCGAATCCGGAAACGGGGCCGGCGGACCTGCCGCTGATTCGGCCGGGGCAGATCGTCATCGGCTTCGGCGAGCCGCTGACGGCGGGAGAGGCGGCAACCGCCCTGGCGGAGCGGCGCGCCACCTTCCTGGCCATGGAACTGATGCCGCGCATTACGCGGGCGCAGAGCATGGACGCGCTCTCGTCGATGGCCACCATTGCCGGATACAAGGCCGTGCTGATCGCCGCCGATTCGCTGAATCGGATGTTTCCCATGCTGATGACCGCGGCCGGCACCATCGCCCCGGCGCGCGTCCTGGTGATCGGCGCGGGCGTGGCCGGTTTGCAGGCCATTGCCACCGCCCGGCGCCTGGGGGCGGTGGTCAGCGGCTACGATATTCGCGCGGCAGTCAAAGAGCAGATCGAAAGCCTGGGCGCCCGCTTCGTCGTTCTGGACGTGGCCGCGGAAGCCGCCGAAGACAAGGGCGGCTACGCCAAGGCGATGAGCGAGGATTTCTACCGCCGGCAGCGCGAAGCCCTGGCGGCCGTGCTGGCGCAGAACAGCGTGGTGATCACCACGGCCGCCGTTCCCGGCAGAAAGGCGCCCGTGCTGATTACGCGGGACATGGTGGCGCGCATGGCCCCCGGCTCGGTGATCGTGGATATCGCGGCGGAACGCGGCGGCAACTGCGAACTGACGCGCGCCGGCGAGGTCGTGGAGGAGGGCGGGGTCCGGATATTCGGACCGGTAAATCTGCCTTCCACCATCCCCTACCACGCCAGCCAGATGTATGCGAAAAACATCGCGACCTTTTTGAAGTATCTCGTCAACAAGGAAGGCAACCTGGCGCTCAACCGCGACGATGAAATCGTGCGCGAGACGCTGGTCACGCACGAGGGCGAAGTGGTTCACCCGCGCGTGCGCGAGCTGCTCGGGCTGCCGGGTCTCGAGGCGAGCATGCCACAAGCCGTGGCCCAGGAGAAATAAATGCCCACCGATCTCGAAATGGGAGTTTTTGTGTTTATGCTGGCGACCTTTGTCGGGCTGGAGATCATCCGCAAAGTTTCGCCGCTGCTGCACACCCCGCTGATGTCGTTGACCAACGCGATTTCGGCGATTTCGGTGGTCGGCGCCATTCTGCTGACCGGGTCGAAAGACGCCACCTTCCTCAGCAAGGTGTTGGGATTCATTGCGATCACGGCGGTGGTCACCAACATCGTCAGCGGCTTCCTGATTACCGACCGCATGGTGAAAATGTTCAAGAAACGGGAGGCCAAAAAGTAACATGGCTCCTCACCTGGTCAATTACCTTTACATCATTTCGGCGGCTTTTTTCATCCTCTCGTTGAAGTGGATGAACTCGCCTTCTACTTCGCGCCGGGGCGTGTTTATCGGCGAGGCCGGCATGCTGATCGCCGTGACGGCTGCATTTATCAAGGCGCAGCCGATTTACAACCTGCCCTGGATCGTGTGGGCCATCGTGATCGGCACCGTGGTCGGTGTCCCGATTGCGTACATCATGCCGATGACCGCGGTTCCGCAGCGGACGGCGCTGTCCCACGCCTGCGGCGCGCTCGCGGCGGCGCTCGTCGGCACGGCCGAGTTCTACCAAAGGCAGCCGCGGGCCTCCACGCTATTACCTGGCTTCGTGATGGTGGCCCTGGTCGTCGAAACGCTGCTCGGATTCTTGACGTTCACCGGCAGCTTGATGGCGATGGGAAAATTGCAGGAGGTGCTGCCGCAGCGGCCCATCACCTACCGCAATCAGAACGCGGTGAATTTCCTGCTGTTTGCGATCGCGGCGGGAATCGGCGTGCGCATGGTGCTGGTGCCCACGGACACTGTTCTGTTTCCGATTTTCGCGGTGCTGGCGCTGATTTTCGGTGTGCTGCTCATCATTCCGATCGGCGGCGCGGATATGCCCACCGTCATTGCGATCTTAAACTCGTATGCCGGCCTGTCGGCCTGCGCCATGGGCTTTGTGCTCGGCAATAATCTGCTGGTCGTCGCCGGCGCGCTCGATGGATCGTCCGGCTTGATCCTTTCGATCATCATGTGCAAAGCCATGAACCGCTCCTTCACCAACGTGCTGTTCGGGGCCTTCGGGCAAGTGCAGGCCAGCACGGCCAAGCATGAGCAGCGCACGGTGCGCAGCGCCAGCCCGGAGGAGGCGGCGCAGATACTCGAATCGGCGCAGACCGTCATCATCGTGCCTGGTTACGGACTCGCGGTGGCGCAGGCGCAGCACAAAATTCGCGAATTATTCGACAATCTGACGCGCCGTGGAGTGGACGTGAAGTTCGGCATTCACCCGGTGGCCGGCCGCATGCCGGGCCACATGAATGTGCTGATGGCCGAAGCCGATATTCCTTACGACCGGCTGTTGGAAATGGACGAAATCAACGGCGAATTTCCGCAGTGCGATGTGGCCCTGGTAATCGGCGCCAACGATGTCACCAATCCCAAGGCGCGCACCGACAAGGGCAGCCCGATCTACGGCATGCCGATCCTCGACGTAGACAAGGCGCGTACCGTGATGGTCATCAAGCGCTCCATGAACCCGGGCTTCGCGGGCATCGATAACGACCTGTATTACATGGACAAGACGCTGATGCTGTTCGGCGACGCCAAGGGCTTCGTTTCGGAAATCGTAAAGGAACTGCCCGCGCGCGCGGCGGCGTGAAATGGCCGGGTCTACGGCCGCCGGTCGCTCGACGGCGGCACGATGCCTTTGATTCGCAGGAAAGCCACCATGGTGCCGTACATTTCGTTATCGTGGCCGATATTGAAGTTAAGCACGCCGAGCTTGGTCATCTCCCGGCCGAACATCTTCACCTTGGCGGCCCCGGCTGAGTCGGTCATCGAGTTGTACACGCCGTCGCAGTAATCGAAGGACGACTTCAAATAGGCGCTGGCCGCCGCTTTGGTTTTTTCCGCCGGCGCCTCGCCTTTCTTTTGCTCGCCCTTCGCCAGCCCGCACAGCATGAATTGCACGTCGGCGATGTGCGTCACCATCTCGCCGTAGGTCCGGACTTCCGGAACGGTGCGGAACGAATAGTCCTCTTCCGGCATTTTCTCGGCGGCGCGCATCAGGGTGTTCTTGATTCCGGTGTAGGCCCCTTTCAGATCGCTGCTAAACGGGTTGTCCTGCGCAGACATGAGGGCTGCGCAGGAGAGGGAGGCAAGCACGGCCAGGGTGCGGATGCGGTTCACGTTTTCTCTCCTGAATGAAAGGGATGGATCACGCGTAGTATACAACAGAACCGGTTACAACCCGTTTGCTAACCGGTTACCGGAGTTGCAGTCTAATTCACTGCCGGATGGAATGGGCCGAACAGGCGGAAATCGAGCGGGTGGAAATCGAAAAGGCGCGGGGCGGCGACAGCGAGGCTTTCCGTTTGCTGGTGGAACGGCATAGCCGAGCCCTCTTCCGGTTGGGCTTTCGTATGACAGGCAATGAATCGGACGCCGAAGATGTGGTGCAGGAAACGTTTCTGAAGGCCTACCGGCAACTGGGGAGCTTCGATGGGCGGGCCGGGTTCGGAACGTGGCTCTACCGCATCGCGGCGAATTGCGCGCTCGATCTGGTGCGCGCCCGGCAGCGGCGCGGCGAGCAACGCTTCGAGGGCCCGGCCGGGGCCGGCGTGGAAGCGAAAGCTCCACTGGAAGCGATCGCTTCCGCGGAACCCGCGCCGGACCGCCTGGCGATGAGCGGCGAGGTGCGCGAACGGCTCGCGCAAGCGATGAACGGGTTGTCCGCCGCCGAACGGGCTGCGTTCGTGCTGCGCCACTTCGAAGGCATGTGTATCGAGGATGTGGGCCGCGCGCTGGGATGCCAAACCGGCGCGGCCAAGCATAGCGTGTTCCGGGCCGTGCAAAAATTGCGGCGTGCGCTGGAACCTCTGGTGACCATCAAATGACTCACTTGACCGAAGAGGATCTGATCCTGCACTACTACGGCGAAGCGGCCGAACCGGCCGCCGCGCAGGCGCACCTGGATGCCTGTCCGGAATGCCGGGCCGGGTTCCGCTCGCTCGCCCGCGTGCTGAACGCGATGGATGCTTTTCCGGTGCCGGAGCGCGCGGCCGATTATGAGGCCGCGGTTTGGCGGCGGCTGTCCCAAGCCGGGCTGCGGCCTGCTTTCTGGCGCCGGCCATGGGGTTGGCGCAGGCAATGGCTCCGCTGGCCGGTTATGGGGTTGGCGCTGGCTTCGGCTCTGCTCGCGTTTCTCATTATGCTGCGGCCACCCGCCAGGCCCGTTCGGCAAACACAGACGCCCGCGCCGCTTTCCGTTGCCCATGGCGAGGCCCCAAACGAACAACTTTTCCGGCTGGCGCTAGGCGACTACCTGGACCGCTCGGGAATTGTTCTGACCGAGTTGGCCAACACCGTCGGCGGCCGAACCGTAGATATCTCCGCCGAGCAGGAGCGCGCGGCCAACCTGCTGGCCGACTGCCGCCTCTACCGCCAGACCGCGGCCGGCGCGAACGACCATATCGTAGCCGGCGTGCTGGATGACCTCGAACGTGTGCTGGTCGAAATCGCTCACGCCCCTTCCCGCCTGGGTCCCGCCCAGGCGGATGAATTACGCATGCGGCTGCGCTCCGAAGGGGTTCTGTTTCGCATCCGGATTCTGAGTTCCACGGTACGCAATCAAAGTTAACGAGATGAGGACAAGCCAATGATTTTTTCCAGAATTTCCATACTCGCGGGCGCTCTGGCCCTGGGCGCTCTCCGGCTGTCCGCACAGGACGCTGTGCCTGCGCCGCCCGTGCCGCCGGTGGCGCCGATTCCGGTGACACCGGGCCGCGCGCCGGTGATTGCGCCGGAACCGCCGCTTCCCCCCGACTTCGATCAACATATCGCCGCGCTTACCGCGAACGCGTCTCGCATCGCCGCCGACGCCACGGCCGGCGCCCTCGCCACGGCCGGCGCCCTCGCGGGTTTGCGAGCCGGCTTTTTCCAGCGCAACGGCGAGTTCTCCCGCGACGATCGCCTGTACGAGAGCGGCCAGCGGGCGCTCGACCGCAGCCAGTGGGATGCGGCCCTGAACGATTTCACGCAAGTAGCCGATCACGCCGGCCCGCGAGCGGATGGCGCGCTTTATTGGAAAGCCTATTCGCTCAACAAGCTGGGGCGGCGGGACGAGGCGCTTGCCACGATTGCCGAGCTGCGGAAGTCCTATGCGAAAAGCCGCTGGCTGGACGATGCCAGCGCCTTGGAGATCGAAGTGAAGCAAGCCGCCGGTAAGCCGGTTTCTCCGGATGCCCAGCCCGATGAGGAACTGAAGCTGCTGGCCTTGAACGCGCTGGTGCGCTCCGATCCGCGGCGCGCCCTGCCGATCCTGGAAAACCTGCTGAAAGGGTCCCAGCCGCCGCGGCTGAAAGAGCGTGCCCTGTTCGTGCTGGTGCAAACCAACTCGCCGGAAGGGGCACAACTTTTGACCCAGATGGCGCGCGGCAACGTCAATCCCGACCTGCAATTGAAGGCGATCCAATACCTGGGCATGCTGGGCAACCAGCAGAATACCGGCCAGACGCTGGCGGAGATCTACTCCGGAACCAGCGACGTGGAAGTGAAGCGGGCGGTCGTCAACGCGCTATTCCTGCAACCATCGAACATCCAATACCTGGTGGATCTGGCACGCAAAGAGCGCGATCCGGAAATGAAGCGCGAACTGGTGCAGCGCCTCTCCACATCGCATTCCAAAGAAGCGCTCGACTACATGATGGAGCTCCTCAAGTGAGAATGCTCTGGCTGCTTGCTGTGCCTCTCGCAGCCCACGCACAACCGAAGCTGCTGGTAAATGCGCGGCTCGATACGCGCACCGCGGCTACCGGCTTAGAGCGCGAATTCCGGGCGCTGTTATCCACGCAGCCGGAACCGGCCTGGATTGCCTATGCGGTGCCCTACAATCGCAGCTTCAACCTCGGCTGCGAATACGTCAGCCCCGAGGGCAGCACCGTGCCCGGCGTGGTGCACCTGGAACCACCGGCAGAGGCGATCATCCTCTTCCGGGTGGTGGGCGGCGCGGTGGACCGTGTACGGGTGCTCTCGCCGGACTGCGAAATCGATGCCGGTGGCGTCCCGTTTCACTGGCTCACTGGCGTAAAGCCGGCCGGGAGCGTGGCGCTGCTCGAAGCGGTCAGCCGCCAAGAAACCATTCGGGCAATTGCTTTACATGCCGACCCTTCCGCGGACGCCGCGCTCGAAAGAATGCTCGCCGCCGGGGAACCAGAAGCCGTGCGGCGGAACGCGGCGTTTTGGCTCGGCGCGGCGCGCGGCCAGCGCGGCCTGGAAACCCTCCAGCGGCTGCTCGCAACCGAGCCGGACCGCACTGTGCGCGAGCGGGCCATCGCCGGCCTCGCGGTATCCCACCAGCCGAAAGCGCTCGATCTGCTGATTTCCATCGCACGGCGGGAGGGCGATCCACGCACGCGCCGCGCCGCCATGAACGCCATCGGCCGGTCGGCCGATCCGCGCGCCCAGGCCTTTCTCGAAGAGATTCTGAAACGTTAGGAAACTACTGCACCGGAGGGCGGTTCTGCTCGTTCAGGACCAGGCCGTCGAAGATCGCCAAAACCTGCTTGCGGTAGGCATAAACGCGCCGCAAATCGTCGCGGAAGCGGGACTCGAAATCGGGGGCTTTCATCCATTTATCGAGCATGGTCCGGGGCACGTCGATATCCTGCCGCAACGCTTCCACGTTGTGGCCGCGCAGGAAAAGTCCGTAAAAAAAGGCCGCTTCGCGCTGGGGAGCTAGTGGGTCGTATTCGTCTCTCGCCGTCATAAACAACTCAGCGAAAATGCTAGTATAGCGGTGAAACCAAGCGCGCGGCAAGCCCATTTCCATTGGATCGCGGCGGCGTTTTCCGTCCCGCTGCCTGTTAAGATAAGCGCTTAAGGAGAAGAGCTCGTGCCCACGCTGATCGCCGCCCCAACCCGCATTGCCGCTCATGGCACCAAGCCCAAGTTGATTGACGAATACATCGGAAGGGTGAACTCGGCGACCGATTCAGTAAGCGTCGCGCACATGCGCAGCCCGGCAGGATGGGAAGAAGCCGGGCAGACGCCGGAATTCGACGAATTTACGCTGGTGTTGCGGGGCAGCTTGCGGGTGGAACACCGCGGCGGACGCCTGGATGTCGGCGCCGGGCAGGCGGTGATTGCGCACCGCGGCGAATGGGTACGATACAGCACACCTCACCCTGAAGGCGCCGAATACATAGCCGTATGCCTCCCGGCTTTCGCGCCGGATACGGTGCACCGGGATGCTTAAGCTCTATCTGGGGGAACGCCGCCGGTGGCCGCGCCTCTACACCGCGCCGGCCGCCATGGTGCCGGAGGAGCGTGTCTTAAATTCGTAACGTTCGATCCGCACCGCCGCGGTTTCCGCGTCCGATCGCACCACCCTGCCGGTGGCTACCAGTTGAAGCGCGCATGTCCCATCCAGCCGCGCTGGCCAGTTTACCGAGATCTCAATCAGTCTTCCCGGCTGCAAACGCTCCGTGGTTGTGAACAGGATCCCTCCGCTGGAGATGTCGACCGTCTTCCCCGCTCCACTCGCCTGACCTACCTTGGATTGCAGAACCTTGTACCGAACATCTTCTCGGACCGGAAATCGGCTATTCTCCCGGCGGTCCAGCGCCCCTCCAAAACTTCTTCCTCCGATTTTTTGTTCTTCTAGGTTCATCTTCCTGCTCTTATGATGCTGAAGTGCGCACTTTCCAACAATAGCCTGAAAGCTCTAATTGCACCATAGACTTTCTTGGTACTTTTGTTGTGCTTTTCTTAAATTAGAGGATTATTCACAGTACGACTGTATGACTCCTGACATACCCAGCCTCGCTTAACCGTGTTGTTATGCTAACGCCATATGGATTCGGCGAAGCTCCGTCAACTGCTCGAACAAGTACGTGCCGGCGATCTGGAAATCGACGCCGCTTTGACTCGCTTTCATCATCTGCCCTATGAAGACCTCGGATTCGCCAAAGTAGATCACCATCGCGCCTTGCGCCACGGCTTGGCCGAGGTCGTCTTCGCCCAGGGCAAGACTCCCGCGCAAGTAGTTGCGATTGCCGGCCAGTTGCTCGAAGCTTCCCCCAATGTCTTAATAACCCGCGCCGATCGCGAATGTGCCGCTCTGGTGCTGCAAAATTTGTCCGATGCCGAACACTTCCCTCTCTCTGGCGTCATTCGCTTCTGGCGCGATAGAAGCTCCAAAGGCAAAGGTAAGATCGCGGTAGTCTCGGCGGGAACCAGCGATATTCCTGTGGCGGAAGAGGCGCGGCTCACCGCGGAAGTCATGGGTAATACGGTACTCGAGATCCATGACATCGGTGTAGCCGGTTTCCACCGGCTCCTCGATAACCGCGAAAAATTGGCCGAAGCCCGCGTGATCGTCGTGTGCGCCGGCATGGAAGGCGCGCTGCCCAGCGCCGTTGGCGGCATGGTTTCCTGCCCCGTAATTGCCGTGCCCACCAGCGTGGGCTATGGCGCCAGTTTTCATGGCCTCGCCGCGCTGCTCGGTATGTTGAACAGTTGCGCCAGCAATGTCACCGTGGTCAATATCGATAACGGTTTCGGCGCCGGCTATGTGGCCAGCCTGATCAACCGCTTGTAGAACGGCGCTGCCGTTTGTGATCTCACGCTAGTATCGGTTGCGGTTACTTCTACTCTTGGATACCCTGTCTAGGAAGTAACCCCAACAAGGAGATAGTTATGCGCTACATCACCGCGTGTATGATCGCTGCCGGATTATTGGGTTCGGCGGCCTTCCTGGGCGGACAGGAAAAAGGCGGCAAGGGCGGCAAAAAGGGATTCACGCTTCCGCCCATGATTCATCTCATGGTCGACGACATTTCCGATGGCGGCCATATCCCGTCCAAATATACCTGCGCCGCGGGGCCGAACAGCCCTTCACCGGCCATCCGTTGGTCCGGCGCTCCCGCCAATACCCAAAGCTTCACCCTGATTTTGCACGACCCCGATCCCGTGCTCGGCGGCTCCGCCACTAACGACGTGCTGCATTGGGCCATCTACAATATTCCCGGCGACGCTACCAGCCTGCCCGAAGGCGTGAAGCCCGGTGACCAGGCCGATGGCGCCAAGCAGATTCAGAACCAGGGACGAAATGCCGCCTATCTTGGCCCCTGCCCTCCTGCCGGACATGGCGACCATCACTATACTTTCGAAATCTTCGCGCTGAATTCCAAGCTGGACTTGCCGGAATCGGCCTCCCGCGCCGACTTAATGAACGCCATGAACGGCAAGGTAATCGCCAAGGGCGTCTTCATCGGTATGTTTGGGCAGCAGTAAAATGCTCAGCGATCGGAGCCGCGGCCGCCACGGAGCGGCCGCTTTTGTCTCCCGATCTCGCAGCCGCGGTGCAGGCAAAACAAAGTCAACCGAACAAGGAGAAGAATGGCAAACGTTGGCGCTGTAGGACTCGATTGGCAGGAACGCATTAACTGGGACCGGCTGCGCAAGTACCGGCTCGAGCGCGCTCGCGAGCGTATGAAAGCGCACGGGCTGGGCGCCCTGCTGCTGATGTACGACGAGAATGTCCGGTATGTGACCAGTACGCTCACGCCCGGCTGGAACCGGCTCAAACCGGGACTGCGCTACGCGCTGCTCTGCGGCGACGATCCGCCCGTGCTGTTCGAGCAGGGCGATATCGGCATGCATATCGCGAAACACTCGCCCTGGATCCCCCAGGACAACATCCGCTGGTCGTACGCCTGGATCAAGGGCGCGGCTGGTCCGGCTTCCACCATGCAGGTCGCCAAGTTCACCAACGCCATCCGGCAGGAGATGAAGAAGCGCGGCGTGGACGGCATGAAACTGGGCGTCGATTTCGTCGACATCAATATGATCAAGATCTTCCAGGACGCCAAGATCGATTGGACCGACGGTATGACCCCCATGATGGAAGCCCGGGCCGTAAAAAACCAGGACGAGCATGAGTGCATGCGCATGGTAGGCGCCATCGGCGATGCCGCGCACTGGGAGTTCATGAAGTTTCTCAAGCCCGGCCTCACCGAGAACCAACTGACCGCCCACATCATGCAGTACCTCTACAGCATTCCCGGCATGGAAGACGTGGAGGACGTCATCGTCTCTTCCGGACTAAATACCTGGCCGAACTGGCGTAACTTCTCCGACCGCATTATTAAACCCGGCGACATAGTATTCATGGACCTGGCGGCACTTACCTGGAATGGTTATAAGTCCTGTTACTATCGTACTTATATCGTGGGCAAGGAACCTACCCAGGAACAGAAGGATTACTACGCGACCGCTCTGAAGTGGCTGTATGACTCAATTAAAGCAGTGAAAGTCGGCGCCACCACCAGAGATATCGCTTCCCAGTGGCCCTCGGCCAAAGAAGCCTGGGGCTACGAGGAGGAGGACCGCGCGGCGGCCAATCTCTGGGGACACGGGCTGGGCCTCGCCCAGTACGATCAGCCGGTGATCTCGCGCATCTGGTCGCTCGACCACCCGATTGAGATCAAGGAAGGCATGGTCTTCGCGCTCGAAACCCAGCACGGCAAGCCCTACCAGTGGGGCGTGCGCATCGAAGAGATGCTGATCGTCCACAAAGAAGGCGTCGAAATCGTCTCCAATTTCCCGGTCCAGCAGATTACGGTAGTCGACCCGATGCCCGGCTATTCGGATTACGGCAAGCGGCCGGGAACCTAGTGAATCACTGCCTCACGGTTGCGGCCGCAAGCGCGGCCGATGCCTCCCGCTTCGGCCCGAAAGCGGCGAATCTCGCCCTCCTCAAACAGGCCGGTTTGCCGGTGCCCGATGGTTTCTGTCTCTCCGCCGAAGCCTATCGCCTCCAGGTCGGCGCGCTGGGGCTCGAAGCCGAAGCCCGCGGCGTCTTCGGCGCAACCAGCAGTCCCCAGGCGCGCCGGCATGCGCTCGCCATGAAGCTCGGGCTGCTCGATCGGCCCATCGTCCCCGAGATCCACCAGCCGCTCGTCGCCGCCTGGCGGGACTTGACTCGCCGCGCCGGCGCGCTTACCGTCGTGCGCTCCTCGGCGCTCGTCGAGGATCGATTTGGCTCCAGCTTCGCCGGCCAGTTCGAAAGCTTCCTGGGCCTCGAGAGCGAAGCCGATTTCCTGACCGCCGTGCGCTCCTGTTGGGGCGCGCTTTGGACCACCCGTGCCCTCCGCTACATGGCTTCGCGCGAGATCGACCCCGCCGATACTGCGATGGCTGTGCTCGTGCAACCGCTGGTCTCCGCGCGCGCCGCCGGCGGAGGGTTGAGCCGCGCGGGCGAGGGTATGCTGCTCAGCGCCACCTGGGGCCTCGGATCGGCCATCGCGCAAGGAGAAGTCACTCCCGATCGGTACGAACTCACCCGCCATGGCGAACTTCTCAGCGTCACTCCGGGCCGCAAGGATCACCAGGTCGGCTGCATCCATCGGCAGGAACCGGCGGCGCGCGCCGTGCCTTCCGCTCTAGCCGTCAAACCTTGCCTCAGCGAGGCGGAAGCGGTCGAGCTGGGCCGCCTGCTCAAACGCGTCGAAGAGCTCATGGGCATCCCCGTCGAAATCGAATGGGCCATCGATCGAAACGGCTTCCAGTTGTTGCAAGCCCGCCCGTTGCGCATCCAACCGGCCGCCGTTCCCGATGCCATCTGGCAAGGCCGGCCGCGCCTCAATGGCCATCCCGCGGGCATCGGCTGGACTACCGGCAGAGCTTGCGTGGTCCACTGCGAATGCGAAATGTCGCGCGTGGCCCCCGGCGATATTCTGGTGACGAAAGTCGCCGGCCCGGCCCTGAGCCATATTCTGACGCATGTAGCCGGAGTGGTGACCGAGCGCGGGGGCAGCACGTCGCACATGGCCTCGCTCGCGCGGGAACGCGGCATTCCAATGGTCCTGGGTGTCCCCGAGGCTACCCTGCGCATCCCCGATGGTTCCCTGGTCGCGATCGACGGTGTCGCGGGCGTGATCCGCTGGTTGGCTTAGTAACCTGGTCCCGTGCCGTCGCGGGCGTGATACGCTGGTTGGCCTGGTTCATACCCAATCTAAGGAGCCCTCAATGTCTCAACAACCCTGGAAAACCGGCAAGTGGTTTGTCAGTCCCTGGAACTTCAACGACGCCGTGCGGGCGGAGTTTCACTTCCCCAAAACCATTCAGATCCACGACATCACCCTGCGCGATGGCGAGCAGCAGACCGGCGTGATCTTCACCAAGGACGACAAGATCCGCATCGCCGAGGGCCTGGCCGAAGCGGGTGTGCACCGCATCGAAGCGGGTATGCCCGTGGTTTCCCCCAGCGACACCGCGGCTATCAAGGAAATCGTGAAGCGCAATCTCGGCCCCAAAATCTTCGCCTTTTCGCGCTGCATGGTGGACGACGTAAAGCGCGCGGTCGATTGCGGGGTGGCGGGAATCGTCATGGAAGTGCCCTCCAGCCGGCACATCATTCAGTACGCCTACCAGTGGCCGCTGGAACGCGCCATTCAGCTTTCCATCGAATCGACCGCGTACGCTCACCAGCAGGGCCTCGAAGTGGTTTTTTTCCCCATCGACTTTACCCGCGCCGATATGACCTGGGTGCTCGACCTGATCCTGCGCGTGGCGAGCGAAGGACACATGGATGCGCTCGCCCTCGTCGATACCTTCGGCGTGGTTTCGCCGCACGCCATGCAATACCTTGTGCGGCAGGTGAAGGCGCGCGTCCATAAGCGCCTCGAAGCGCACTTCCACATGGATTTCGGCATGGGCGTGGCCAACACAATCATGGCCGTGGCCGAGGGCGTCGAGGTCATCCACTCTACCGTGCTCGGCTTGGGCGAGCGCGCCGGCAACACGCCCATGGAAGAGACCGTCATGGCGCTGCTCACGATGTACGGCATCGATGTCGGCCTGAAGTACGAGAAGCTCTATGGCCTGGCGCGCCTTGTGGAACGACTTTCCGGCCACAAGGTCGCAAGCAACCGGCCTGTTGTGGGCGAGGCGCTCTACCAAATCGAATCGGGCATCATCGCAAGCTGGTTCCAGAATTGCGGCGCGCGGCAGCCCACCGAGCTGTTCCCGTATCATTGGGACCTGGTGGGACAGCCGCCCGCAACCGTGGTGCTGGGAAAGGGCAGTGGCATCGATTCCATCAAAGGCGCCCTGCGAAACATCGGCATCGACTTCACCGAAGAGGAAGCTATGCGGGTGGTAGCCGCCGTCAAGGAGTTTTCGCTCGAACACAAGCGCCTGCTCACCCAAGAGGAATTCCTCTCCATAGCGTCGGCGACTCTGCCAAATCGCGTGGCCGCCGGGCGGGCCGCGCAGACCGCCAAGTAATTCGCCATGCCCGCGCCCACCACTGAGCGGTTTCGGGTGTCATCGGGCGATGGCGTGGAGATCTCTGTGCGGAAGGCGGGATCGGGGCCTCCGCTCCTGCTGGTGCACGGATCTCTGCTGAACGGAACCGCTGCCTGGGGAGCCGTTCTACCCAAATTGGCCCAACGGTTCACAGTTTATGCCATGGACCGGCGGGGGCGCGCTCCCTCGGGCGACGCTCCCGCGTATTCGCTCGAAATCGAAGCCGATGACATCTTCCACGTCGCGCGCGCCATCGGCGCCCCGCTAACGGTGCTCGGGCATTCCTATGGAGCGCTGGCAACCATCGCGGCCGAAGAACGCTTCGAGCGGGCCGAGCGGGCGATCCTTTACGAACCGCCGCTGATGTTTCAGCCGCAAGGTCCGCGCGGCGAAGAGGTTGTCGCCAGGATGGAGAAGGCGCTTGCCGCCGGCGACCACAAGCAGGTGGTCACCACCTTTCTGCGCGACCAGGTACGCGTGCCGCCCGAAATGCTGGCGCGCATCGAGACCTCGCCGATGTGGCCCATGATTCTGGAGATTTCCACCACACTGCCGCGCGAGGTACGCGAGGTGAACGCTCACTACGATTGGACGGACCGCCTGGCCAAATGGAAAACGCCACTCACCATGCTGCTGGGGACCGAGACCCCTCCCAGCTTGAAGGGGAGCACAGACTTCATCTGCCGCGCTATCCCGGGCTGCCGGCTGGTAACGCTCGAAGGGCAGGCGCACTCAGCCATGCTGGAAGCACCGGACTGGTTCGTGTCGAAGGTGCTGGAGATCGCGGCTCCCGAGGCCGACCACACGAGATAGAGTTGCGCCAAGTCATGGCGCTCCCTCAAAAGATCAGCTTCAATCCGAACTGGATCTGCCGCGAGGTGGTCGCGGTAGCGGTAATCAGCCCCGCCGAGCCGCTGTAGCTGGCCCCCTGGAAAACCACGGCGTTGGGCGTATCGAAATTCGCGCGGTTGAAGATGTTGAAGAATTCCGCCCGGAATTGCAGGTCGGCCCGCTCCTGGATCTTTGTGTCCTTGAATGCCGATAGATCCACGTCGGCGAGCCCCGGACCCGTATAGGTGCCGCGGCCCAAATTGCCGTAAGTGCCGGGCGTGGGCAGAACAAATGCGTTCGGGTTGAACCATTGGTTCGGCTTGCCCAGGATCACCGGACCGCTGAAGGCGGGATTCAAATTCGGCCGGTCGGGATTGCGCGTATCGCCATCGCCCGAGCGGTTGGAGCCGATTTGCGGCGTGAACGGGAAACCGCTGAGGAGAGTAACGATCGTATTGAGCTGCCAGCCGCCGATTAGGGCACGCGGAAGGCCTGCGCCGGTCTTGCCGAAGGGCAGGTCGTAATGCGCGGAAATGCTCGCCTGGTTCGCGGCGTTGAGCGCCGAGGGCCCCCAGTCCAAGCCTAGATCGTTCCGGTTGAGCACCATCTGGGCCTGATTGTTGGCTTGCGCGCCGGTCAGGCCGGAGTTGAAGTCCAGGTTCTTCGACCAGGTGTAATTCGCGCGGAAAAGCAGGCCGTGGCTGATGCGGTGTGTGACATCGACCTGCAGCGCGTTATAGCTGCTGTTGCCTTCGGTGTACCAGAAGAAGCCCGCGGAAAGGTACGGATTCGGGCGGGCGCTCACCGGAATGTACTGCGCGCCTTCGGGCACCGAGCCTTTCGTCGTTCCGGGAGTGCCGCCGGAAACGCACCCGGCCGGATTGGCGCAGATCTGGGCGGGAATCGTATTCGGATCGACGCTCAGAAGGCCGTGATACCCAAACGATCCCGCATAGGCCACGCGCAGAACGGTATTGGGAGCGAGTTGCTGCTCAATCGAGATCTTCCACTCGTTCACGGCCTGCGTCTTGGCATTCGGCTGCACCCCCTGCGGGGCGAACGTGCTGCAGGGTGTCGGGACGCCGGGACCACAGGCGGGCGGAATCGGGGTTCCTGGCAGCAGGGGAGTGAAATTGAACAGGCTGGTATTCGCGAACGAGAGATTGCTGTTATAGGGCGGAACTGAGTTCAGCAGAAAACTGAGGTCGTCGATTAGCGAATAGTAAATACCGAAGCCAGCCCGGATGGCCGTTTTCCCGTTGCCCCACGGATCCCAGGCGAGCCCGAGCCGCGGCCCGAACAGCTTCCTAGCGTTATTTTGCGTGAAGGCCGAATGCCCTACTATCGGGTTGGTTTCCAGCACGCCATTCGCATCCGTGATGTAATTGGCGGCCCGGTTATCCACCTCGTTCCAACCGGTGGTGAACTCGTGCCGCAAGCCGGCCTGCAGGGTAAGATTGGGCGCGAGACGTATGTTGTCCTGGAAATACCAGGCGCCGAATAGGCTACGCCAGCCGAGTTCGCTGGGGTTAGGCACCACCTGAAAGCTGCTGACCGTGCCTTGAAGAAAGGTCGTGAGACTGGTGAAACTGGCTTGGCCGAGCCGGCGGGACGCGGTGTTTTCGTTGTCTTGCAACGGCTGAAACCACGCGCCGAAGCTGAGTTGGTGGCGCGAATGGGTGAGTTGCAGGTCATCGGTGTAGGTATACAGATTGCGGCGATTCCACACGTTTGCGGCGTTGTTTGGGCCGGCGGAAGTAAGGGCGGCCACACCGGTGGTGGTGACGCCGCCGCCGATGACGATGCCGCCGGGTCCTCCGCCGCTCACGAAGGACAGGTTGGGAGCGAAAGAGGCCATCGGGTATGAATCGAAGGCGAACGCCGCGCGCGAGAAGCCCACGCGCAACGTGTTCAGCAGCGCCGAAGTGAAGACGTGCGTCTCCTGCAGACTGGCGATTTGACTGCGAAGGAACTCCTGCGAGGCGAATAGCGGATCGGGGGTTGGGATGATGCTGTTGCCATCGTCGATGGTGTAGGAGGCCGAAAGCGAATCCCGGTTGCTGATCACGTAATCCGGACGGATGGTGCCGAAGTCCTCGCGGATCTGCTGGCGCGGGTTATTGAAGGATTCCGCCATGCCCGTGGGAATGCCGTTTGCGTATAATTCCGGGCCGTTCGGCGCGGGCCAGAACGACATATAGGGCAGCATGTTGGGATTGAGATTCGCCACTGGCGTGTACTTGCCGGCGGCGTTCGGAAGCAGTCCCTGGCGCGCTTCGGCATCGGGGACAACGGCCACATTGCTTAGGGCCAGCGCCTGCCGGAAACCTTCGTAGTTGCCGAACAGAAACAGCTTATCCTTGCGCAGCGGGCCTCCCAACGCCCCGCCGAACTGATTGCGGCGGAACGGGGGCACGCTGCCCTGATCGAAAAAATTGCGGGCATCGAGATCGCTGTTGCGCAGAAATTCAAATACGCTCCCGTGGAGGACGTTGGTGCCGGACTGGGTCACCACCGTCACCTGGCCGCCCGCGCGCTTCCCGTATTCGGCCGAATAGGTATCGGTGTGGACGTTGAATTCGCGAATGGCATCCACGCCCAGCAGTTCCCCGCTGACGCCCCCTGGCGTGATGGCTAGCTGGCTGGACCCGGTGTATTCGATGCCGTTCCAAAGCACGATGTTTTCATACGTGCGGCGGCCCGCAACCGAAAACGTGTTGCCGTTGCTGGTGCTCGTTCCCGCGCTTTTTAAAGCGCTGTAGTTGACGGTGCCCGGGTTCAGCGTGATGAGATTATCGAAGCTGCGTCCGTTCAGCGGCAGGTCTTTGATTTGCTGTTCGTTGACTAGCCCGGAGACCTGCGCCGTGGTGGTATTGACCAGCGGGGCATCGGCGGCCACCGTAATTTCCTGGGCGAATTCGCCCACTTCCAGCCGCAAATTAACCACCGCTTCCTGGCCCACCGCCAGGTTGACGCCGGTGCGAACGGCCGCTCGGAAGCCCGTTTTTTCCGCCTTGACTTCCTGCGGTCCCACAGGCAGCGCCAGCACCCGATACTCGCCCTGATCGTCCGTGACGGCGCTGCGGACCGATCCGGTTTCGGTGCTCTTCACGCTGACCGCTGCGCCCTGGATAGGCGATCCAGCGGCGTCTTCTACTTTGCCGGAAATCGACGCCGTAACCTGTGCGGAGGCGAAAGGAGCGGTAAAAAGGAACAGGCAAATCGATGGTACGACCAACCTAAAGCTCATGGAATTGAGAGTATACCTCGATCCGCGGACTTTTTATTTTCCCTATCTCCAACCCCGGCGAAGCCAAGGCCCCGGCCAACGCCGCCAACACCCCCAACGCCCCGCCAACCCCCCGCCACCCAGGCCTGATTGACTTGCTCTTTTGCCACTCTATATAATCACGGATTCGCACTTCAAATTCGCGGGCGCACTCCAGGGGCCGGTTCCGCAGAAGCCTCAAAAGAGTTCCGCGGAGAGGTTATCCATGAAGTTTCCCGTTCGCCGATTGATTTTCGCGGGTGTGCTCTTGTTATCGATCGCCACCTTGCTCGTTGTGAATGGCACGCATCTATTCGCGCAGCCCACAGCCAAGCCGCAGTTGTCTGAGAAGGCTTTCAAGAATATTCAGGTGCTCAAGGGCATTACGGTTGACGACTTCATGGGGACGATGGGTCTGTTCTCGGCCGCTCTGAGCGTCTGCTGCGGCGATTGCCACACGGGCGCGGGCACATCCGACCCGAAATGGGAAGACGACACGCCGCCCAAAAAGAAAATCGCCCGCCGCATGATCACGATGGTGAACACCATCAACAAAGAGAATTTCGGCGGCCGCACGGTAATCACTTGTTGGACCTGCCACCGCGGCTCGGAAAGCCCGGCGCAAACGCCGCCCATCGACACCATCTATTCAGCCTCGCCGAATTTCGTTCCTCCCGATATCCTGCCCGCGGCTCCTCCCAAAACTTCCGGCACACCGCCCGCCGATGAGATCCTCGATAAATACATTCAGGCTCTGGGCGGCGCGGACCAACTCGCCAAGCTCACCAGCTACCGGTTGAAGGGAACCAGCCTGCTGTTTGGCGCGGCCGGCGGGGACCCGGCGGAAATCCTGGCCAAAGCCCCTAGCAACATCGCGCTCGAAGTTCACCAGAAAGAAGGCGAGATGGCCCGCACCTACAATGGACGGGACGGATGGGTAGCGCTGCCGCTGACTGTGGTCAAGGAATATCCGCTTACCGATGGCGCGCTCGAAGGCGCGAAGCTCGTCGGGGAAATGGCGTTCCCCGGCAAAATCAAGCAGTATCTGACGAACTGGAAGGCGAGTTATCCGGCCACGGTCGATGGCAAGGACGTGTACGTGGTTCAGGGTTCCGGTCCTTCCGGCCTTCTGGCGACATTCTATTTCGATAAGCAAAGCGGGCTGCTGAACCGTCTGGTCTACTACTTCAACTCCGCCATGGGCCGCGTGCCGACGCAGATCGATTACTCCGATTACCGCGTCGTGGCCGGCGTGAAGCTCCCGTTCAAATGGATCTACGGTTGGGTGAGCGGGCAGGAGCAGTACGCGTTCACTGACGCGGAGCCGAATGCCGCGATTCCGGATTCCGCCTTCGCCAAGCCGTCCGGCGCGCAGTAGCCGCGGCATTGCCTTGCTGAAAATCCACTTCGACCCCGGCCTCGGACGCGGATTTCGGTGAGTCGCCAATTTCTGCCGGCAAGCGCCGATTGCGGTCAAATCCCCAGCCGGCGCTTTACTTCCGCGATCGGCAGATCGTTCCAGTAGCGGCTCAGATGATCCACGGTCGTCAGGGAACGGCTGTGCATGCGATCGATGTACATGGTGCCGTGGAGATGATCGATTTCGTGCTGCAGAATGCGCGCGTACCACCCCTCGGCTTCGATGATGGTGGGCTCCCCCTTATGGTTCAAACATTCCACCCGGACGCGCAGCGCGCGCGGCACCAAGGCGGCAAATCCGGAAAGGCTCAGGCAGCCTTCGAAGAACTCGGCCGTGTCGCCCAGCAGTTCGATCGAGGGGTTCATAATGACGTGGAATGGGACCGGCTTGCGGCCGCGTTCGGCCAGTCGCTCGGGAGCGATGTTGCGCATCGATTCGGCGGAGTCCTCGATCACGGCCAGTTGCAGACCAAGCCCGATCTGCGGGGCGGCGAGGCCCACACCGGGAGCGTCGCGCATGGTCTCGCGCATCCACTCGATGAGCTGCGCGATTTCCGGACCGCCAATTTCGCCGGCGGTTAGTGCGCGCGCGCGGGAGCGCAGAACAACATCCCCGGCCTGAACGATTTTCAGGAGCATATCAATCTTTCAGTTCCACAATAGTCGCCCCGGCGCCGCCTTCCTGTTGCGGGGCTGGATAGAAGCGCGAAACATGGGGGTGATGGCTCAGCAACTCGTGAATCGCGCTGCGCAGCACGCCCATGCCGAAGCCATGCACGATGCGGACGCGGCTGGCCGTGGCCATCACGGCGCGGTCGAGAAATTCGTCCACTGCGTCGCGGGCCTCTTCGGCGCGCCGGCCGATCAGGTTGATCTCCTGACAGACGGGCGCGAACGCGGGAGCGGGCTTGTACGTCACGCCCTGCGGCAACTTACGGCCGCGTTCCGGGGCTTCCGGCAGCACCTCGATCACATCGTCGATGGAGACCTGCATTTTCAGGAATCCGGCCTCCACTTCGAGCCGGCCGCCGGAAAGCTTGCGGCGCACGCGCGCCGGTTCGCGGATGTCGCGCAGCCGCACGCGGGATCCCTCTTCTATGCGGAGCGGCCCGATCTCACCCTGGCGCGCATCCTCGCGCGTGGCGAGCACCGTCGTTTCGATCTCCTCGCGTAATTCGCGCTTGGCCTTGGAGACGCGGCGCTGCGCTTCCTGCGCGGCCCTGCGCTGCTCGGCGCCGCGGGCAATCTGATCGATCGTCTGCTTCGCCTGCTCTTCAAAGTGGGCCAGGGCCTGCTCGGTGCGCCGCTCGAGTTCTTTCAGCTTGGCGGCCTCCCTCTGCTCCCATTCGCGCGATACTTCCCTTTCGCGTTTTTCGGCGGCGGCGATTTTCTCCCGCAGGGTGGCTTCAAGCGCCTGTGTCTCCCCGATGCGGCGGTGCAGCTCGGCCAGGAACTTTTCGATATCGCGCTCTTTATCGCTGAGGGACTGGCGGGCGCGCCGCATAATATCGCCCGGCATACCAAGTTTGGTCGCGATCTCCAGGCCGGCCGATTTGCCGGGCAGGCCAAGGCGAAGCCGGTAGGTAGGTTCGAGCGTTTCCTCGTCAAAACCCATCGAGCCATTGATCACGCCGGGCGTGCCGGCGGCGTAGAGTTTTAAAGCCAACAGGTGTGTGGACACCAGGGTAAATGCGCCGGCCGCGCGGAAATGCTCGACGATGGCAACTCCGAGCGCGCCCCCTTCTTCCGGATCCGTGGCGGCGCCGAGTTCATCCAGCAGCACCAGCGAATCCGGCGTTACGTCCAGCGCCATTTCGCGAATGTTCGAGACGTGCGCGGAAAACGTGCTGAGGTTTTCCTGGATCGATTGGTAATCGCCGATATCGGCCAACACCTGCTCGAAGAGGGGAAACTCGGCTTCGGCGGCCGGTACGGGAAGGCCCGATTGCGCCATCAGGCTCAGCAGGCCGGCGGTTTTCAGCGCCACCGTTTTGCCGCCGGTATTGGGGCCGCTGATGAGCAGCGTGCGGTCCGCGCGGGTCAGCTCCAGATTCATGGGCACGGCGGATTTGCGGCGCCGGCGCAGCACGTCTTCAAGCAGCGGGTGGCGGGCGTCTTTGAGCAACAGCCGCTCGCCGAAGCGCGGCACCACGCAGTCGAATTCCACGGCGAAGCGCGCCTTGGCGAAGATCAGCTCCAGCCCGGCCATGGTGACCAGGGTCTGGCGGATGGATTCCGCATGGCCGCGCAGGCGGGCGGTCAGTTCGAGCAGGATGCGGTGAACTTCGCGGGCTTCTTCTTCGGCGAGCCGCACCAGCTCGTTATTGAGATCGATGGTTTCGAGCGGCTCGATAAACAGAGTATGGCCGCTCGAACTCGCCCCGTGGATGACGCCGTCCAGCTTGCGCTTTTGGCCGGCGATGACGGGAACCACGAACCGCTCATTGCGAATCGCGACGAATTCCTCCTGCAGCACGCCTTCCTCGCGGTGGACGCGCAGGAAGCGTTCGAGCGATTCCTGAATGGCTTTGCGCTGCCTCTCGATGTCGCGGCGCAGGCGGGCAAGGGCAACGCTGGCGTTATCGGCGACAGTGCCATCGGGGAGGATCTTGCCTTCGAGCTCGTGGAGCAAGCCGCGGAAATCGCCGATGGTTTGCGCCCGCGCGCCTAAACGCGGGAAGCGCTCGGAGGCGGCGGTGAGCACGGATTTCGCGTCCGCCGCGCGGTCAAGCAGGGTAAACAGATCGAAGATTTCCTTCGGTTCGAGGCTCGCGCCTTCGATGCGCAGCTTGTGGACGGCGGCTTCGAGTTCCGGCAGGCCGGAGAAGTCGATGCGGATCGCGGCTCCGCGCGATGCCGGCTGGGGACGCGCGGCGAGGCGCAGATAGCCGATGGCTTCGCCCGCTTCGGCGAGATCGGCTTCCAGGCGCTCGCGATCCGCGTGCGGCGCAAGCTTCTCGATTTCCCGCTTTCCGAGCGGGCTGGACACAAAACGGCCGATGAGCTGGCGCAGAGGTTCGTATTCCAGGACTTCAGCGGATGTTTTCAAGCTCTTCTATATTTTCGCCGGGGCCAGCTTATATTTTCGCCTCTGGCGAAAGCCTTTTTCTATCACGGCCAGAGTGCCCTCGGTGATGTCCAGAGAGGCAAGTTCGGAACGGCGGAACCAGGCGACCTCGCGGGCATCGTCGCCGGCCTCGAGCACGCCTCCGGTAACGGCGCAGACGTAGTCGATCAGGACGTAGTGATACTCGGCGCTGCCGGATTGGTCGCGCATAATGCGCTCGAAAATTTCGAGCATGCCGAGCGGTTCGATTTCAAGCCCGGTCTCCTCCCGGACTTCGCGGCGCACGGCGTCCGCCAACTCTTCGCCCGCTTCGACCAATCCGCCGGGCAGAGACCATTGGCCGAGGAGCGGCGGCTTGCCGCGCCGGGCAAGCAGAATGCGGCCGCGATCCCCCGGCTGTCGATCGAAGATCAGGGCGCCGATACCGAGCAGCGGATAGCGGGGATGGCGGCGGTCTTCGTTCACTGGGCTGGGTTCGGGCGGATGCGGTAAACGGCGGCGCGCGCGGCGATGTAGAGCGCTTTCGAATCCGCATCGCCGAAGGTGATGCTGGAGACGGGTTCGGCGGCGCCGATGGCGCGCAGGAGGCGGCCTTCGGGGCTGTAAATGGCCACGCCATTGGCGGCCACATAGAGATCGCCGTTCTCATCCACCGCGAGGCCCGCGGGCACGCCGGCGATGCCCGAAATGAGGATCCGCTCG
>DATGKM010000208.1:0-52355 GCA_035294665.1 Bryobacteraceae bacterium | reverse complement strand
TGGGGGCTGGGGGCCGGTACGGTTTGCTGATCCACCCAGGCTTGCGCCACGCCCACGGCCAGCTTGCGCACCCGCTGAATCACGCCTACCCGCTCGGTTACGCTGATGGCTCCGCGCGAGTCGAGCGTATTAAAGAGGTTCGAGCACTTGAGCACCTGGTCGTAAGCGGGGAGCAGGGGAAAGCGCTGCTTGTCCGGCGCTTTAGGGTCATATTGTTTCAGCAGGCGCGCGGCTTCGTGTTCATGCAGCTCAAACAGCTTCCACAGGGTGGAAACGTCGGCCATTTCGAAGTTGTAAACGGAGTATTGCAGCTCGTCGAGGTAGCGCACGCCGGCGTAGGTGAAATCTTTGGTCCACTCGATCTCGTAGACGCTGTCGCGGCCTTGCAGAAACGCCGTGAGGCGCTCCAGACCGTACGTCAGCTCAGCCGGCACCAGTTCGAGTTCGATGCCGCCGCATTGCTGGAAGTAGGTGAACTGGGTAATTTCGAGACCATCCAGCATCACCTGCCAGCCGATGCCCCAGGCGCCCAGCGTGGGTGCCTCCCAATTGTCTTCTTCGAATTTGAGATCGTGCTTCCGCAGATTGATACCGATGGCTTCCAAGCTGCCCAGATACAGTTCGATCACATTCTCGGGAGCGGGCTTCAGAAGCACCTGAAGCTGGCTGTGCTTGAACAGCCGGTTGGGGTTGTCGCCATAGCGGCCATCGGCCGGCCGGCGGCTGGGCTGCACGTAGGCCACGCGATAGGGGCGGGGCCCCAGCACGCGCAGAAATGTCTCCGGGCACATGGTTCCCGCGCCGACTTCCACGTCGTAAGGCTCCTGAATGATCGCGCCGCAGTCGGCCCAATAGCGCTTTAACTGAAAAACGATTTCCTGAAAAGATGGCATGATCAAAAGGCCGCACGCGAAATCGGCCCGGCCGCGGGCGCGGCGGGTTCCAGGGCGGCTTGTTCCAGCATGGAAGCGGTCACCAAACGGCGCTCCGCGTGAGTCTCGATCTGCTGCACCAGAAAGCGGCGCAGGTCGGCGGCAGTTTCGCCTGCCCAGGCGCTTGCGGGAAACTGGGATACCGGGCAGCGGAGCATGGCGCCGGCTAGGGACCGGGAGGCGCCGCCGAGTTCCCAATAATTCGGGCCGCCCAAGGCGGCGCGGCAATCCCCGCACACTAGACCGGAGCGCCCGCGGCTGAAAAAAGCGCGCTCCGCTTCGAGATCGCCGCCGCATCCCAGGCAGGCGTCGAGCGCCGGCAGCCAGCCGGAAAGCCGCACCGCCCAGAGAGAAAAATACGTCACTCCGCGCCAGATATTGCCCGGGCAGGCCATTTCGGCGCCCCGCAGCGAATCCAAAACCGCCAGCACCAGCCGGAAGAATTTCTCGTTGGTTTCCTCGGGTGGGAGCAATTGTTCACAAATCTCGGCCATGTAATCGAGCGCCACGCTGGCGCGGTAATCGGAGACCAGATCGAATTGCGACCGGATCAAATCGCAGGAATCCAGGTTGACCAGCTCGCGCGTTTCGCGCTGGTAATACGCCACGCGTATATGCGAGAGCCGTTCCAACCCCGCGCCGAAGCCGCTCTTCGGCCGGCGCGCGCGCCGGGCCACCCCGCGCAGCTTGCCGCAATCCCGTGTGAAAAAGCTGACGACGAGGTCCGCTTCTCTTAGCGGGTACGTACGCAGGACAACAGCTTCACTCAGTCGCTTCGGCACACGGTGGAAATTTCAGAGTAACACAGCACACATGGAAGGGCCTTTTGCGGCGCGGGCAGTGGCGCGCATTCTTCCTCCCGTTCTACTTTCGCATGCGAGGGCGGAAAACCGGCATTGCGAGGCGAGCTTGCTTGGGCTTAAGTTCTTTGCTTAGAGGGCTGGGGAAAATCTTCGCGGGCCGTGACCGGCCCCGCCCGGCTTTGGCAGGCTCGCCAGCGCCGGCTTGGGAGACGGGTGCGTGGCCTTGGCCGCCGCAGGCCTTCAACCTGCGACAATAGATCCTTGCGCCTCCTGTTCACCATCTCGATCGCCGCCGTGCTGGCCGGCTGCTCTTCGGTATCGAGTTCGGAACCCGCTCGCTATGCGATGGGCGACCGGGTCGAGCTGGGCCGCCTGGTCTACACGGTTTTCGAAACCCGCTGGCTGCCGCAGATCGGCGAAGGTCCCACGGCCCGCATCCCACAGAACCGCTTTTTCCTGATTCGCATCAGCGTGGGCAGCACGGGCTCCGGCGAAATTCTCCTTCCCAATCTCTCCATAGAGGACGATCAAGGCAACAGCTACCCGGAACTCACCGATGGCGAAGGCGTCCCGCAATTCATCGGCATGCTGCACCCCGTTACCGCCGCCCAGCCGGTGAGCGGAAATCTGCTCTTCGACGCCCCCCCGCAGCACTATCGCCTGCGGCTTTGGGATCAGGACAACCAACACAGCGGGCTGGTGGATATCCCGCTTTCCTTCCGCTCGGAAGCGCCCGATGTGCCCATCCCGAGCCCGAGCGATACGGCCGTTCCGAAATAACCGCCCCTCTGGCCCCTTTTATTTCACAATCGTTTTCCGCGCCCAGGATTAGAATCGGAGTATGCAGGTTGTGGTCGCAGCGGCGCTTTTGTTCTTTCAACCGGCCGCGGCCCCCAAGCCGCCTGCCGGCGCAGGTCTGAAGGCCCTTGACGAGCACCGCTATAACGACGCCGCGCAGATCTTTCAGCAGGCCATCCAATCCGATCCATCCGACTACGCCGCCCACTTCAATCTGGCATTTGCCTACAGCATGCTGGGCAAGGACGACGAGAGCGCGCAGGAATACCGTAAGGTCCTCGAACTCAAGCCGGGCGTGTACGAAGCCCAACTGAATCTCGGCATTCTGCTATTGCGCCAGAAGCGCGCGGCCGAGGCTGAACCGCTGCTCGCCGCCGCGGCGGCACAGAAACCCAAGGAGTTCCGCCCCCATTTTTATCTGGCCGAAGCCGAGCTGGCGGACAATGCCGCGGCCAAAGCACTGGAAGATTATCGCGCCGCGGCCGCTCTCGATTCCAAATCGGCTGCCGCGCAACTCGGTATCGGCCGCGCGCTGGCGGCGCAGGGTAACCTCTCCCAAGCCGCGCCCTATTTCGAAAACGCGGCCGCGCTCGACCCGCAATATCGAACCTCGCTCGGCGAACTAGCGGCTCTGTACGAGAAAGCCGGCAGGAAGGACGAAGCGATCGCCATCTACCGCCAGTTCCCTAACGACCCCGCCGCGCAGGAACATCTCGGCCAATTGCTGCTCGATGCCAAGCAATACGGCGAGGCCGTTCCGGCGCTCGAAGCCGCCTATGCGAAATCGCCCACCGCGGCGAATCGTGCCGGTCTCGCCATGGCATATCTTTTCACCGGGCAAAGCGACAAAGCCCTTCCCCTGCTCGATAAATCCGTTGCCGAAGACCCGAATAACTACGACCTGCGCATCGTATATGCCCATGCCCTGCGCGAGAAGAAGCAGTATCGTTCCGCGGCCGGCCAGTTCACGGCGGCGCTGAAGCTCAAGCCCGATGCCGCCCACACCTGGGATGAACTGGGCGGCGTTCTCTATCTTGCCGAAGATTATCAGCCCGCGCTCAGCGCTTTCGAGCGTGCCCATCAATTAGGAGAAAACACTGCCGGCAACTGGTTCCTCCGCGCCATTATCCTGGACAAAACGCGCCAGCTCAAGCCGGCCGTTGAAGCCTACCGGCAATTCCTCGCGCTGAGCGACGGCAAGAATCCGAACCAGGAGTGGCAGGCACGGCAGCGCGAGCGTATCCTCGAAAAGGAGCTCGACCGCAAATGAAGTTCGCTTGCGCCCTCTTCGTGCCCGTCCTGTTCGCGCATACCCTGCCTGCCGGCAGCGGTCTGGATGCCGCCCGTAACGAGCCGAACCTCGAAAAGCGGTCGGGGCTGGCCCTCGAAAACGCCGCCGCCGCACTCAAAGAGTTCCGTGCCGCCTACGACAGCGGTGACTTGCACACCTGCCAAGCCAAAGCCCTCGAAATCGAAACTTCAGTGGAACTGGCTTACGCTTCGCTCCAAATGACCGGCAAAGATCCGCGCCGCAGCCCCAAGTGGTTCAAACACGCGGAAATTCAAAGCGACGAACTGGTGCGCGGCATTGAAGCCATGCAGCACGATATGAGCTTCGAAGACCGTTCGTTGCTTGAAAAAACCCATGATCGGGTGGAGCAGATCCACGACGACCTGCTCGCCGGCCTGATGGGAGGCAAAAAGAAATGAGGGCCAAATCCACTGTTGGGAACCTGCTTTTCTGTGCCGCGGCGCTGGTAATTTTGGGGGCGGCCCCGGTTAGCTTGCGGGCGCAGCGCGACTTCCTCACCGCCGACGAGGCCGACCAGATCCGCGATGCCCAGGAACCGAATGAGCGGCTGAAGCTTTATGCCAAATTCGCCAAGGAAAGGGTGGATTTAGTCCAGAATCTTCTCAACCGCAACAAAGCCGGGCGCTCCATAATGATTCACGATGCCCTGGAAGATTACTCCAAGATGCTCGATGCAATCGACGACGTCACCGACGATGCCCTCCTGCGCAAACTCGATGTGAAAGTTGGCTTGCAGGCCGTTGCCGCTATTGAGAAGCAAGTGCTGCCGGTGCTCGAGAAGGCCCAAAGCAGCCAGCCTAAAGATTTGGACCGCTACGATTTCGCGCTCGAGCAGGCCATCGAAACCACGCAGGACAGCATCGCCGCGGCGGAAGAGGATACGGGGAAACGTTCGAGCGAGCTCGAAGCCCGCGAATCGCGCGAGAAAAAGGAGCGCAAAGCGGGGGAAGCGCCCAACGCCGCAGATGGCAATGCCGGCGCCGGCCAGCAAACCGATACCGGCGGACAGCCCAAGCGCAAGCCGCCCACGCTGATGCGGCCGGGCGAAAAGCCGCCGCAATGACGGTCTAGCCTGGCGGCACCGGTGCCCGCGTGCCTCTACGCGGTGGATGGCCAAGTCCTGCCGGGCAGGCCCTGGGGTGCTGCCCGGGTTGCCTGATTTCGCGCCATAATCGTAGCTATGCGATTCGCGGCGGCGCTGGCCCTGGCGCTTGTTCCTGGCTGCCTCTACGGCCAATCCGCGTTTCGCGCCACCAGTTGGGGCATGAATGAGGAGCAGGTCCGGGCCGCCGAAAAAAGCCCGCCGGTTTCGGCGCGCACCAGCAAGGGTGAACTCTTTCTGGAATTCCACTCCGCGCGGCTCGGTCCCGTGGCTGGACGGATGATTTACATCTTCGCCCAAAACCAACTGGTGCGCGCGCGCTTCCTGCCGGACGCCGATCACGCCGACCGCAACGAGTACATCCGCGACTTCCAGACCGTTGAAGCGGAACTGAAACAGCGTTACGGCAAGCCGGTACAAGACCGCACGATCTGGATCGACGATTCCACGCAGGACGAACCCAAAAGCTACCTCGAACAGGACCGCGCCACGGCGACAGGTATTCTCCCTTCGGACCGTCACGTGGGACTGGCGGTACTGCTGGGGCATCTGAGGCTCTACACGCAGCGCACGCAAGGACCGACGGAAATCTGGCATACGCTTTGGGGCGAAGATCGCCAGATTACGCATCAGGTGGAGTATCAAAGCGTCGCCCTGCGCCCGCTGGACCGGGGCCGTTTTTAAATTCATCGCGCCTGGACCGATTCCATCTCCTCCGTAACAGTGCTCCCGCTGTTCGATGCTCGACGCAAACCCGGCAATGACAAGGCAGGGGTTCGCCGCGTCAGTTCCGCTATCGTCCACGTAAGCCGTCAGTGCCATCACTAGATTCAGAGGGTTGGACGGCGGGAGCGACTCGCCGTCCGGGATGCTAGCTGTCTGTCAGCCGCCACAGCCGCACTACCGTGAACACAACGGCAGCTGCTGCAATGCCGGCGCAGACGGTGATCAGTGGCTTGCGCCGGCCGGCTTTATCCGGACGAGTTGGGGCGGGCTTTGCCGGCTCGCCGATATGTCCCGGCCGGATTCCCATGCCGACAAAACGGCCAACCAGGTGCGGCACCGCCGGGATGGCCAACAGCGCCCGCACCTGCCACGGCGCTTCGAAAGGTCCGGGCTGGTCGAAGAGGCGGTCCATCTGGTTATGCACCAGGGTTTGCAGCCACTGGGTGACCCGGACGGGAAATTCGCGGCGCTCCTGCACGCGGGCCAGATCGGCCTCGGTTACCCGGCGCTCCAGAAGCGGGCGGGTAAGCAGGCGTGCCGCAACTACCGAATCCTGAATGGCCAGGTTGATTCCGACTCCCCAGGCCGGCGACATGGCATGCGCCGCATCTCCGATGAGCAGCAGCCCTGGCTGGCGCCACTGGTGTACCCGGTTGATTTTCACCGTGAGAAGCCTGATCTGCTCCCAATCCGTCACCTCGTTCACCCGGTCGCCAAGAAACGGCGCAACCTGGGCGAGATCGCGCCGGAAGGCTTCGAGGCCGCGCTCCTGCAGGGTTTCGAAGGCGCCTTTGCGGATGATGATTCCGGCCTGAAAATAGTCTCCCCGGTTGAGCAGAATGAGAAATTTGCCGTAGTTTACGTTTCCCAGGAGTTGCTCGGGGTCGTCGGCCCGCCGGCTGAGCCGGAACCAGAGCACATCGATGGGAACGCCGAACTCGGTTACGGGCATGCGCGCGCCATTCCGCAGGGTAGAGTGGCGGCCGTCGCAGGCCACCACCAGGTCCGCGCGGATTTCTAGGGTCTCTCCTTCGCCTGTTCGCACCTGAACTCCGGCAACGCGTCCGCCTTCCCGAATCAATCCGACGGCTTCGTGCCGCATGCGCAGATCGAAGCTGGGATATTGGCGCGCCTTTTCGGAGAGAAAGCTCAGGAAATCCCATTGCGGCATGAGCGCGATGAATTTGGTGCACGCCGGCACGCGGGTAAAATCCGCCGCGCGGAAACGAGCGCCGCCGATGATGGCGGTGGCGGCGCGGAGTTCCTGGTGCGGCACTATCAGCAAGTCTTCGAGCAGGCCCAGCTCATGAAACAGATCGAACGTAGAGCAGTGAACGGTGTCGCCACGGAAATCGCGGAAGAAATCCGCATGCTTTTCGAGCGCGATGACCGGCACACCCGCGCGCGCCAGTAAATAACTCAGCATGCATACCGGCGGGGCCGCCGCCCACGACGCAGCAGGTGGTTTCGAGACGCTCGGTGGTCATCGATTCATCTTACAGTTTTTCGGTCTTTCTCTTACATTTCCGAAAACGGCGGCGATGTCACAGATCTTAGGGGCGCCGGCGCCGGAGCGGCGATAGAACTGCTAGGAGGCAATGTGCGAATCGATGCTGATTGCGCAAGGGGAGGTATCATGCTTTGGACGCTTTTCGTAATCCTGCTGGTTTTATGGCTGTTGGGCTTGGTGACCTCGTATACTCTCGGGGGGTTCATCCATATTTTGCTGGTGCTGGCCATCGCCGTGATTCTGATTCAGTTGATCACCGGGCGGCGGGCGGTTTAAAGCGCCCGCAGCAGGCGCGCCGGCAGGGTGATGAGAGCCGAGATCAACTCCAGCGCGCCCTCCACCGCGAGTCCCACCACCCGACACGGCAGCAGGATCAGCCAGACAATGGGATAGAAAAGCAGCGCCGCCAGCGCCAGCGGCCAGCACAGAATCAACAAAATCAGCCACACAAGAAACTTCAGCATATTGGCTCCGCACGTACGTACGCACAAAGGCAGGTATTTGTTCAACTTTGCTAGGATAAGAACTTCTTACGAATGTTGCGCTTTGAGACGGCCGGCGAATCGCATGGCGAATTTCTGGTGGCGACGCTAACGGGCCTCCCGGCTGGAATCCCGGTATCTCTGGAAGCGATTGACCGCGAACTGTGGCGCCGGCAGCAAGGCTACGGGCGGGGCGGCCGGATGAAGATTGAAACCGATCGCGCCGAAATTGTGGCTGGCGTCCGGCATTCCCACACGATCGGCTCTCCGGTGGCCATGCTGATCCGCAATCGGGACTGGCAGAATTGGACGGAGATCCTGCCGGTGGAAGAGAACGGCGCGCCGCGAGAAAAGCGGCGTCCGGTTACGCGCCCGCGCCCCGGGCATGCCGATCTGGCGGGAGCGATCAAGTACAATTTGCGCGATGCGCGTTATATTCTGGAGCGGGCCAGCGCGCGCGAAACAGCGGCGCGCGTCGCTGTGGGGGCGCTGGCGAAAGCGCTGCTGCGGCAATTCGGCATCGAGGTGCTGAGCCACGTAATCGCGGTCGGCCGCGCTTCGCTCGAGCGCGAGGCGGCCTGGGAAGAACTGGTTGCGCTGAGTCAGAAGAACGAAGTAGTGCTGGGCTGCGTGGATGCGGAAGCCGAAGACCGCATGAAGGAAGTGGTGGATGAGGCTTACCGGACCGGCGACACGGTGGGCGGCATTTTCGAAGTGCGCGCGCACGGGGTGCCGCCCGGCCTGGGTTCCCACGCGACGTGGGATTCGCGTCTGGATGGCCGGTTGGCGCAAGCCATCGTATCCATGCAGGCAGTGAAGGGTGTGGAGGTCGGCTTGGCCCGCGAAGGTAGCGCGAGTTTCGGCTCGCGCGTGCAGGACACGATTCACTATGACCGCGAGGCCCACCGCTTCACCCGTGGCTCCAACCGGGCCGGAGGCCTGGAAGGGGGCATCACCAATGGCGAGGACGTGATTGTGCGCGGTTTCCTGAAGCCCATCTCGACCCTGCGCCGTCCTCTGGAATCGGTGGATCTGGACACACGCGAACCGGCGCTCGCCGCCTATGAGCGCTCCGATGTGGCCGTGGTGCCCGCCGCCGGAGTAATCGGCGAAGCCATGACCGCGATCGTGCTCGCGCAAGCCCTGCTTGAAAAATTCGGAGGCGATTCGCTCTCCGAAGTGCGCCGCAATTTCGACGGCTACCTCTGCCAAGTCAGGAATTTCTAGTCTGCTATGGTCTATGACATCGTAAAGTTCGGCAACCCTGTGCTCGAGCGCGAAGCCGAAGATGTCCGCGAGTTCGATACGCCCGAACTGGCAAAGTTCATCGAGGACATGTTCGAATCCATGTATGCGGCCAAAGGCGTCGGTCTGGCGGCGCCGCAGATCGGCGTCTCGCGCAAAATAGCGGTGATTGACGTTTCGAACGGCGAAAACCCCGACGATAAGCTGATCCTCATCAATCCCAAAGTGATCAAAGCCGAGGGCAAGCAGGAAGGGGAGGAGGGCTGCCTGAGCATCCCCGGTTTCCGCGAGCAGGTGAAGCGCGGAAAGCGGGTTACGGTGCGCGCGCAAAATCTGAAAGGCGAGGAGTTCGAAATGACAGGGGAGGATCTGCTGGCCCGCGCATTCCAGCATGAAACCGATCACCTCTACGGCCGCCTCTATATCACGCACATCAGCGCCTTGAAGCGCGACCTGATGAAGCGGAAGATCAAAAAGCTGCAGCGGGCGGGGGATTGGGACTAGTGAAGAATGCATCGAGGACGGGGGCGGGGGCGATTCTCTTTTGGTGGATCGCGCCGGGCAGAAGCCCTGACCCCACATGCGGCTGATCTTCTTGGGCACTCCGGATTTCGCTGTTCCTACGCTCGAGCGCATCGTTGCCCGCGGGCATGAGGTGCTGGCGGTAGTCACTCAGCCCGACCGGCCGAAAGGGCGCGGCCGGCAGACTTCGGCTCCGCCGGTAAAAGCAGCGGCCCTGCGGCTGGGTCTTCCCGTGTGCCAGCCGGAACGCGTGCGCCGTCCGGAAGCGGTGGCGCATCTGCGCGCGCTGGCGCCCGAGGCGATGATCGTAGTGGGGTATGGACAGATCATTCCCCAAAGCGTGATCGACATTGCTCCTCGCGGAATCTTGAACGTGCACGCCTCCCTGCTGCCGAAATATCGCGGCGCGGCACCCATTCAGTGGGCGATTGTAAACGGCGAGACGGCAACGGGCGTGACTACGATGCAGATCGACGCCGGACTGGATACGGGGGACATGCTGCTCAAAGCAGAGACGGAAATCGGTCCGGAAGAAAATGCGATGGAACTGGGAGAGCGCCTGGCTCGAATGGGGGCCGACTTACTCATCGAAACGCTGGACCGACTGGCGGCCGGCGCGATCACCTCGGTAAAGCAGGATTCGAGCCTGGCCACGTATGCCCCGATCCTGAAAAAAGAAGACGGCCGGATCGACTGGACCGAGCCCGCCCAGACGATTCACAACCGGGTGCGTGGCCTGCAGCCGTGGCCCGGAGCGTACACGCGTTTCCGCGGGCAGACTTTGCATATCTGGAAATCGAGAGTGTGGGGCCAGGGCCTGGACCGCGCCAGCGGGCTTCCGCCGGGCGCCATCGCCTCAGTGAAGCCGCCCGGCATCATCTGCGGTACCGGCGCTCTGGAACTGGTGGAGGTTCAGCTCGAAGGGCGCAAGCGGATATCGGCAACCGATTTTGCCAATGGCCAGCGTCTGCACGAAAATGAAATCTTAGGAGAGCCAACGAATTGAGTTTTGATGCTTCGAAACTGCCGCTGGGGTTCGCCTATGCCGCGACCTACGCGGGAATTCGGGCCACCGAAAAGAACGATCTGGCATTGATCGTGAGCGGTCTGCCCGCCAATGCGGCGGCGGTGTTCACCCAGAACCGTGTGCAGGCGGCCCCGGTGAAGCTGAGCCGGCGCCATTTGGATATTTCCGGCGGGTCGGTGGGGGCCATCGTGGTCAATGCCGGCAACGCCAATTGCGCCACCCGCACGGGCGATGCGGCCGCCCTGGCAACCTGCAAGACGGCCGCGCACCTGCTGAAGTTGAAGGTGAACCAGGTGCTGCCGGCTTCGACTGGTGTGATCGGTGTGGAACTGGATGCCAAACGGATCACCGGGGCGCTGCCGCGGCTGGTGGAGCGGCTCTCTCCGGCGAACTTCCAAGAGGTTGCCTGCGCCATAATGACCACCGACCTGGTACCCAAGACCGCTTTCGCGGAAGTCACTTTGCAGCGCGGCACTGTTCGCATTGCGGGGATGACCAAGGGTTCGGGTATGATCCACCCGCTCATGGCCACCACCCTGGGTTTTGTCATGACAGACGCGGTGATCCCCATAGTCACTCTGCGCAGCCTCCTCCGCCGGGCTGTGGACGTGAGTTACAACCGCATCTCGGTGGATGGCGACACCTCAACCAATGACACCGTAGCACTTCTGGCGAACGGCGCGAGTGGTGTGCGGGCCGACCCGAAAGAGTGGCCGAGCGTGGAGGCCGCGCTCACGGAAGTGATGCAATCGCTCGCCAAGGCGATTGCGCGAGATGGAGAGGGCGCGCGTAAATTGATCACCATTGAAGTGAGCGGCGCCCCGACCAACGACGGCGCTGTCCGTTTGGCGCGGGGCATCGCGAACTCCCCCCTGGTGAAGACCGCCATCGCCGGATCGGACCCCAACTGGGGCCGCATTCTTTCGGCCGCCGGCAACACCGGTGTAGCGTTCGATCCGGAGCGGACCGATGTCTACCTGCAAGGCGTGCAGGTATGCCGCGGCGGGGTGGCCGCGCCCTTTTCCGAGCCTGAACTGAAACAAAAACTCGACGCCGCCGAATGCGAAATTCGCATGCTGATTCGGGGCCAAGGCAAAGGTTCGGCCACCTTCTGGACCTGCGATCTGACCGAAGGCTATATCCGCATTAACGCCAGTTACCGGACGTAGCCGGGCGAGCCCTAAAAGTGACGCGCCGCCGAGCGATTCTCTGCTTCACCGCCTCTCTCGCCGCGCCCTTGCGCGCCGACGATACCGGCGACATCTGGGAACTGCTCGCCGGCGCCGCGGCCGCGCTGAGCGCGGGAAACGCGGACGAATTTATGCAGGTCTTCGACCGATCCATGCCGGGCTACGAGATGTTAGCCAGAAACGCCGCCGGCCTGTTAGCCGGATACGAAGTGCAGTCTTCGGTGGAGCTATTGAGCGAACAGGGCGGCGGACCCTCGCAGACGGTCGAACTGGACTGGATTGTGGAGCTGGTTCAGCGGGAGGACGAAACCAACGCGATTCGCCGCCGCGACCGTGTCACTTGCCGGGTGATGAAGATGGGAAAGAAATGGAAGATCGTTTCGCTCAGTCCAATCAGCTTTTTCGCCCCGCCGGAAAGACGCGGATAGCCTGGTATCGGCTCGTCCGGCATCAGTTTCGAGGCGTGCTAACTGGAACTTCTCTCTCCCTGCACTCTCTTCCACAGGGGACCCCAAGGTGCTGGCTTTCCGGCATGAGAACCCAAATCCTATCTGGAATAGCAGTTTTTGCCCTGTTGAGCTTTCCTGCCCTGGCGCAGAATGCGCAACCGGGAACCGCAAACCGTTCCGCAAGCCGTTCGGCAAACCGCCTGACCTCGGCCGATCAGACCTTCCTTCACAAGGCCGCGCAGGTCAACATGTACGAAATCGAATTGGGCAAAATTGCCGAACGCTCGTCCAATCCGGCTGTCAGACAGTTCGCCCAGACGATGGTGACCGATCACAGTAAGATGCAGGATCAAGTCAAGAGCGTTGCCATGGACCAGGGAGTGACACTGCCGACCAAAGTGAGTTCTACGCAGCAGGCCACTATCGACCGCCTCTCGAAGAAAAGCGGAGCCGCCTTCGATAAAGATTACATCGACACTATGGTCAAGGATCACAAAACAGATATCAGCGAGTTTGAGAACCAGGCCAATAACGCGTCCGACCCGGCCGTGAAGAGTCTGGCTGAGGGTGCGCTGCCGACTTTGCACTTACATCTCACTATGGCCCAGAACGTCCAAAAGAAAGTCGGGTAGCCTATAGACTGAGTGATGGCGGCTTGGGAGCCGCGACCGCATGGGGGCGGTTCATCGCTCGCGGCGGGGCGGTAGCGGCCGGGCCGATTCGCAGGCGAAACTGTGTTCTGATGGGTACATCCCTATGAACACGGAAAAGCTTACGATCGATCCCGCTGCCCAACCGCCACTGAATAACTATAAGCTGCTGATCGGCTCCATTGTGCCGCGGCCGATCGCATTCGTTTCGACGATTTCCGCGGATGGTGCCCGCAACCTTGCGCCCTTCAGCTTCTTCAACGCGGTTTGCGGCAACCCGCCGGTTGTCTCTTTCGCTTCCGGCGTGCGCCATCCGCCGAAGGACACGCTCGCCAACGTGCGCGCTACCGGAGAATTCGTCGTGAACATTGTCACTGAGGAAATCGCCGAAAAAATGAATCTGACTTCGGGCGAATATCCGGCCGATGTCGACGAATTCGAGATCTCCGGACTGACCCCCGTTCCGAGCGACGTGGTGAAGCCGCCTTACGTGCGCGAATCGCCGATCAACATGGAGTGCCGGTTGCTGCAAATTGTTGAAGTCAGCAACAGAGTGTTAGGCGGCAGCCTAGTGCTCGGAGAAGTGATCCGGTTCCATATCGATCCGGCTATAACCAGCGAATTCCGCGTAGATGCGGAAAAACTGCGCGCGATCGGGCGCATGGGCGGCAACGAATATACGCGCACAAGCTGCCGTTTCGAGATGATACGGCCGCAGGTTTGAACAGCGCGACGGTTAGCGAGCGGGCGCCAGCGTATTGACAGAGCCCACGCGCCGCGCCTCAAACGCCGCGATTTCGGCCGCCTGCTGCAGCGTGTAACCGATCTCATCCACGCCTTCGAGCAGGCAGTGCTTGGCGAAGCTGTCTACGGGAAATTGGACCTTGCGACCATCCGGGATGGTCAGGGTTTGGCCCGGCAAATCGATCCGGACCTTTACGTCCTGGTCGCGCGCCACCGCCTCGAATAGCGCCGCATGCACGTCCGCCGGCACAATTACGGGCAGCAATCCGTTCTTCAGCGCGTTGGCACGGAAGATATCAGCGAAAGACGTGCTGATCAGGGCGCGAAAACCGAACTGCACCAGCGCCCAGGGCGCATGCTCGCGCGAGCTGCCGCACCCGAAATTGTCGCCCGCCAGCAGCACCTGCGCGCCCTTCGCCCGCGGCTGGTTCAGAATGAAATCCGGACGAGGCTTGCCTGCCGCGTCATAGCGCCAGTCGCAGAAAAGGTTGTCTCCCAGACCTTCCTTGGAAATCGTCTTCAGGAAACGCGCCGGAATGATCTGGTCCGTATCGATATTGCGCTGGGGCAGCGGAACCATGCGGCTTTCGAGAGATTGAAATTTCATAGCAATGTCCTCACGTCGGTAACCACGCCGGTAATGGCGCTGGCGGCGGCGGTCAGCGGGCTGGCCAGGAATGTGCGCGCGCCTTTGCCCTGCCGGCCTTCGAAATTGCGATTGCTGGTGGAAACGCTGTATTCACCCGCGGCTACCGAATCGCCGTTCATGGCGATGCACATGGAGCAGCCCGGCTCGCGCCACTCGGCGCCCGCCGCGCGGAAAATCTCCGGCAGTCCTTCGGCAATCGCTTGCCGTTTGACTTCCTGCGAACCCGGAACTACCAGCACCCGCACCTTGGGATTCACCTTTCGCCCCTTGAGCAGCCGCGCCGCGGTCCGCAGATCGGAGATCCTCGAATTGGTGCAGCTTCCGATGAACACCACATTCACAGGATGGCCCACCAGCGGCTTGCCGCCTTCGATCCCCATGTATTCGAGAGCCTGCGTGAGCGCTTCCCGCTCGCCCGGATCGGCCATCTCGGCAGGCTCCGGCACGGGGGCACTAATCGGCACGCCCATGCCGGGATTGGTCCCGAAAGTAATCATGGGTTCGAGCGCGCCCGCGTCGATGGCGACCGTGTGGTCGTAAGCAGCGCCCGCATCGCTCGCCAGATGCTTCCAGCGCGCCACTGCCGCATCCCAGTCCGCGCCCTTGGGCGCATGCCGCCGGCCATGCAAATATTCGAAGGTCGTATCGTCGGGCGCCACCAGGCCCGCGCGCGCGCCGGCTTCGATGGTCATGTTGCACACGGTCATGCGCTCTTCCATCGAAAGGGCTCGAATCGCGCTGCCGTTATATTCGATGATCGAACCCGTCCCGCCGCCGATGCCGATGCGCGCAATCAGCGCCAGAATGATGTCCTTGGCGGAAACACACGGCTTGAGCGTGCCATCCACCGTCACTTGCAGCGTTTTCGATTTGCGCTGCAGCAGGCACTGGGTGGCTAGCACATGCTCGATCTCGCTGGTGCCGATGCCGAACGCCAGAGCCCCGAACGCGCCGTGCGTGGCAGTGTGGCTATCGCCGCAAACCACCGTCATGCCTGGCTGCGTGAGTCCCAGTTCCGGGCCGATCACGTGAACAATTCCCTGATGCTCGCTTTGGATCCCGTGTAGCGGGATGCCGAACTCGCGGCAATTGGTTTCCAGTTGCGCCACCTGCCGCGCCGCAATCTCATCCACAATGGGCAGGGAGCGGTCAGTCGTGGGGATGCTGTGGTCCATGGTGGCGACCGTGAGGTCCGGCCGCCGCACTTTCAGGCCGCGCTCGCGCAAACCCTGAAACGCCTGTGGCGAAGTGACTTCATGCACCAGGTGCAGATCGATATAAAGCAGCGCGGGCGCACCCTCGCGCTCGTAGACCACATGCGAATCCCAGATTTTTTCGATGATTGTCCTTGGCATAAAAACTCCTAAGCTTCGAGCGCCGCGCACACAGCCTGTCCCACCTCTTCGGTGGTGGCGGCCGCGCCGGGCGGCCGCAAGTCCGCGGTCACTTTACCGCTCTCCATCACCTTCTCAATGGCGGCGCTCACCGCGGCAGCCTCTTGTTTCAATCCAAAACTGTACGCCAGCATGGCCGCCACCGATCCGATGGCGCCCAGCGGGTTGGCCTTGTTCTGGCCGGCAATGTCGGGCGCCGATCCGTGGACGGGCTCATACAGGCCTACCCAGGCGCCCGATGGTTTGCGATCGCCAATCGAAGCCGAAGGCAGCATTCCGATCGATCCCGCCAGCACCGCGCCTTCATCGCTCAGGATGTCGCCGAACATATTCTCGGTCAGGACTACGTCAAACCGCCGTGGATTCAGGACAAGCTGCATGGCGCAGTTGTCCACCAGAATGTGATCGAGTTCGACATCCGGAAACTCGCGCGCCACTTCGGTCACCACCCGCCGCCAGAGCTGCGAATTTTCGAGCACGTTCGATTTGTCGACCGAGGTCACTTTCTTGCGCCGTCCGCGCGCCAGGTGAAACGCCATGCGCGCGATCCGCTGGATTTCCGAGCGCGTGTACGTCATGGTATTCACAGCCCGCGTCTCCGCGCCGTCTTCGGTAATCCCGCGCGGCGTGCCGTAATAGATTCCGCCCGTCAACTCGCGCACGATCACCATGTCGGTGCCTTCGACCAGGTGATTCTTCAGGGGCGAGGAATCGAGCTGCGAGGCATAGGCCCGCACGGGACGCAAGTTGGCATAGACGCCCAGGAGCTTGCGAATTCCCAGCAGTCCCTTTTCCGGCCGTTTTTCGGGAGGCGCTTCATCGAACTCGGGCAGCCCCACCGCGCCCATCAGCGTGGCATCCGCCTCCGCCGCGAGGCGCGCGGTCTCTGGCGGCAGTGGGTTGCCGGTCTTGTGAATGGCGACCCCGCCCAAAAGGCCTTCGCTCAAGTTCAGTTCATGGTTCCATTTCGCGGCTACCTGCCGCAGCACGCGCACCGCTTCGCGCGTGACTTCCGTGCCTATCCCGTCGCCGGGAAGAATGAGTATGTGTAGGTTCATTTTCGTTGTGGGATCAGGCTTTTGCCCGCCGCCGGACTCGTGCCCGCAGCATTCCCGGTATTTTGACGGCTGCTTACACCGCCACCGCCTCTTCCGTCTGCCCCTTGCGGATCAGCGCGATAATCTCTTCATCCATCAGCCCCTTCTTGCGATGATCGGCCACGGCCACGAATCGCTGATAGAGCGCGTCCAGTTCCGGCTTAGTCAGATCGAAGCCCAAATCCTGGCAACGCTTCAGCAATGCGTGGCGCCCGCTGTGTTTCCCCAGCACGAGTTTGCCTTCGGGCACACCCACCGAGCGCGGATCGATAATCTCGTAGGTGGATTTCTCTTTTAGATATCCATCCTGATGAATTCCCGCTTCGTGCGCAAACGCATTCCGGCCGACAATCGCCTTATTCGGCTGCGGCCCGAACGTGATGATCGAGCTGAGCATCTGGCTCGCCGAATACAGGTGCTCGGTTTGAATTCCGGTGTGGAATGGGTAATAGTCCGGCCGGGTCTTCAAAATCATGACTATTTCTTCGAGTGATGTATTGCCCGCGCGCTCGCCGATGCCGTTCACCGTGCACTCGATCTGCCGCGCCCCCGCCTGCACGGCGGCAATGGAGTTCGGCACCGCGAGGCCCATATCGTCGTGGCAATGGACGCTCACCACCGCGCAATCGCCCAACGCTTTCACGATGCGGCCGATCAGGGCCCCATACTCTTCCGGCACCGAAAAGCCCACCGTGTCGGGAATATTCACCGTGCGCGCGCCCGCCGCCACCACGGCTTTGGCGACCTGTTCGAGGTAATCGGGCTCGGTTCGCGAGCCATCCTCGGCGGAAAACTCTACGTCATCCACGTGCTTCCGCGCCAGTTCCACCGCCGCCACCGCTTCATCCAGCACCTGCTGGCGCGATTTCTTCAGCTTGTGCTTCAAATGAATGTCGCTGGTGGCGATGAAGGTGTGGATGCGCGGTCGCTTGGCATACCGCAACGATTGCGCCGCCCGTTCCACATCGAGCGTGCAGGCCCGCGCCAGCGCCGCCACATTCACCCACTGGAACTCGCGGCTGATCGTATCCACCGCCTCGAAATCGCCCTCGGAGGCGATCGGAAATCCCGCTTCCAGCACATCCACCCCGAGTTCCGCCAGCTTCCGGGCCATCCGCAGCTTTTCGGCCACTGTCATGCTGCAGCCGGGCGATTGCTCGCCATCGCGCAGCGTTGTATCGAAGATGTATACCCGTTCACTCATGGATGCTGCCATTATGCCCGTCCGGGGCCAATTTGACAAATTTATAATTTTGGCAGTTAATATTAGGACAGTTTATAAGATTCCGGTCTGGCTCGCCTGTGCGTTCCGCTTCAAAATGAGCAGCAGGAGGAGGCCTTGTTGGCCGGATTGCAGTACCAGATTCTGATGCATATTGCCCCGCGCGTGCCCGAAAACGTCTGTACGGGAAGCGCCTACCGGAACAGGTCGAAACTGGAAACCCTGCTCGGCGCGGACCTGCTAAACCGGCTGCGCGGAAAGACGGTGGTCGATTTCGGGTGCGGCGAGGGCTTGGAAGCGATCGAATTAGCCGGGCGCGGAGCCGCCCGCGTGATCGGTATCGACATTCGCGAAAGCTGCCTGCAGGCCGCCCGCCGCAATGCCGCCGCCGCCGGAGTCGCGGAGCGGTGCACGTTTGCGCGCTACACGGAGGAGCGCGCCGACTATATTGTTTCAATCGATTCGTTCGAACATTTCCGCAACCCTGCCGGCATTCTGGGCCGCATGGCGAAGCTGCTCAAGCCGCAAGGAGAAGTGCTGGCCGCGTTCGGGCCCACCTGGTATCACCCGCTGGGCGGCCACCTGTTTTCCGTCTTCCCGTGGTGCCACCTGATGTTCAGCCAGGAGGCGCTGATCCGTTGGCGCGCCAACTTTCACTCCGATGGCGCCACCCGCTTCACCAATACCGATGGCGGGCTGAACCGGATGACGATCCGCCGCTTCGAACGGTTGGTCGCCGCCAGCCCGTTTGAACTGGCATCGCTCGAACTGGCGCCCATCCGCAGGTTGCGCCACTTGCACAACCGGCTCACGCGCGAATTCACCACCGCCGTTGTCCGCTGCCGCCTCACGACACGGATCGCGCCCTAATTCATGGAACTCTACTCGCTTGAAGTCTTCCTCACTGTAGTAACGGAACGCAGCTTCTCGCGCGCCGCGCAGAAGCTCTACCGCACCCAGCCCGCCATCTCGCTCGCCTTACAGCGCCTGGAGCAGGAAGTGGGCGAAAAACTCATCGATCGCGGTCCCAAGGATTTCACCCTCACCGACGCCGGACGCACGGTTGTCGAGTATGCCCGCCGCTTCGTCAACCTGGAGCAGGAGTTGCGGAATTCGCTCACCGAGCTGCGCGACAAATCCGCCGGCCGGCTGACGATCGGCGCCAACGAATCCGCCACGCTTTACCTTTTGCGCCACATCGAGCGCTACCGCGAGCTTTACCCCGGAGTGAAGATCACCATTCGCCGCAGCCGTTCGAGCGTCATTCCCAACGAATTGCTGGATGGCAACCTGGAAATGGGCGTCATCAGTTACGATCCCGCCGACGAGCGCATCCATACCCGCAAAATCTTTTCGGATTCGCTGGTCTTCGTGGTCTCGCCAAAGCACCGCCTGGCCAACCGGAAAAGCATCTCGATTGTCGAGTTGGGCGGCGAAACATTTGTCGCTCACGATGTCGTCTCCCCCTACCGCGAGCTGGTGATCCGCGTCTTCCGTGAGCACAAAGTGCCCCTCTGCATCGAACTCGAAATGCCCACCATCGATACCATTCGCAAACTGGTGCAGGGCAACTTAGGCGTCGCATTCCTGCCGCGGATGTGCGTCGAGCAGGAAATCGAGCAGAAACTGCTGCACGAAGTGCACGTCAAGGAAATGCACCTGAGCCGAAACATCTTTCTTGTCTATCACGCCCGCCGAGCCCTCAGCCACGCCGCCAGGGCGTTCCTGGAACTGGTTGGGTAACGGCGAGCTGTTTTTATCCCGCGATCTCGTTCCACCGCTTCACCAGCCGCTCCGCCGTCCGCCAGGCCAGCGCCTGCACCGTCAGGGTCGGATTGCGCGCGCCGCTCGTCCCCATTACCGAAGCCCCCAGAATCCCCAGATTCGGCGCTTCGTGCGCGAAGCCCCACGCATCCACCACGCTGGTTTGCGGATTTGTCCCCATGCGCGTCCCGCCGTAGGCGTGCGTGGAAAGTGCCGCGGGCGCAGGCGGCGTCTTCACTACTTCTATTGCTCCCGCAGCCCGGAACCACTCCTCCATCTTGCCCTGGGCGTGGGTCACCGCCCGCTGTTCATTCAGCTTCGGCCCCGTGGTCACGCGGCAAACCGGATCGCCCAGCGGATCGCGCACCTCCGGATCGAGATCCAGGTAAACATCCTCATAAGGGAACGAGGAAGTCTGCATGTACGGCGAGACCCACCGCGCCGCATTTTGATGCACGAATGCCTTCCACCTCGACCCCCACGACGGCGCGCGTCCGAACGTGTTCATCGCCGCCGCGTCGATCGGATGCATCTCCGTGTGCACGTGCAGGCTGGTGCCGCCAATGAATCCCAGGCCGCTGTGATCGTATTGGTCGTCCGCCCAATCGTCCACCGTCACGCCCTGCGCCGGCAGTCCATAAAACACGTTGATATCGAACGGAAACAGCCCTACCACCCCGCCTACGCTCCAGTGCGCGAAGTAATGCCGCCCCACCTGCCCATGACGGTTCGCCAATCCGCGCGGGTACGCTTTCGATTGCGAAAGCAGCAGCAGCCGCGAATTTTCGTACGTGTAGGACGCGAGCAGCACCACCTTGGCCGGCTGAAAATATTCCCGCCCGCCGCGCACATAGCTCACTCCTGTAACGCGCCCATCCTGGCCGGCCGTAATGCGCCGCACCTGCGCGTAATCGAAAATCGTCAGCTTCCCGGTCTTCAGCGCTCGCGGGATGGTGGTAACCGCCGTCGAGTTCTTCGCCCCGATATGGCATCCGCCTGTCGCGCAAAAGCCGTGATACGCGCAGCCCGTCCGCCCCCCATATTCCCGGGTGTTAATTGCCGCCGGCGGCCGGAACGGATGCCAGCCGAGTTTGCGCGCCGCCTCGGCCATATGCTCGGTGAATTCGCTGGCGCGCAGCGGCGGCATGGGATATTCCCTGCGCCGCGGCCCCTCGAAGATATTGCCTCCCGGATCGAGCCGCCCCTGAAGATTGCCCGCCTTGCCTGAAACGCCGATTTCGTACTCCACGCGGTCGTAATAGGGTTCCAGTTCCGCGTAAGTGAGCGGCCAGTCTTCCAGCGTGCTCCCCGCCGGAATCGCCCCCGCTCCATATCGCCGCGTCACTGCGCTGCGCGTTTCGAAATCCCAGGGTTTCAGCCGCCAGCTTTGCGCCCAATAGTGAATCGTAGTGCCGCCAATCGCGTTCATCATGGGATGGTTGCCCACGCGCCGGGCTTTGGCGGAGGCGTCGAAGCGCACGGTTGGCTGCTCCCGCTTCGTCTTGGGCACAGACGTTACCAGCCCGCGCACATTGTTGTGAATCTCATCCGGACGGAACGAGCGCGGGTCCATCCAACCGCCGGCCTCAATTCCCGCCACTTTCAGCCCCGCCTGCGCCAGCGGCAGCACGGCCACTCCGCCCGCCGCCCCCAAGCCGATCACCGCGACATCCACCGGCTTCAAACTAATGGCCATGATCGGAACCGTATGCAGATTGATGCAGCGGTTTCGGCAGCGCGCTCATCCGCTGATCCTCGGGGCCCGTAGCCAGCCGCGGTCCCGGATAGCGGATCAACTCCCAACCCCCGAAATTCCGGTTGCCGCCGTAATAGGGGTCGCAGAACATTCCTTCCAGCGTGAGCCGCCGGATGCGGTTGAAAAACCCGCGCGCATCCCCGCCGAATCCCGCGGCCATCCCGCTTTCCATTGCCGTAAGCACGGCATCCTTTTTCTCCGGCGACAGATCCGCAAATGCGGCGCTCTGGCTTGCCTGCGCGAACGCGTTCATCGCGGCCAAACCCTCGGCGATGCTTGCCTTTTCCGGCGCCAGGTAATCCGCCAGCGACCGGTCGATGTATTCCGCCGCTCCCATTTCGAGCGCCCCAGGACCCAACTCATCTTTCGGCGCGATACGATCCACAAACGCGTCGAGCGTCCGCCGCTCCTCCGCCGAGAGCGCGCCCGTAGCGCCCTGCGCCGCCCCCGTCAAAGCCGTTACCGGAACCAGCGCTGCAGTGGCCAACACACTCCGCCGCGAAATCGTTACTGGCCGCTCGTTTTCCGCAGGCACGTTTTCCCCAAGCTCGTTTTCGCCAGGCTTGTTTTCCCCAATCATGGCGACGAGTTTATCAGAACGGTAACCGGAAAGAACTGTGCGCAAGCTATTCCTTTTTCCCGTATCCGCGTAAAATAGAGTTATGGCAAAAGGTTGGGAAAGTAAGTCGGTCGAAGCTCTGGCCGGCGTGTTCGAAGTGCGCACCCGGACGGCGTCGGGCGGGAACGCCCTCGGACGAAACACACCCGATTCCGCCACTCTCGATCGGATCCGCCAAAAAGAAACTATCCTGCTTTCGCGGACCCGCATCCTGACGCAATTGAAATCGGCTCAAAATCCGCAGTACCGGGACCTCCTAAACCGGAGCTTGGCCGATCTGGACAACAAACTGTCGGCTCTCTAAAGCCGTCAGTTCCAGCAACCCGCTTCTATCGAACGTAAGCGGGCGCACATGTTCGTAATTTCACGGCAGGGCGATTGCTGCGGTATCATGCGTGCGCCGCCCGTTAGTTTGCTTTTTTGCGCTCCTTTGGACGCCCGGTCTCCACGCGTATTCCGTCCTCACTCACGAAGCCATTATCGATTCCGCCTGGGATCAAAATATCAAGCCTCTACTTCTCCAGCGTTTTCCCAACGCCTCTCCCGAGGACCTCCGCGGCGCCCATGCTTATGCCTATGCCGGCTGCATCATCCAGGACATGGGCTACTATCCGTTCGGCAGCAAGTTTTTCAGCGACCTCCTGCATTACGCCCGCAGCGGCGATTTCGTAACCGCGCTCGTTCGCGATTCGCAGAGTCTCGACGAATACGCCTTCGCTTTAGGCGCTCTCGCCCACTATGCCGCCGATACCGAAGGCCACAGTATCGCCGTCAATCCTTCGGTCGGGCTCGAATATCTGAAGCTGCGCGAAAAATTCGGCCCCATTGTCACCTATGAAGACGATCCTATTGCCCACATGAGCGTCGAATTCGGATTCGACGTCATCGAAATCGCGCTCAACCACTACGCCCCTCAGGCATATCACGACTTCATCGGTTTCAAAGTGAGCCGCCCTCTACTCGAGCGCGCCTTCCGCGAAACTTACGGCCTGGAGATGACCGACGTTTTCTCTAGCGAAGATACCGCCATCGGCACGTATCGCCGCACCGTTAGCAAAATCATCCCCGAAATGACGAAAGTGGCCTGGGACCTTCACAAGAAGGACCTCGTCAAAAGCCGTCCCGGCCTCACTCGCCGCCGCTTCATTTACAACATCCGGCGCGCCAGCTTCGAAAAGGAGTGGGGCGACATTTACCAGCGCCCCGGCATTTTCGCGCGGTTTCTGGCCATCCTGGTCCGCATTCTGCCCAAGGCCGGCCCGATCCGCATCGTGACCTTCAAAAAGCCCACCAGCAGAACCATGACCCTCTTCGAGGAAAGTTTCAACCGCACGCTCACCGTGTACCGCGGCTACCTGTCGCGCGCCGGACAGGGCCAACTTGTACTGGAAAACCGCGACTTCGATACCGGCGCACCCACGCGCCCCGGAGAATACGAACTGGCCGACGAAACTTACGCCAAACTCGCCATCGCGCTCGCCGGCCGCGACCCCGCCACCCTCGATTCCAAACTGGTTGAAAACGTTTGTGGCTACTTCCGCAATCTCAGCCCCGCCGACGCCGCCGGCAAAGACCGCAAGCTCTGGACGCAAACCATTGCCGCCGTAGAAAAGCTGCGCGGGCTTTCCGTCGCGCCGGAAACCAGGCTGCCGCCGGACTAAGCGCCAGAGTGGTTGGGGCCGCTCGGGGGTGCCAGTGGCATTGGAGTCTAAGGCTAATCCCAAGGACTGGCTCCGTGAGCCTCGCTGTTATACTCAAATTTCCCGTGTTCCATTCCATTGAAAAGCAGGTTTCCGAAGCCTTCCGCGCGCACATACAAGCTCGCTACGGAATTGATTTTCCCACCGCCGTTGAGCAGCCCCGGCAGATCGAGTTCGGCGATATGGCCGTCCCCGCCGCGTTTCAATTAGCCAAGCAGCTCCGCCAGCCGCCGCGCAAAATCGCCGCCGAATTAGTGGACGGTGTCGGTTCGATTCCGGGCGTCGCCGCCCTGGAAATCGCCGGTAACGGCTACATCAATCTGCGCCTCGATCGCGGCGTCTACGGCCTCGGCCTCCTCCGTGGCGATTCCGAACAAGCCTGCGGCTCCGGCGAAAAAATCGTCGTCGAGCACACCAATATCAACCCCAACAAGGCCGCCCACATCGGCCATCTTCGCAACGCTACCCTGGGCGACACCTTCGTCCGCATGTTGCGCGCCCGTGGCGAGCGCGTCGAAGTGCAGAACTACATCGATAACACCGGCGTCCAGGTCGCCGATGTCGTGGTTGGCTTCCTCCTCGAAAACAAAACTCCCGCCGATGTCCGCGCACTCATCGCCGATCCCACTGTCCGCTTCGATTACTACTGCTGGGACCTCTACGCCCGCATCTCCGCCCGTTACAACGAAGATCCCTCGCTCGCCGAATGGCGCGCCCGCACCCTCCACGCCATCGAGGCCGACGAAGGGGAAATGGCGGAAATGGCCGACATTGTTTCCGGCGCCATCGTCGAAGCTCACCTGGCCACCATGCTACGCCTGGATGTCGAATACGACGTCCTGCCGCGCGAAAGCGAAATTCTGCACCTTCAATTCTGGGCCTATGCCTTCGAGCAGCTTAAGCACCGCAAAGCCATCTATCTCGAAACCGAAGGCAAAAATGCCGGTTGCTGGGTGATGCCCGGCATCTCCGAGGAAGGCAAGGTCATTGTCCGCTCCAATGGCACGGTCACTTACGTCGGCAAAGATATCGCCTACCAGCTTTGGAAGTTCGGCCTTCTGGGCAAAGACTTCTACTATCGCCCCTTCAAAACCTACGCCGATGGCCGCACGCTCTTTATGACCACCCGTGCCGCCGATTCCGCGGTCCCTGCCGGCGTCGAATTCGGGCGCGCCGACCGCGTCTACAACGTTATCGATGCGCGGCAATCTTACCTGCAGGAAGTGGTCGTCGCCGGCCTGCGCGCCTTAGGTTACCAGCCGCAGGCCGAACACTCCGTGCACTTCTCTTACGAGATGGTCGCCCTCTCTCCCCGCTGCTGCGCCGATCTCGGCATCCCCCTCACCGAAGAAGACCGCAAGCGGCCTTACGTCGAAGTTTCCGGCCGTAAAGGCCTGGGCGTCAAAGCCGACGACCTCATTGACACCCTGATTTCCAAAGCCCTCGAAGAAGTATCCTCGCGCCATCCCGAATCGAGCCCCGAGGAGCAGCGCCTTGTCGCTACCCAGATCGCCATCGGCGCCTTGCGCTATTTCCTTCTCAAGTACACGCGCAACTCCGTGATCGCCTTCGACCTTCAGGAGGCCCTCAGCTTTGAAGGCGAAACCGGACCTTACGTGCAATATGCCGCCGTGCGCGCCCGCAATATTCTGCGCCGCCTCGAAGAGCGCGGCGAATCCCTCCCCGATTTCGCCGGCGAACTCGACGCCGCCGCCATGGCCCGCCAGTTGCAATCCGAGGATTTCTGGCAGGTGCTCCTCGCCGCTTCCAAGGCCGATTCTGCGGTCGATCGCGCCGTCACCGCCGGCGAACCCGCCCACGTCGCCAAGTACGCCTTCCAACTCGCTCAGGCCTTCAACAACTTCTACCATCAGTACCCAATCCTCCAGGAAGAGAATCGCGAAAAAAGAGTCTTCCTGTTGTGGATGACCGATTTTTTCCGCCGCCAGCTCGAGCGCACCGCGTCCATTCTCGGCATCCGTATCCCCGCTTACATGTGAACTGTGCGCGCCCGTCCTCGCCGCTCCGAAAACCGCCGCACGCGGCAACCGGTTTGCTCCTCGCACCGGCATGAAACTCCGGTGTGCTTTTTTTGCGGGCTGCCTGTGGCTGGCGGCCTGTCAGTCTTCTCCGCGCTTCCCATCCACGGCCGCAAACACCGGATCGGCCAACAACGGACCGGCAAAGCCCGGCTCGGCCCAAACCGGCTCCGCGTCCCGCGAAATCCCCACCAGCTTCGCCAATGTGAGCGGCCCCATTCTCTCCTATGCCAACATCGTGGATCGCGTCGCTCCCGCGGTCGTCACCGTGCGCGCCACCTCTCGCGTGGCCGCGCCCCAGCAGTTCCCCTTCTTCAACGATCCTTTCTTTCGCCAGTTCTTCGGCGACGGCCCCCCGCAAAGCGGCCGTAATCGGGCGCAAGTGCAGGAGGCCCTCGGCTCCGGCGCCATCGTCCGTCCGGATGGTTATATTCTCACGAACTACCACGTCATCAGCGGCGCTCAGAATATCAAGGTCGATCTCTCCAACCGGCAGACGTATTCGGCTAAATTGATCGGTTCCGACCCTCCCAGCGATCTCGCCGTGCTCAAAATCTCCGCCGGAACCTTGCCCGCTCTCGAAATGGGCAATTCCGATGACGTCCGCGTCGGCGACGTCTGCCTCGCTCTCGGCAACCCGCTCGGCGTCGGCGAGACTGTCACCTCCGGAATCATCAGCGCCAAACAACGCAGCACCGGCCTCAGCGGCGGCAACTTCGAAGATTTCCTCCAGACCGATGCGCCTATCAATAAAGGCAATTCCGGCGGCCCTCTGGTCAACACGCGCGGCCAGATGATCGGCATCGATTCCGAGATCATTTCTACCACAGGCGCCAGCATCGGCATCGGCTTCGCCATCCCCTCCAACATGGCCGGCGCCGTAATGGATCAGCTCATCCGCACCGGCAAAGTCCAGCGCGGCATGCTCGGCATCTCCATCCAGCCCGTAACCAGCGATATCGCCTCCAGCCTCGGTCTCAAACAGGTGCGCGGTGTTTTGGTAAATAGCGTCACGGCCGGCGACCCCGGCGATAAAGCCGGAATCAAGGCCGGCGATGTGATTGTGAAGTTTAATGGTCAGGACGTGAATGACCCGAATACTTTACGCAATGAAGTATCCCAAACGAAGCCTGGAACCGCGGTGACTCTATCTATCGTAAGGAACGGCGTAGAGCAGGAGATCCATGCCACCGTCGCCGAACTCACTCCCAAGACCGCGCCCGGCGGCTCCGGCCAGAGTGAATCTCAGGGCCAAGGTCCTGAGAAGCTTGGTGTTACCGTGGCCCCACTCACTCCCGATACCGCCCGCCAGTTGAACCTGCCGCCATCCACGCAAGGCCTCCTCATCGACTCAGTCGATCCTTCGGGCCCCGCCGCTCTCGCCGGTCTCATGGCCGGCGATGTCATTCAGGAAGTGAACCGGCAACGTGTGCGCACGATCCAAGACCTTCAAAAGGCCCTGACGGCCTCCGGCAATCGTCCGCCGCTCTTTCTCGTCAACCGCAACGGCCAGACAATCTTCGTGCCCGTCCCGCTCTCGCAGTGATTGCAGGGACGCTCTCGGCAAACTGCCCCCGGTTACTCGGTGTGAATGACTTTGGTGCTTCCGCGAGCTTGGCGCCACCATAAACGGCAGCAAGGGGATCTCCCGCTCTTTCACTGCTCGGCCGCCACGATTTCCACGTAATCGAGCGGCGCCCGCTCCCTCCCATCCGGCACGCCTTCGATTCGGATGCGGTCTCCCGGGCGCAGCGCAATTCCGCGCACGGTGCGCCTCATCGAACTCGATCCGTCGATCTTTCTGGTAGGCAAATCGGCTGCGGCCGCCCACTCGTCCAGCACCTGCGCGCCATCCAGCACGCGGAAATGCGAAACCCCGTCTGTCTGATCGAAATACTCGATGCGCAGGTCATACCATCCGCGCGGGCCGTCGTAGCGGAACGTGGCGGCGCATTTCGAGCTCGGGCAAGAGACGGCCTGCCCTCCCGAAGCCGCTTCCCATGGGTGCACAGCGGTGACTGTGTAGCCCTCCAGCACCATCGATTCCGCCTCCGTCCGGCCGGGATAGTGACCTACGCGGCCCTGCGCATCCGCAATCCCAGAGGCGCGGTGGAACCAGTTTGTTACCGCATCCCGCCATACCTCCGCCTGGCCCGCCTGATATTCGAGCTGCGCCCGCACGTCCTGGTAGCGCGTTTCATCCATGCGGCCGCGCAGCTTTTGCCATTGGCTCACATACTCTTCCGCGGTGAGGGCGCCTTCGTAGTGCGAATCGTAGATGTACTGGATTACGGTTTGGCCCGAATGAAGTTGGTAGGTGTAAGGCACGTGATGGAAGAACAGCAGCAGATCGTCGGGGCACGTGGCCGTCGATTCGAAGCGCCTGGCGGCGTCGGGCGGATATTGGCCGGCAAAACCGGTTCCGCTGGCCACGGTCCGGTCCATGCCCACGCCATTGGCATCGGCGCGATGCCATTGTCCCCAGCCGTTGCCCTCCGAAGCTTCCACGTTCACGCCGTAATGGTTGCCGGTAATGTCGGTCAGCGTCTGCAGTCCCAGTGGGCCTGTGTAGTTTTCGTAAGTTCGCCAGGAACCGAGCAGCATGGCCGAAACCGTATTCACCACTTCGGGATCGTTGCTGAACGTCAGCCGCGTCCATTCCTCGGCGATGCGGAATGCGCTCAGGTCCGCATCCCACGCCAGCCGGCCGAAGCCGTATAGATTCGCCTGCGAAAGATGATTGCCCATCCAGTTCTCATCCAGCCCCACATTGGCTACTCCGGCAAAGCCTCCCAGGCGGCGGTGGGTTACGCTGCCGGAAACCAGCGCCTTCACAGTCGCGCCGCCCATTTCGAAATCCAGCGTCTCTTTCCACTGCGGCACGAGGAAAGTCAGATGGCGGGCCTGCCCCATGTATTCCTGTGTCACTTGCAGTTCGATCGCCTCGTTCGTTTTCGGCAAGCCCGCGAACAGCGGCGAAGCCGGCTCGCGGACTTGAAAATCGATGGGACCGTTTTTGATCTGGATCACCACGTTATCGTCGAAGCGGCCATCCAGGGGATGGAAGTTGTCGTACGCGGCGCGTGCGCGGTCGTTCTTGAGGTTAAGCCAGTCCAGGTGATGGTTGTAGACAAATCCGCGGTAAAAGAGGATGCCTCCATGCGGCGCGAGCGCGCGCGCCACCACATTCGCGGCATCGGCGTGCGTTCGGCCATACGCGGATGGCCCCACCCGCCCTTCCGAATCCGCCTTCATCACGAAACCCGCAAAATCCGGAATCGCCTTGTAGATTTCGTTTGCCTTCTCTTTCCACCATTCCGCCACGCGCACATCGAGCGGATCGAATGTGTCCAGCCCGCCCGTGCTTTTAGGGCTGCCGAAATCCACCGAAAGGGCCACGCGCACCCCCCATGGGCGCAACGCTTGCGCGATGCGAACCACCTGCGGCAGAAACTCTGTGGCCAGCAGGCGCGGGTTCGCATTCACGTTGTTAATAGCGCACGCGTTGATGCCGATGGAAGCCAGCAGCCGGCCATATTCGCTCACCCGCCCCAGGTCGGTGCGCGCGTGGCCGTCTTCCCAGAAAATCGAGCGCCCGCCGTAGCCCCGTTCGATCGACCCATCCAGGTTGTCCCATTGATTCACCCAGCGCACGGGCGCGTACGGCGATTGCTTCTCGTCCAGCTCGCGAATTGGTTCGCCCAGTGCCATGTGCCGCAACAACGCAAACGCGCCATAAAGCACGCCACGCTCGTTCACCCCGCCAATCACCAGGTAACGATTGCCCCCGGTCGCCACGGTCTTCAGCCAGAAACCATCTTCCGCAAGGCCCTCGGGAAGCGCTAGCTGCGGCAGCACCCGGCGGAGATCGGCGAACGTGCCCATTACCAGCGCCGGCTCGGCGGGCAGACGGGCTTCCACGCGCAACTCGCGTCCCAGCATGCCGCGGACCCCACGAATCAGTTCACCGCGGGCGCTCTCCGGAATGGAGCCGTCTTCCAGCGCCACGATCGCCGCGGGCAGCGATTCGCGATCCTGCCGCGCGGTCTGCGTATCGAGCGGCGCATACCGCAACCAGGCAGCCCGTCCCGTCTCCGCGTGCAGTCCGCAAACCACCAGGCAAGCCAGCGCCGCCATCCTTCTGCCCACGGACTCCATAGTCGCCGGCCCCATCGATCCCCCTAAGAATTGACTCCCGAGGCAAGATACCCGCCATCCACCGCGATGCATTGACCCGTAAGAAAACTGGCGGCAGCGGAAGCCAGCAGCACCGCCACCCCCACTAATTCCGCCGGATCGCCGAACCGGCCCATCGGCGTCCGCATCAGCAGTTCGCGCCCTCGCGCCGTGCCCATCACCAGTTCCCGATTCATCTCGGTGGGAAAAATGCCCGGCGCGAGCGCATTCACGCAAATGCCATCGCGCGCCCATTCGCACGCCAGAGAGCGCGTCAATGAGAGCAAACCCGTTTTCGACGCGCTATAGGCCGCCACCTCGTGGAAGGCCAGAAACGAGCTGAGCGATGCCACATTGATCACCCGCCCGCGCCCGCTCCGCTTCAGCGGCTCGTAAAATACCTGGCAGGCGCGCAGCGCCCCGGTCAGATTCGTATCCATCAGGCAGAGCCATTGTTCTTCGGCCATCTGCGCGGTTGGCTGCTTGAACGTGTAGCCGGCTGCGTTCACCAGGATGTCCACGCCTCCGAAGCGGTCGAGCACCGCCTCGCGCAGGGCTTCCAAGGAGTGGCGCGCACGCACATCCACCGTGTGGGCCAGGGCCGCGCCGCCCGCGGCTTCGATTGCGCCGCAAACCTCTTCCACCAGGTGGCGCCGCCGCCCGGCTGGCGCCACGCTCGCGCCATGTGCGGCCAATCCCAGAGCCAGCGCGCGCCCGATGCCGCTCGTCCCACCGGTCACCACCGCTACGTGGCCGCTCAAGTCGAAGCAGTTTGCCATATCAGTAGGGTATCTGGACAGCCCGGCTGTCGCCTGGATCCGCCCAGCGGTCGTTCGGAACGAGCGGCGTCCAGCCCGGCCGCGCCGGGTCCTGATCGTAGGCATAGTTGCCTAGCCGCCGGTACAATTCGTGGTAGCAGCCCACCTTTTCGCGATCGAGTTTCACACCCAGACCGGGGCCCTCCGGCACGCTAATCGCGCCATCTTCGTAGCGCATCAACCCGCCCTCGATAATATCGTCCGTCAGGTGATGGTAGTGCGCATCGGCGGCGAAAGAGAGATTCGGAAGCACCGCGCCCAGGTGCAGCATGGTCGCGAGTTGAACGCCCAGTTCGCCCGAGGAATGCACCGCCACCCCCAGTTGAAACGTCTCGCACACCCCGGCCGCTTTCACACACGCGCGCACGCCGCCCCAGAACGTCGTATCCAGCAGAATTACGTCTACCGCGGTATCCAGAACGTTCGCCGCCAGTTGCTCGAAATTCACCACCACCGTATTTGTGGCCAGCGGAATCCGCACCATCTGGCGCGTGCGGCGCATGCCGTTCATTCCGAACACCGGATCTTCCAGGTAGTCGTTCCGCAGATCCGCAATCGCCTGGCCGAAGCGGATGGCCTGTTCCGTCGACCAGACCGCGTTCGGGTCAAAGCGCAGGGAATCTTCCGGGAAGGCGGCGGCCAGCGCGCGGTAAGCCTCCAGTTCGTAATCCGGAGGGAACACGCCGCCTTTCAGCTTATGCGTGCGGAACCCGCGGCGGCGCTTCAGATCGCGCGCATAGGCCAACAATTGATCGATCGTGCGTACCTCGCCAGCGCCCGTTTGCGGATTCGCATAGCGGAAAAAACAATAAGACGCAAACGGCACACGGTCGCGCAGCGCCCCGCCCAGAATCTGCGAAACCGGCACGCCCCACGCCTGTCCCAAAATATCCAGGCAGGCGAATTCCAGCGCCGCCATCACCTGCGTGCGGTTGTTATATAGGGACGCTGTCGGGTTGGCGATCCGGAAACGCAGTTCTTCCAGCCGCGCCGGGTCGTGGCCCACCAGGTAGCTTTTCATCGCGCGGAAGACGGCTTCCGCGGATTCTCCCCCGCCACCCATTTCGCCCAAGCCGATCAGCCCATTATCGGTTTCCACTTCCACGATGGTCCGTACGAAACGGCCCCAGTGACATCCATTGGCATGCCTCAGCGGGGCCTCGAGCGGAACCGTGACCGTTGTGGCCCGGATATCCCGAATTCGCATGTTTGGTTTAATCCTACAACAATATCGCCGCGCTTCAGTCGCAAGGTTTCCAGAGACCCGACAGGGAGCAATCACTCAAACAGCCGGCACTCCTGAACCCTCGGCGAGTTTCCGGCAAGGGCCGCGCGCTTACCGGCGCCAGCCGCTCACCAGCTTTACGGAGAAAGCGCTTCGCGAAAATCCTGAATAGGAATTAAGAACCTATTACCCTGAAAATGGAAGTTTGTTTTGCAACGCTTGAATTGCCTTAGGCAGGCGCTTCCGCCTGCCGCGGTTCACACCGCGCTCGCTTCCCCCACCGCTCCGAAATGCTTCTCCAGCACCAGCGCCACCGTTCCCCGCAACCGTGCCATGCCGCCTTCGTAAACCGGAATCAGCCGCGGAGGGCATCCGCCCGGCAGCACCTGCGCGCGCACCTCGGCTTCCACTGCCGGCCCGATCCGCCGCCAGGAACGCGTCACATCGCCAATCACAATGATGCGCTCCGGCGCTAGGCCCGCCACGATCATCCGCATGCCTCGCCCCAGATAGTGCGCCATCTGGTCCAGCGCGCTCACCGCCCGCGGATCTTCCTGCTCGGCCAGGCTCAGCAGGTCGGCAAAGCTCAGCTCGCCGGCAGGCGTTTTGCCCTGGTGATAATAGCGCAGGGCCGCGCGGTTCGAGGCATAAACCTCCCAGCAGCCGCGGCTCCCGCAGCCGCACGGCGGGCCTTCCCGATCGAGCGGCACGTGGCCGAACTCGCCCGCCATTCCCGACCCGCCGCGTACCACCCGCCCATCCATCAGAATCCCGGTGCCGATGCCTTCCGATACCGTCACTACCACCAGGTCGCGTGCCGCATCCATCCGGTCGAACCACACCGCCGCCAGGACGCACGCGTTCGCCGCATTGTCCATCTCCACTTCGAGCCCGGTCGCCTTGGCTAGCCCGCTGCGGATATCCACCTCCGCCCACTTCAGGTTGGGCGCAAACACCAGCCGCCCTTCCCGCGTCCGTCCCGGAAGAGTGACCCCGATGCCCTCGATCTTCTTCTCCCGGCACGCGCGGATCATCGGGTGGATGCGCTGGATTATGGTCTCCACCGCGGTCTTGGCGTTCGAGGGTGTGGGGAATACTTCCTGCGAGGTGAATTTCCCGTTCACGTTGCCCAAGGCCAGCGTGATTTGCGGCGGCCGGATATCCACTCCGATAATCACGCGGTCTTCGTTCAGTCGCAGGAACGTCGGCCGGCGGCCGCGCGGCAGGCGGCCCGTAGGCCCTTCCATAACCCATCGCTCCGCGATGAGTTCTTCGACAATCAGGGAAATCGTGCTACGCTGCAGGCCCGAAGCGCGAGCCAGGTCCGCGCGCGAAATCGGCTGCCGCGTGCGAATCAGGTTGAGGACGATCCGCCGGTTGATGTCGCGCACCACCTCGCTTGAGGCGCCTTGCGACCGGTTGCCACCATTTGGTTGCTCTTTCAAACCATCTCTTCGAAGTCCAGTTTATCAGGCTTTGCGTGCGCAGAATCCTTCGAAATTGCCGCGAAACAGCCTCTGGATATCGCGGCGAATGCCCCAGCGTGTGGCTTCCCCGCCATCCTCCGCCAGCAGCCGGTAGGTATTCGCGAGTATCGGCGCCAGCGTGCGGCGCGTGTTCCGCCACTTGTAGATCAACTGCTCGAGCACGCGCGCATCCGAGTGCTGCGGGATGAAGCTCATGCCCAGCATCTCGATCCGCTCCCGCGTGATCTCTTCCACGATCGAAGGGTTATTCAGAAACCACCAGCAGCCGAACGGCATCAGGTTGCGGAACTTGCGCGCATAGACGCACAGTTCGTGCTGATTCTCCCGGCTCAACACGCTCACCAGAAAACGATTCTCGGGAAAGTCCACGCACAGCCGTTCCAGCGCCCGCAAATCCGCGCGGCCCGAAGCATCGCCCGCCAGCCGCAGCGCCGGATTCACGCGCCGCCTTGGGCCGATCATCAAAGAGAGAGGAATGTCGAAATCGCGGCAGGCGGGCAAGACCGCCTCGGCCAGCAACCGGCCGCGCGCGCTCTCCTCCGGATACACGAAGCTGTCCGGCAGCGAAACCGCCATATAGACCGGCTGCATGCGCGCGCACCAGGTCTCCAGGAACCGGCGCACTTTCACCGGCTGGACGCCCAGCGCCGCATCGTTTAAAATGCGGTCCAGACGCAATGCGGGATGAAAGCGGGCGTCGGCCTCCGCCCCCTGCTCCCAGAACGGAGCTTCCTCGGGATCGAGCGGATCGTTCGTCATCACCACCGCGCTCACGCCCGCCAGTTCGAGGGTCCGCCGCAGATGGGCTTCGAAATCCTGCGCCGCGAAGAACGCCCGCGCTTCCGTAAGATTCTCCGCCGCCGTGTTGAGGCCGAAGCTGTCCAGCACCGCGACTACCCCGCGCGTTGCCTCGGAAACCGGCGCGTTCTCCACGAACAGCGCGCGCCAGATCTCGTCTGCTTGCTGCCGCTTCGATAGCTGAAAGTACTCTTCCGGCTCGATCCGGCTTGAACGGAACAGTTCCGCCTCCAGGTAATGATAGGTGATCAGTTCATCGATCCCCCACAGCCCCAGTTTTCCCAAGGAGGGCATGAACAGGTGCGTATGCACATCGACGAAAGGCGTCGCGGCCAACTCCTCCTCCACCACACCGGCGATTTGGCCCAGCGGAAGTGCCACGGAAGATGCGGTCTCGGTACGCATTCTAGTTCGACAGTAACGCACTCGGCCCCATTTTGGAATATGATTTGTTCAGGCTTCGAACATGAGAAGAACAACGCTGCTTTCGGGTTGGGCGCCGGGGACCGTAAGCGGGGGCCTCGTGGCCTTTCTGTTCGCCGCGGGCGCTTTCGGGCAAACCGCCGCGCCTCCACAGCCGAAGAATTGGACCGCCGAGCAAGACCATCGGAACATGATGGACCAGCTCGGCATCCAGTCGCTCAGACCGGGACCCAGCGGTAATGAGAGCGCTCCCAATCATGCCAACTATGACGAAAAAACTGCAAATCCATTCCCCGATTTGCCCGATCCGCTGGTACTAAAGAATGGCCAGCGGGTCACTACCGCGGCCATGTGGTGGAACCAGCGGCGGCCGGAAATCGTGGAGGATTTCGAGCGCGAGGTAGTGGGCCGGGTTCCGCCGGACGTTCCCAAAGTGACCTGGACGGTTATTGGCACAGCCACCATCGTGAGCGGGTCCCACCAGGCCGTCGAAAAAAAGCTCATCGGCCACGTGGATAATTCTTTGTATCCGCTCATTAACGTCGATATTGAAATGACCCTGGTGACTCCGGCGAATCCCACGGGCCGCGTGCCCGTGATGATCATGTTCGGCCGCGGCACTCCCATCCGCGGGCCAGGCGCCGCCGTTCCCGCGCCGGCCGATCCGCCCGCCGCCGAACAGTTGATCGCCGATGGGTGGGGCTACGCTTACCTCAACCCGGTAAGCGTGCAGGCGGACAACGGTGCGGGGCTGACTCGTGGCATCATCGGCCTGGTGAACAAAGGCCAGCCGCGCAAGCCGGACGACTGGGGCGCTCTCCGAGCCTGGGCATGGGGCGCTTCGCGCGCGCTCGATTATCTCGAAACCGATCCCGCCGTGGACTCGAAACGCGTCGGCATCGAAGGTGTTTCCCGCTACGGCAAGGCGGCGCTCATCGCCATGGCGTTCGATACGCGTTTCGCTGTGGTGCTGGTAGGCTCCTCCGGCGAGGGCGGCGCCAAGCTGCATCGCCGCAATTGGGGAGAAGCGGTAGAGAACCTTACCGCCACCGGCGAGTACCACTGGATGGCCGGCAATTTCCTGAAATATGGCGCGGCCGTAGCCGGCTTCGGCAGCAAAAACGCCGGCGACCTGCCGGTGGACGCGCATGAACTGATCGCTCTCTGCGCCCCTCGGCCAACCTTCATCAGCTATGGCATTCCCGAAAAAGGCGATGCCAAATGGCTCGACCAGAAGGGGAGCTTCATGGCTGCGGTCGCTGCCGGGCCGGTGTTCCGGCTGCTTGGCGCCAAAGATCTCGGCGTGGGCGATGACTATCGCAACGCGCAAATGCCTCCCGTGAATCTCGGGCTGCTCGGTGGCCAGCTTGCCTGGCGGCAGCACGATGGCGGGCACACCGACGCGCCCAACTGGAAATATTTCATCCCCTGGGCCGACCGCATGCTGGACCGCGCGCCGCCGGTTGCGCCCTTGGCGCGCTTCGACGAGAACTCGCGCAAGGCGCATGAGGAGTTGCTGGCGAAAGCGAAAGCCGGCCGGATCGACATCTATTTCGAGGGCGACTCCATCACCCGCCGCTGGGATGCGACCGACTATCCCGAACTGCTGGCCAATTGGAAGCAGAACTTCTTCGGCTGGAACGCCGCCGATTTCGGCTGGGGCGGCGACACCACCCGCAACATTCTTTGGCGCCTGGAGAACGGCGAACTCGATGACGTTCACCCCAAGGCGATCGTGCTGCTCGCGGGCACCAATGACCTGGCGCCCTATGCGAACGGCATCGGCGGTGACGCCGCGGTCACCAGTGTGACGGAAGGAATCCAGGCCATTGTCGATGTGATGCGCGCCAAAGCGCCCGAAGCAACCGTCGTACTCACCGGCATCTTCCCGCGCAACGATCATATGGCGCTTCTGCCGCTCATCGATCGAATCAACCAAAATCTGGCCCGAATGGCTGACGGAAAGCGCGTGCGGTTCGTAAGCATCAACCGGAAGCTGGCCGATCGGCAGGGCCGCTTGTTCGCAGGCATGATGAACGAACACGACAAGCTGCATCCTACATTGAAGGCTTATCAGATTTGGGCGGATGCGCTGAAGCCGGTGTTCACCCAGTTGCTCGGGCCGCCGGCGAAAGAAGACCACGCCCCGCCGCCTACGGGCGATCCTTCGGCGCAGAGGTAAGAGCCAATACCGCTCTCTCGCGGCTCAGACCGGAGCCACGAGCGTCATCGAGTGGCGTGGGCGGCTGAAGTGAAATACGGATGCGGTTCCGGCACCGCGGCCCCATCCTTGCGCGGATCCGATGCGCCGTAATTGATCTTTGATCTGGTGTCGTGCATAACGGCCTGGCCGCCGCCCATTGTGTCGGAGAAATCGCCGGTGACGTTCAGTTGATGCCCGCGCGCCGCCAGCACATTGCGCACTTCCGGCGGAATGCGGTTTTCGATCGAAACATCGCAGCCGCCGAAGGTGAGTTTGGTAAAGCGCGGCGCTTCGAGCGCTGCCTGGATATTCATGCCGTGATCCACAATATTGGAGACGAACTGCGCGTGCGCCTGCGCCTGGTTGAAGCCGCCCATGATGCCGAAGCCGATGCGCAGATTATCCTTCTGCATGAAGGCCGGAATGATGGTGTGGAAGGGCCGCTTGCGCGGGGCGAGCGCGTTGGGGTGCGCGGCATCCATGGTGAATAATGCGCCCCGGTTTTGCAGCGCGAAACCGAACTGATCCACCACCACGCCCGAGCCAAAACTGGAGTAAAGGCTCTGGATTAACGAAATGATGTTGCCGTCCGCATCCACCGCCGCCATGTAAATTGTGTCGCGGCCGATCTCCAGCGGCGTGCCCGGCGGGACTTCGCAGTTGGCCTTGTTTTTGTCGATCCGGGCGGCGCGTTCGCGCGCATAGCCGCGCGAAATCAGGCCATCCACCGGCACTTTGGCGAACTTGGGATCGGCTACGTAGCGGTGCAAATCGGCGTAGGCGAGCTTTTGCGCTTCAATTTGGATGTGTAACTCCTCGGCTCCGCGCGGCGCGTAATCGCGCAGCGGAAACCGGGAAAAGATGTTCAGCATCTCGAGCGCCGCGATGCCCTGGGTATTGGGCGGCAGCTCGTAGACGCGCCAGCCGTGGTATTCGGTGGAGACCGGCTGCGTCCATTCCGCCTGAAATTCGGCAAAATCGTCCGCCGAGAGCTTGCCGCCCAGCCGGCTACCGGTCTTCAGAATGGCGCTTGCGATGGGGCCCTGGTAGAACGCCGCCGGGCCGTCGTTCGCGATCAATCGCAAGGCCGCGCCGTATTGCGGGTTTCGAAAAACCTCGCCCACTTCGGGCACTTCCCCGTGCGGCAGGTAAACCGCCTTGTTCTCGCTCAAACGGCCGGCCGCCAGTTTCCAGGCTTCGTGGATGATTTCGGTGACCGGAAAACCGTGCTCGGCGAAATAGATTGCCGGCTGGAACAGATCGCTCCACGGCAGCTTTCCGAACCGCTGATGCAGCTTGGACCAGCCTTCGACGCAGCCCGGCACGGTGACCGACTGGATACCGGTTTGCGGCATGCTGTCGTAACCCAAAGCCTTGAGCGCCTCGATGCTCATGGCGCGGCCGGCGAATCCGCTGGAATTGAGGCCGGTAAGCTGGCCGGTTTTCGCATCCTGGTAAATGCCGAACAGATCGCCGCCGATGCCGCAGCTCATCGGCTCGACGATGCCGAGCACGGCATCCGCCGCAATGGCCGCGTCCACCGCCGAACCGCCGCGCGCCAGAATCTGCGCTCCCGCCTGCGAAGCCAGCGTTTGGCTGGTGGCCACGATTCCACGGTCGGAAATCACCATGGACCGCGCCTGGCTGCGGTCCTGCGCGGTGGCGGAAACGGCAAGCATCAGCAACAATAGTAACCGCATATCGGGGCAATTGTACTGCACTGTAAGTTGCACGGCTACTCGCGATGTTGCGCTACTACATTACCGATCGAACGGCGGCCGGCGGCGCCGGGCCGCTGTTGCGCTTGATCGAGCGCGCGCTGGCGCAAGGGATTGAGCGCATCCAAATTCGCGAAAAAGACCTCCCTCCGCGCGAGTTGTGCGCCCTGGTGCGCCGCGTGCTTGGCCTGCCCAACCCGCACGGAGCGCGCATCCTGGTGAACGAGCGCGCCGATATCGCGCTCGCCTGCGGCGCGCATGGCGTGCACCTGCCGTCCCATTCCATCGCGCCCTCCCTGTTGCGGCGGATCGTGCCGCCAGGTTTCCTGATCGGCGTCTCGACGCATTCCATGGATGAACTGCGCGCGGCGGAGCGCGAAGGAGCCGATTTCGCCGTCTTCGGCCCGGTGTTTGCCACGCCTTCCAAGCTGGCCTACGGGCCGCCGCAGGGAGTAAAGCGGCTGCGCGCGGCCGCGCGCGCGGTGCGGTTGCCCGTGCTGGCGCTGGGTGGGATCACGCAGGAGAATGCGCCCGCCTGTCTCGCGGCGGGCGCCGCCGGCATCGCCGGAATTTCCCTTTTTCAGCAGATGCCATAATGGTTTTTTTCCGATGGCTACCGCTACGGCGTCAGACAGATTCTCAACCGGCATTCGGCACGATTGGTCACTCGCGGAAATTGAAGCCATCTACACGGCTCCGCTACTAGAGCTCATCTTTCAAGCGCAGCTTGTGCACCGGGAGCATCATCGCCCGAGCGAAGTGCAGGGCGCCATGCTGCTCAGCATCAAGACCGGCGGCTGCCCGGAAGATTGCGGTTATTGCCCACAATCGGCGCACTATAAGACTGGCGTAGTGCGGCAGGATTTGCTGAGCGTAGAGGAGACTTTAGCCGCCGCCCGCCGCGCCCGCGAGCAGGGCGCCACGCGCTTCTGCATGGGGGCAGCGTGGCGCAATGTGCCCGCCGGCGAGCCGTTCGAGCGTGTGCTGGAGATGGTGCGCGGCGTGCGCGCCCTGGGACTCGAAGCCTGCTGCACGCTCGGCATGCTCACCACGCCACAGGCCGAAGCGCTGGCCGAAGCGGGCCTCACGGCTTACAACCACAACCTCGATACGTCGCCCGAATTTTACGGCGAGATCGTTCATACGCGCACTTACCAGGAGCGCCTGGATACGCTCGGGCGTGTGCGCGCCGCCGGAATCACGGTCTGTTGCGGCGGCATCATCGGGATGGGCGAAGACCGCACGGCCCGCTATGGGCTGCTGCGGCAGTTGGCTGCGCTCGATCCCCATCCCGAAAGCGTGCCCATCAACCTGCTGGTGCGCGCGCCGGGTACGCCGCTGGCGCACCGCCCGGCGGAAGATCCGCTCGAACTGGTGCGCACCATCGCGACGGCGCGGGTGCTCATGCCACGCGCTAAGGTTCGGCTGAGCGCCGGCCGGCTCGCCCTCTCCGAAGAAGCGCAAGCCCTGTGTTTCCTGGCCGGCGCCAATTCGGTGTTTCTCGGCGATAAGCTGCTTACCACGCCAAACCCGGGCCAGAACGCGGATACGCGCCTGTTCGAGCGGTTGGGCTTGCGGCTCACAACCGGCTAGCGATCTGCCATGCCCGCCGCTACGCGGCTTACTTCGAAAACCAGCTTGGATACCAGCCAAAACCCTTACCCTACAGGGATGCAGGTGAATGCGGCAGCCCGGTTTCTCGCGGCTGATGGTTCGTAGGACCGGCTGTTTCCGAGAATACTTTGGCGGGAGCGTAATCGGCGCGAAGCGTCCAGGGTTGTAGGGGATTCGAACGGTCACGGGTCTTCGAAATGTGAGCATTCGTGCGAATCTCCCGCTAATCCTACCGGTGGTTGCGTTCGTGGCGGCTGCCGGCTGTTTCGAGTGGAATCTGGCGGCGGGCGCGCCATCCGCCCACTCGCGAATGAATGTCGAGGGAATTGCCGCGGTTGCGCTGGTTGCGGCGGCTGTTGGGCGCTCGGGCCGCGGGAAGGCGTTGGCTGCGCCCCCAAAATCGTACGGGTTTCGCCGGCGCTCGGCAGCGCTGGTATTTTTCGTTATCGCCGCCCTGGCACTCATGGCTTTCGGCCGCATTTTTCAGATTCCTTTTCTCTACGACGATTACACGCACATTACGGAAGCCGCTCAGCATTCTTCGGAGTGGCCCTGGCATTGGCCGCTTTTGTATTTCGGCCGCGTGGCGGATCCGCCGGGGCTTTTCTTCCGGCCGGTTGGCTTTGTGCTGTACGAGTTGAGTTATCTTTGGGCGGGAATCGACGCGGCGCGCTGGCACGCGCTTAGCCTCATGCTGCACGCGGCGTGCGCCTGCCTGACATTCGTGCTGTGCCGCAAAGTTGGTGCGGGGGCTTTCGCGAGCCTGGCGGGAGCGCTGCTGTTTCTGCTCAACGGCTGTACCGCGGAGGCGGTCGCGTGGGTGGACGCGCGCTTCGATTTGATCGTAACGTTTCTGGCGCTGCTCTGTCTGCTGAGTGTGCTGCAATTTGCCGAATCGGGCCGGTGCTTCTGGCTGGGAATCGGGTGCTTGCTTCAGGCGCTCGCGATACTGACAAAGGAATCGGCGTTCTGTTTGCCGTTGCTGGTTGGATGCTTGGCGCTGTTTTGCGCGACGGAATACAGCGGGCGCATGGTTTTTGCTTCGATACTTTCTTCGGGCTTAGCCCTTGGAATGTGGATCTACCGATGGTGGGCGCTAGGCGGCATTGGAGGATATCGCGGCCCGGAGGGGCTTCCGGCCGTGACCCGATTTCATCCGTTGCAGACGTTAGAAGCATTATTTTTACGCCAATGGGCGATTCTGTTGTTTCCGGTCAACTGGGCAAGTGCGCCGGGGATTGCCTTGCGCGGCGCACTGGCTATGCTTCCGATGGTATGGATCGCTTGTGTGTTGCTGTCCCGCAAACCGGTCGAGTCCCGTGTTCGCCTGTATGTGGGAGCAGCCGGAATGGCGATCCTGGCGAGCTTGCCGGTACAGCATCTATTGCTGGTAGGCCCTGATCTCAGCGGCAGCTTCCGAATCTACCTGCCATCCGTTGGGCTGGCTATTTTCTGGAGCCGGTTGTTCGATGGAATGCCGGCGCGGCCGCGAATCGCGATGGCGTGCATCCTGATGGCGATTCATGCGGCGATCCTGGAACATAATCTCGCCCAATGGCGCAGCACGGCGGAGCTGGCAAAAGGAATCTGTGTTTCGTTCGGGCGTAGTCTTGAGAGATCCGCGGACACGGTCTGGGTGAAGGATCTGCCGGCCAAACGAATGGGTGTTGTGTTTTTGGCCAACGGGTTTCCGCAGTGCGTTGCCATGAACAGCGGCGTAGACGCCGGCCGGATTCAGGTGGCGGAGGCCGGACGAAAGCCGGCTCCGGGGGCACGGGTGTTCCGGTGGAATGAGCAGAGGGCTGAGCTGGAACGGGCGAGGGTTGCGCGGTGAGATTGCCGTCACTCCTCGCGCAAGGAGGATGCGGGATCGGTGCGCAGGGCTCGCCAGGTGGGAATCGAGGCGGCAAGCGCTATGGCGAACAGCATGACGAGCAGGGTGAAGGCGATGGTGCGGGGATCGGTGGGCGAGACCTGGTAGAGCAGGCTGCGGAGCCAGGCGGCGGCAGGGAAGGAGAGCGCGGCGCCGGCGGCGAGTCCTAGGGTTATGGCTGGGATGAGCTGGCGGCACAAGAGTCTGCCGAGATGAGCGGGCATTGCGCCGAGCGCCATGCGAAGCCCGATTTCGCGGCGGCGGGCGGCGACGAAGAATGCGAGCAATCCATAGAGGCCGGCGGTTGCAAGCACAGCGCTGAAGAGGCTGAATGCCGTGGCCAGCGCGGCCAGCATGCGGTCCTGCCAGAGCGAGCGGGCGATATCTGCTTTGAGCGTGGTGACTTCGTAGAAAGGGAGGCGGGGATCGATAGAGTGCAGCAGCCGGGTGACGGCCGGGATGAGCGATTCGGGATCGCCGCTGCTACGGACATGGAGAATGAACGTGCTGTATTGCGGCATAGGGCCGAAGTCGGTGATGTAGTAGATGGGCGGCGGCACTTCGCGCAGCGAGCGGTACTTAGTATCGTTGACGACGCCGACGATTTGAAATTGAGGTTCGGTCCATTTGCGGCCGGTGGCGAATAGCTTTCCGAGCGGGTTTTGGCCCGGGAAGAAATGGGCGGCGAAAGTCTGATTCACGACCGCGGGGAGGGGTTTGGCGCCAGCGGAGTTGCGATCGAAGCCGTGACCGGCGACGATGCGCATGCCCATGGTTTCGAAATACTCGGGCGAGACGACGTTGTAGCTGATATTCAAGCGGCCTTCGGGCGGGCGATCGGGGAAGATGGCGAGATTGCCCATTCCGAGCCCGCGCATGAGGGGTGCGAAGGCGATGGCAGCGCCGGAAACTCCCGGCAGAGCCAACGCGCCGTCGATCAGGCGCCGCTGGAGCGATTCGGTCTGTTCTTTGGTGTAGCGGGCGACGGTGGGATCGACGGCGAAGGTGGCGATGTGATCGGCATCGAAACCAGTCGGCACGGCGCGGAGCGTGGCGAGGCTGCGAACCGCCAAGCCGGCGGAGACGAGGAGAACGGTGGAGAGCGCGACCTGCAAGGCGCACAGCGCCGATTGGAAACGGCGGTGGCGGCGATCGCCGATGGAGGTTTTGAGGGCGCTCCACAGATCGAGCCGGGAGGAGCGGAGGACCGGGGCGATTCCGGCCACGAGGGTGATGAGGTCGCAGGCGGCAACGGCTAAGGCCCCCATGCGCCAATCGGCGCGAAACGGGAGCGAGCGGATGCGCAATTCCAAGCTGTTGACGCCAACGCCACGCGCCGGGGGAAGCAAACGGACCAATAGCGGGAATGCCTGGTAAGCGGCGAGGGTTCCGAGGATGCTGCCGGCGAGGGCCAGCGTGAGGCCTTCGGTGACCCAGAGGCTGGCGATGCGCGCGCGACCGGCGCCGATCGCCAGCAGGACCGCGGTCTCTTTGTCGCGCGAGCCGGCACGAGCGAGTAGCAGGCCGCCGGCATTCGCCGCGCCGATCAAAAGCAGCAAGCCGGTGCCGCTCCAGAGAAGCCACAATGCCGTGGAGGATTGTTCGCGGAAGGGAGAGGTGCCACGCGCGATGGAGCGGAGTTCGAGCCGCGCCTCGTCGCGGAAGGCCCGGTTGGCAGGGTCGCGGCGATTGGCTTCCTGGTTATACCGGTTCCAAAGCACGGCGGTTTCGGCCTGGGCTTTGGCGAGCGTGACGCCAGGGCGGAGGCGGGCGACGATTTCGGTGAAGGACTCGTCGATAAACGCGTTGTTCACGTGGATTTCGGGGAGGTCGAGGAGGTTGTAGGATCCGCGCATGGGAATCCATAGATCGGCGCTGCTATCGATGGAGGTGCCGGTGAACCATGGGGGCGCGACGCCGACGATGGTGAAGGCACGATTGTAGTGACGCACGGTTTGGCCGAGGACGCGCGGATTTCGACCGAAGCTGCGCTCCCAATATTCATGGCAGAGGACGGCGGCCTGTTCATCGTGATCGTTGAGGACCCGGCCGAGCGCGGGTGGAATGGCGAGTTCGGCGAAGTAGTTGCCGGTTACACGCAGAGGATGGATGCGCTCGACCGTGCCGCCGTGGAGCAAAGGGCCGGCGGTTTCAACCTGGCCGATGATGCCGGTGAGAGTGGAAGAGTGCTCGCGGAGAATGCGCAGCAAGCCGTATTGGAAATAAGGGCGGGGCGGAACACGGGGATGGATTTCGAAGAGTTGCACGAGGCTTTCGGGGTCGCGAACCGGCTAGGGGCCCGGCAGCGTGCCAGCGATCTCGGGCTATCTCTGGCCGAGTATGTAAGACGGCTGGTGGCGCGCGATCTGGGCGGCTCACGGCCGGCGGCGAAGCCCGCTGTGGTTTTCGATCTGGGGGCATCGGGAGGCTCGGATATCGCGGCGGGCAAAGATGCAATGCTTGCGGACGCGTTCGCTTCCAACAGGCGCAAGCCCCGGCTGCGTCCGCGATGAGCCTTTTCGTCGATACATCGATGTGGTATGCGGCGGCGGACCGATCGGATGCGAGCAACTCCAGGGCGAAAGCGATTCTGGCGGTGATGCGGCGGTTGGGCATCGAGCGTGTCGCCCCACTGGACGACGATTTCGCCATCTACCGTTTCGGACCGAATCGCCGCCTGGCCTTCACGGTAGTGCGGTGAGGGTGTCGCCGCTCACTAAGTGGGGCTAAGTGGGTTTGAGGCACTCGGCGATTTCTTTCTCTTCGACGGCGCCTTCGCGGATGATGCGCCAGTAGGGCTCGGTGATATCGACGGTGGTCGCGCCTTGGCCGGCGCAGAGGCCGCCGTCGAGGACGAGATCCACGCGGGAGTCCATGATGCCGAAGACTTCGATGCCGCTGCGGCAGGTGGGGTGGCCGGAGATGTTGGCGCTGGTGCCGATGAGGGGTTGGTTCATGAAGGTGATGAGATCGGCGGCCACGCGGGATTTGGGCTGGCGGAGAGCGAGGCGGCCGGTGTTGCCCGTTACCTTGAGCGGGACCTTCGCGGAGGCGGGAACGATGATGGTGAGGGGGCCGGGCCAGAAACGGCGGGCGAGGATGAAGAATCGGTTGTTGAGCTCGGAGGCGAGGTCTTCGGCCATGAGGATGTCGTTGACGAGCAGGGGTAGCGAGCGGTGGGCCTCGCGGCCTTTGGCGCGGAAGACGCCGGTTACGGCGCCGAGGTTAAAGGGATCGGCGACTAAGGTGTACAGGGCGTCGGTGGGGATGGCAACTACTTTGCCGCGGCGGATGGCGGCGGCGGCGCGCTCCAGCGCGTCGGCGGGAGGGTTCTCGGGGTCGATTTCGATGAGGTCAGTGGCCATTTCGGGCTGAGTTGGAGGCGGAAGCCTGCCCACCATTGTTACCGCGGGCCGATGGCTTCGGCAACTTCGACGGCGAGTTGGTAGCGTCCGAAGGGGGCGCTGAGCTGGACGCCCTGCGCGATGGGGCGGACGCGCGCAACCATTTCACGAGCGATGGCCACGCCTTCGGCGCGGGCCTTTTCGCCGCTATCGGCGCGGCGCATTCGCTCCAGGAACTCAGGGGGGACGGGGACGCGCAGTTCGTTTTCCATGAATTCGGCATTGCGCAGGCTGGTGAGGGGCCAGATGCCGCAGATGAGCGGGATTTTGATGTGCGCGATCAGGCGGAGGAAGCGCTCGAACAGCGCGAAATCGAAAACGGGCTGGGTGACGATGAACTCGGCCCCGGCTGCGACCTTCCACTCCAGGCGGCGGATTTCTTCATCGAGGTTGAGAGAGCCGGGATTGGCGCCGACGCCGATCAGGAGAGCCGTTTGGGAACCCATGGGATTGCCGCCGAGATCGAGCCCGCAGTTGAGATTGCGGACGATGTTGACGAGGCCTATGGAATCGACGTCGAAGACGGCAGTGGCTTCGGGGTAGATGCCCATGCGGGGCGGATCGCCAGTGATGCAGATGAGATTGCGAATGCCGGCGGCGTGGGCGCCGAGGAGTTCGGACTGGATGCCGAGGAGATTGCGGTCGCGGCAGCAGAAATGATCGACGGCTTCGATGCCGGCGTGCTGCTGGATGAGCTGGCAGGTGACCTGGGCGCTGAGACGGGCGCTGGCGCGGGGGCCATCGGGAACGTTGATGCAGTCGATGCCGTGCTGGGCGCAGAGTTTGGCGCCGGCGATTTCGCGGGAAGCATCCACGCCGCGGGGCGGGAGGATTTCGACCATGGATACGAATTTGCCGGCGGCCAGTTTGGCTCCGAGCTGGGACTTCTGGGCGGCCGGAATGTTTGGAAGCGCTCCGCCGCCTTTGGCCGTTTCGGTTTCTGATTGCTCGAGGGTTTCGGTGGGGGGGCCGCTACGCCGCGCGTATCTGGACGGATCGACAGAACGGGCTTCGGAGCGGAGCAGCCTGATATGGGCGGGAGTGGTGCCGCAGCAGCCGCCAATGAGTTTGACGCCGGCGGCGAGCATGCGGCGGGCGTATTGGGCCATGTACTCGGGCGAGCAGAGATAAATGTTGCGGCCTTCGACGCGGGTGGGAAGGCCGGCATTGGGCATGGCGGTGAGGGGCTTGGTGGCGAGCTGCGCCATGCGTTCGATGGCTTCGAGGGTGGTTTTGGGGCCGACCGAGCAATTGATGCCGATGGCTTCGGCAGGCCAGGAATTCATTTCGGAGGTGAAGACTTCGGGGGTCGCGCCGCCGGGGAGGTGGGCAAAATCGTCGATGGTCACCTGGGCCACGATAACGGGGTCGGGGCCGGCGGCTTCGCGAATAGCCAGAACGGCTTCGCGCAGTTCGCGGAGATCCGAAAACGTTTCGAGGATGAAGAGGTCAACGCCGGCGGCGAGGAGGGCTTCGGCCTGCTCGCGGAAGAAGGCGCGCGCTTCAGAGAACGAAGTAGGGCCGAGCGGCTCGATGCGGACACCGAGCGGGCCCATGGCGGCGGCGACAAAGGGCGGATTGTCCGGGGCCGCAGCTGCGGCCTCGCGCGCGAGTTTGACGCTCGCGTGATTGATGGCTTCGAGTTTATCGGCGAGGCCGAAGCCGGCTAGGCGGGCGCGGTTGGCGCCGAAGGTGTTGGTTTCCAGGATTTCGGCGCCGGCTTCACGGTACTGTTTATGGATTGCGGAGACCAGCGTGGGGGCCGAAAGACTCAATTCATCAAAGCAGCGGTTGATGAAAACACCATTAGAGTAGAGCATGGTTCCCATGGCGCCATCGGCCAGAACGATGCGTTTCGCGAAAACATCGCGAAACTCGCGGGCGCGGGTAATTGAACTCATTGGTAATTTTAGAAGCTTTGGGGCAGTGTGGCGGGCCAAAAGCCTGGGCCCCACAGGGATTGTAGCAGGCGATTGTACGGTTACTTCCGGCAGGCCTTCCGTGGCGATTCAAACCAATGGTGAAGTTCCGCCCCGGATTTGGAACATGGAATGCGTTCCCGGCGGCTTCAGCGCGTTATTATGGTGGGCAGATGAGCCTACTATCTCCACGGCTCCAACTGAAAGTAGCGCAGAAGCAAATCCTGACCCCTGGACTTGTGCAGATGGTCACGGTTTTGCAGCTCAACCGGTTGGAACTAAAAGAGATGATCACGCAAGAGATCGTCAAGAATCCGGTTTTGGAGGAAGGCGAGGCGGACGGGGAAGAAGTCACGCCGGAGGAACTGCTGCCGCTGCTTGAAGCGGAGCGGGTTCCGGACACTGCGGACCAGCAAATCCTGGAAGCCTCGGTGTCGAGCGCATCGGCAGCGGTGGATGGCGCGGCCAGTGAAGTGGCCATAAACGGGAGCGTGTTCGCGGATGCGGAAGAGACGGCCGCGGCTGTAGCGGAGCCAGCGGCGGCAACGGACATTGTGGAGCCGCCTGAGCCGGCCACGACCGATCCGTTCGACGAGATCGACTTCGGCTCCTTTTTCGACGATTATCTGGACCCCGGCTACAAAAGTCCGGCCTCGGAATCTGTAGAAAAGCCCTCGTTCGAAACGTTCCTTTCCGCGCCGGTGACGCTGGGCGACTATTTGCGGTCGCAACTGAGCGTCAGCCTGATTTCCGATGAAGTGCGGGACGCGGCGGAATCGATCATCGGGAACCTGGACGAAGACGGCTACGTTTCGGCGTCGCTGGAAGAAATCGCGACCGCGGGACGCCACAAACCGGAACACGTGGAAGAGGCGCTGCGGGTGGTGCAGTCGCTGGACCCGGCCGGAGTGGGAGCGCGCAGCCTGAAAGAGTGCCTGCTGCTGCAGATTGAGAGCGTGGGCGGCAAGGGCGGGGTGGCGTGGCAAATTGTTTCGGGCCATCTACGGCTGCTCGAAACCCGGCAGTACAAGGAGATTGCCAAGTTCCTGGGGCGGCCGCTCGAGCACATAGAGATCGCGGTGAACATGATCCATCACCTGAATCCGCGGCCGGGCCTGAGGTATTCGGGCGCGGGCGCGCGGGTGGTGGAGCCGGATGTGTACTTCATCAAGGATGGAGAGGATTACATCATCCAGATGAACGACGAGGATGTGCCGCAGCTTCGGCTGAATGCGCAGTATAAGCGCATGCTGGACCGGGACAGCGGAGCAAATAAGGAAGTCTCGAAGGAAGTGCGGGACTACGTGCGCGAGCGGTACACCTCCGCCATCCAGCTCATGAAGAACATCGAGCAGCGAAAGCAGACCATTATGAAGGTTTGCCAGGCGATTGTGCGGCGGCAATCGGATTTTCTGACGCACGGCATCGAGCACCTCCGGCCGATGATGATCAAGGAAGTGGCCGAAGAGGTAGGCGTGCATCCTTCGACGGTGAGCCGGGCGGTGGCGAACAAATATGTCCACACGCCGCAGGGTGTCTTCGAGCTGCGCTACTTCTTCTCGGAAGCGGTGCAAGGGCCTTCGGGCGCCGCCACACCGCTGCTGCTGCTGAAGCGGCGGGTGAAGAAGATGATCGAGAGCGAGGACCGGACAAGGCCTCTCACAGACGAACAGATCACCGCGCTATTGCAGGCGGAAGGCATCGAAGTGACCCGGCGGACGGTGGCCAAGTACCGCGAGGATATGAAGATTCCTTCGACGCACCAGCGGCGGATCCGGAACTAAACGGCGGTCTCACCGCGGAAGCGCGGAGACCCGGAGAAAGACCAAAGTCAATGCCTTAGGCGCCGCAGCGCGCGGCGCCGGGCTATGTAGAGCAGGGCTGAGGCGCCGTCCACTTGGCAAGACAATCGGCTAGCCGAGGGACGTGGAGGGGTTTGCTGATGAAGTCGTCCATGCCGGCGGCGAGGCAGCGGATGCGGTCTTCCTCGCGCGCGCTGGCGGTAAGAGCGACGATGACCGTTCGACGGTGTCCGTTCTGGTGGCGGCGGATGGCGCGGGTGGCTTCATACCCATCCATGTCGGGCATCTGGCAATCCATCAGGACCAGATCGTAATCCTGGGAGATAACGGCCTGGACGGCTTCCCTGCCGTTTGCTACGGCGTCGGCGGTGTAGCCCAGCCGTTTGAGCTGCAAAAGGGCGACTTTCTGGTTGACGGGGTTGTCCTCGGCGAGCAGGATTTTGGCCGGATTGACGGGCGGGGGATCGGCGGACATTGGGGCTGTTTGGGTTGAGATTTCCGCTTCGCGACACACCTCAAAAGGAACCGTAAACCAGAAGGTAGAGCCGGCTCCGGGTTCGCTATTGACGCCGATTTCGCCGCCCATCGCTTCAACGATACGGCGGGCGATTGCCAAGCCGAGGCCGGTGCCGCCGTACTTGCGGGTTGTGGAAGTATCGGCCTGGGTGAATGGCGTAAACAGACGGGAGAGCGCATCCCGGGGGATGCCGATGCCCCGATCGGCTACGCTGATTCGCAGTACGGTGGCAGGAAGGGCCGCGTTCACTAGAGAAACGTCGATCGTAACCTCTCCGGAATCGGAGAACTTGACCGCATTCCCAATGAGATTCGTCAGCACCTGGCGGAGGCGGCCGGGATCGCCCCGCACCTGGTCCGGCACGCCGGGGCCGAACCGGTAGACGATCGGAATGCGTTTCGACTGGGCTTCGGGAGTGAACATGCGAACCACGTCGCGAATGGTCTCGGGAAGGTGAAAATCGATAGGTTCCAGGGTTATTTTACCGGCCTCGGCTTTGGAAAAGTCCAGTATGGAATTGATGATGCGAAGCAGGACCTGGCTGCTGGAGCGAATGGTCTCGGCGAAATCGCGCTGCTGTTCGGTCAGGCGTGTATCGAGCAGGAGCGCGGTCATGCCGATCACCCCGTTCATGGGCGTACGGATCTCATGACTCATGTTGGCGAGAAACTCCGACTTGGCGCGGTTGGCCGCATCGGCGGCTTCTTTGGCCTGGCGCAATTCTTCGTGAGCCTGGCGGGCGGCAGTGATATCCTCGACCACTCCCACAAAACCCTGGACGGAGCCATCGGCGCCGTGAATGGGTCTGGAATGGAGGGCAAGCCAGACCAATTCGCCATCCGGCTTTCTCCAGCGGTACTGGAGCTGGAGGGATTCACCCCGGCGGATGGCGTTTTCCCACTCGGCGACGGCTGCGGGGCGATCTTCGGGATGAATGTGCTCGGCCCAGCGGGCGGCGCCTCCGATGGGTAAGCAGGTAATCTGTTGGAGTTTTTCGTTTCCGTAGAGCGGGTTTCCGTCTTTATCGGTGCGGAAAACGCCGACCGGGGAAGCCGCGCTCAGCATGCGAAAAAGCTCTTCACTGTCGCGGAGGGCAGCCTCGGCTTCGACGCGCTTGGTAATGTCCTGATAAAGGCCGAAGGCGCCGCGATATTCGCCATCGATCATCAGGCGGCAGGCGTAAAGCTCCACGTCCAGCAAACGCCCATCCTTGGTCCGGCGTTTCACGATACGATGCACCACTTCGCCGCCGAGCATCCGGTTGTAGTTATCCCAAAAGACTTCTTCTCCGCCAGGGTGAAGGACCACCTCGTCGAGCTGGCGTCCGACGCATTCCTGGCTGTCGTAGCCGAAGGTTTCGCAAAAGGCGGGATTTACGATGGTGATTCGCAGGTTTTCATCGTGCATCACGATGCCGATGGGGCTGGTCTGGATAAGGCTGTCGAGGAGCACGGTACGGGTCTGGAGGATCTGCTCGGCGCGGCGGCGATTATCCGCTTCGAGCAGGAGCGCCTGTTCGGATCCGGCGTGGGCATGGCTGGCGGATGCGGCGGCCCGGCGGGCGCGGTACAAGCCGATGGTGAGGGAGAGCAGGGCGGCCGCCACGAAACCGGTGGCTCCCAGCAGGAAGGCGAAAAATCGGGTGCGGCGGTTGGCAATATCCAGCGCCAGGACGCGGGCGCTATCTTCGGCGGAGAGGACTTCCCATCGATCGAGGATCCGCGAGAGCGATTGATCGACGACCATGGAGGAAATCTCGCGGCGGAGCCGGTCGGCTGCCCAGGCCGCATCGGGGCGGGAAGTTATGGCCAGCCGGCGGGTTCCCGGAAGCCGCTCGACCGTGAGCGCGGCCGATTCGCAGCCATGGGGGCGAACGAGCAGCACGCTGTTGAGGCCGCGGGTATCGTCCCAGCCGGCATCGGCGGCTCCCGTACAGACCGCTTGCAGGATTTCCTCGCGCTTGCGCACCGGCAGAACGGTGGCGGATGGGAAGAACCTCTTCGCCAAGCTCGGCAGGGCGGGGCGGGGGAGGGAGGCAATACGCCTCGGGGGCTGGGGAGCCCCTTCGAGCCGGATAACTAAGGAAGCCGTTTCGAGCCAGGGGACGGTCAGGTGATACCGCGCCCGGCGTCCCGGAGTCACCATCATTCCAGGCCATAGATCCACGAGACCGCGATCCAGCGCCTGGTCATAAGGAACATTTAAGGGAATCCACTGAATGCGGATTCCGGCGCGGTGGGCGGCGGCATTGATTACAGCCACGAACAATCCGTCAGCCGAGCCATCTGGGTGGAGCAGGGAATAAGGAGGCAGTACATCGGCGCCAACGCGGTAAACGCGCTGGGCGGCCAAGTGTTGGTCGTGCAGCCGGAAGGCTGTGACGAGTCCCCCCGTGACGAAGGCTATCGAGATCGCTACCGCAACGAGGGTTCTCGGCGAGTGCAACCGAGTTCCCATTTGGTTACCTTATCGGCAGACATAGGAAACCTCTTTAAGAAAATCGTCGGGTGCGCGACGTGAAAGTGGCTATAGCTGCCGCTTTCTTTTTTTGTACCGGCTTATCCGTGCGTATGTAGTACGCTAGGAAATGGAGGCCATTCCTATGCCCGATTCTTTGCAGGAACTGGAAGTGCGCCGAGCCGCACT
>DATGKM010000207.1:0-7994 GCA_035294665.1 Bryobacteraceae bacterium | reverse complement strand
TGACGGCGTGAGTCTGCCCTTTCTGCTCGAAATCGGCACCGAAGAGATTCCGGATTGGATGATTCCCGGGGCGCTCGAGAGCCTGCACATGCTATTTGAGAAGACGGCGATCCCGCACGAAACCGTGCGCCTGGATGCTACACCGCGGCGCCTGGTTCTGCGCGCGGAAGGCCTGCCGGAGCGGCAGCCCGATACCGAGGAGCGCGTGTTGGGGCCGGCGGTTTCGGCGCCGCCGCAAGCGGTTGCCGGATTCGCCCGCAAGCAGGGCGTCCGCGCGGAAGATCTGGCTCAAGAAACCACACCCAAGGGTACCTATTTCAGCTTCGTGAAAAAGATCGCCGGCCGGCGGACGATAGACCTGCTGGCGGAATCGCTGCCAGAGACGATCCTCGGAATCTACTTTCCCAAGACCATGTATTGGACGGGCAAAGGCGGCCCGCGCTTCATCCGCCCCATTCGCTGGCTGTTAGCGCTGCTGGGTGGAGAGGTGGTGCCATTCTCGCTGGCCGGCGTGCGCTCCGGCTTTTTGACGAGCGGCCATCGCCGCCTGGGATCGCCGGAGATCGCGGTGAGCATTGGCGATTACGAGCGGCGCTTGCGCGATCATTACGTGATTCTCTCCGCCGAGGAGCGTCGCAACAAGATTCGCGCGGAAATGGCGGGCTTGCGCGTGAAGCAGGATAACGCGCTGCTCGAAACCCTGGTCTATATCACCGAATACCCCACGGCCATTCGCGGCAGCTTCGACCCCAGGTTTCTGGAGCTGCCCGAAGAGGTGCTGGTCACGGTGATGCGCCATCACCAGAAGTATTTTTCGGTGATGGATAAAAACGGCAAATTGGCGCCCGAATTCGTAGCGGTGATGAACATCGACGCCGATCCGGAAGGGCTGGTTCGCCACGGCAACGAGCGCGTGCTGCGCGCCCGCTTCAACGACGCGCGCTTCTTCTGGGAAACGGACCAGAAAAAGAAGCTGGCCGACCGGACCGAAGACCTGGCGCACGTTACTTTTCAAGCGAAGCTGGGAACGTACCTGGAAAAAACCGGCCGCATGATGATACTCGCCCGCGAGCTGGGGGGCGATGCCCACGCGATCCGCGCGGCGGAACTTTCCAAGTGCGATCTCACCACCGAGCTCGTCAAAGAATTCACGGAATTGCAGGGCGTCGTCGGCGGCCTGTACGCGCAGGCGCAGGGCGAGCCGGAAGAAGTGTGGCAGGCGATCTACGATCACTACAAGCCGGAAAGCATGGACGATGCGATACCGCGCAACGCGGCCGGCCAGATTGTCGCCCTAGCCGATAAGCTGGACACACTGCGCGGCTGTTTCCAGGCCGGATTGATCCCCACCGGTTCCCGCGATCCGTTTGCGCTACGCCGCGCCGCGCAAGGCGTCGTGAAGATTCTGGTGGAGGGCCGATGGGAGATTCCCCTGCTCGATTTCGTGGGAGGCGATCAGCAGTTGCGCCTGTTCCTCGAAGAGCGCGTCAAGTTCTACTTCAAAGAGATCCGCGGTTTCCAATACGACGAGGTGAACGCCGCCATGGCGGCCGGATGGAGCAACCTGGTGGATCTGGAAAAGCGGCTAGCGCGTATTCAAGCCCTGCGCCCCACCCCCGATTTCGAACCGCTGGCGGCCAGTTTCAAGCGCATCCGCAACATTCTGGAACAGGCGAAATTCGCGGGTGGCCACGCGATTGACGAAGCGCTGCTCGAAGACGGCCCGGAACGCCAGCTTTACGACGAATACCGCAAGATTCAGGGCCAGCCGATCGAAAAAGTGATTTCGCGGCTCCGCCCCAAAGTCGATCTGTTCTTCGACAAGATTCTGGTCAATGCGCCGGATGCGCGCATCCGGCAGAACCGGCTGGCGCTGCTCAGTGCGCTGCTGAAAGAATTCTCCACGATAGCCGATTTTTCGGAGATCGTTACTACAGCATAACTATGAAGCAAGGAGACAGGAGTCCGGAGACACGAGTCAGGAGCGGGAATTGCGCTCCGTTGCGGCACCGGATGTTTATTCTGGCTCCTGACTCCTGTCTTCTGACTTCTTGCATCTGGAGGCACTTATGAACAAATACGTCTACCTGTTCGGCAACGAGACGGCTGATGGCGATGGAAAAATGAAAGATGTGCTCGGGGGTAAGGGCGCCGGGCTGGCCGAAATGTCGCGCGCCCGGCTGCCAGTGCCGCCTGGGTTCACCATCGCTACCGCGGCCTGCAACCTCTATTTTGAGAACCACAACTCGGTCCCCCCGGAGATTCACGAGGAAATGCTGCGGGCGCTGCGGGTGCTCGAAGAGCGCATGGGCCAGCGGCTGGGAGATGTCGAAAACCCGTTGCTGGTGAGCGTCCGCTCGGGCGCCAAGTTCTCCATGCCGGGCATGATGGATACCATTCTGAACCTGGGCTTGAACGATCAGACCGTCAAGGCGCTCGAAACCAAGAGCAATAACCCGCGCTTCGCCTACGATTGCTACCGCCGGTTCATCCAGATGTACGGCAATGTAGTGCTGGGGATTCCCAAGGACGAGTTTGAAGCCATTTTTGACGGCCAGAAGAAAAGAGCCAAGGCAAAGCTCGATACCGGCTTGACCGCGGAAGACCTGAAGCAGGTGATCGCCGGCTACAAGAAGCTGGTTGAAAAAAAGACCGGCACGCCGTTTCCGCAGGACGCGCTCGAACAGCTTGTCGGCGCCCGCGATGCCGTATTCCGCTCGTGGAACAATCCGCGCGCGATTCATTACCGGCGCATGAACCAGATCCCCGATGACATCGGCACGGCGGTGAACGTGCAGGCCATGGTTTTCGGCAACCTGGGCGAAACTTCCGCCACCGGCGTGGGCTTCACGCGCAATCCGGCCACCGGCGAAAAGGCCTTTTACGGCGAGTTTCTGCCGAACGCGCAGGGCGAAGACGTAGTGGCCGGAATCCGCACGCCGCTGCCGATTTCCGAACTGGAGAAGTGGAATTTAGGAGTGTACAACCAGCTTCGCGAAATCACCAGCATGCTGGAGAAGCACTATCGCGACGTGCAGGATTTCGAGTTTACCGTGCAGGAAGGCAAGCTGTACATGCTGCAGACGCGCAACGGCAAACGCACGGGTCCGGCGGCAGTGCGCATCGCGGTGGACATGGTGGAAGAGAATCTGATCTCCAAGGAAGAGGCCGTGCTGCGGGTCGAGCCGCAGCAGCTCGATCAGCTTCTGCACCCCGTGCTCGATCCGAAAGCGAAGAAGTCGCTGCGGCAGTTGGCAATCGGTCTGCCGGCTTCTCCGGGCGCGGCGGTCGGCCGGATCGTGTTCACCGCCGATCATGCCGTCGAGATGGCGAAGCAGAAAGAGGCGGTGGTGCTGGTGCGCAAAGAGACCGTGCCCGACGACATTCACGGGATGGAAGTCGCCAAAGGCATTCTTACTTCGCGCGGCGGCATGACCAGCCACGCGGCGGTGGTTTGCCGCGGCATGGGCACGCCGTGCGTGGCCGGGGCGGAAGCATTTAACGTAGATGAGCACAAGCGGGTGGTGAGCGTGACCGCCGGCGGCCAGAACATCGTGCTGAAGGAGGGCGACTGGATTTCGCTCGATGGCTCGACGGGCGAGGTTTTCGAAGGCCAGGCCGCTACCCAGGAGCCCGACCCCAACTCCGGGATACTGGCCACCTTCATGGGATGGGCCGACCAGTTCCGCGGCAAGTTCGGTGTGCGTGCGAACGCGGATATCCCGCGCGACGCGCAGGTGGCTCGTAAATTCGGGGCGGAAGGCATCGGCCTCTGCCGCACCGAGCACATGTTCTTCGCCGAAGACCGCATTCCGCACATGCAGGCCATGATTCTGGCCCGCGATGAAAAGACCCGCCGCAAGGCCCTGGCCAAGCTGCTGCCCATGCAGCGGCGGGACTTCACCGGATTGTTCAAGGCGATGGATGGCTTCCCGGTGGTGATCCGGACGCTCGATCCGCCGCTGCACGAGTTCCTCCCCAAGCGGGAAGAGCTCATGGTGGATATCGCGGTGCTCCCCTATGCCGATATCAAAAAAAAACGCGAACTGGTGGCGAAGTACGAGCGGTTCGGCGCGGAAGTGAAAACTTTGAAGACGGTATTGCCGGATCTGCTGAAGCGCGTGGAGGAACTGCACGAGTTCAACCCCATGCTCGGTCACCGCGGCTGCCGCTTAGGCATTACGTATCCGGAGATCACCGAAATGCAGGCCCGGGCGATTTTCGAAGCGGCCGTCGAAGTGGCCAAAAAGGGGGTGAAGGTGATTCCCGAAGTGATGATCCCGCTGGTAGGCGGCGCCAAGGAATTACAGAATCAGAAAAAGATCGTGGTGGAAGTGGCTAAGGAGGTATTGGAGAAGGCCGGTATGCCGGATCTGAAATACCTGGTCGGCACCATGATCGAAATTCCACGCGCGGCGATTACGGCCGCGTGCGTAGCCGAGGAGGCGGAGTTCTTCAGCTTCGGCACCAACGACCTGACACAAACCACGCTCGGCATCTCGCGCGACGATTACACCAGTTTCCGCAAAGATTACGAGGACCGGAAAATCTGGACGAGCGATCCATTTGCCGTGCTCGATCAGGAAGGCGTCGGCTCACTCATCAAGATGGCGGTGGAAGCCGGACACAGGACCCGCCCCGATCTGGAAGTGGGCATCTGCGGCGAACACGGCGGCGAACCCAGCTCCGTGCAGTTCTGCTACCGGGTGGGAATGGACTACGTTTCCTGCTCGCCTTATCGCGTACCCATTGCCCGCCTGGCTGCCGCGCAGGCCGCGATTTCCGCCGATAAGACGGAAGCGATGCGCACGGCTTAGGGCAAGCTCAAAATTGCGGCGGGGCGGCAACCAGAGAGTGGAGTTCGGCCATCTGCGCGGAGCTCGGCGGGGCTTCGGAAGCGAAAAATAAACTGGCGGAGGCCCTAGCTCTATGCGCTGGTATATCACGCCGGGTCTGTCCGACTTTTCGAGGATTTCTCTTATGCCAGGTCGCATTGGGACGGCCGGAGGAGGCGGCCGGATGCTTCGGCAGGGTGTTGCGGGCCGATCCGGAGTTCCGGGTGGGCAAGCAGCTGGTGGTGAGTAACATGGCCGCCGCCGGGAGAAACCATGCTGCCCGGTGAAACGAAGCACGCTGGAGCGCCGGTGCTATAGAGCACCGCGCTGCCCGCTCGCGCTCGCCAGGGCGCGCCACAATCGAAATGGGAGGATTGCAGTGGGAGAAGGCAGCACGTACGGACATTTCGGCCTGGAAGATTATGGAAACAATTCCCCAGTGAGGGCGGTGGACCCGGTCTGCGGCAAGACAGTGGAGCAGAACCGGGCCGCCGCGAAGACGGAGTATGCCGGCCAGACTCACTATTTCTGCTCGCCGGAGTGCCAGAGAGACTTTGAGATGGAGCCGGCGGTATTTATTGGAGGGCGGCGCTGAGGAAGCGCCGCTCCCGAAACGCCGCCTTATCGCTAGACTTTATCGCTGCGTGGCCGAGGCCGCGCCGCGTACCATCGCGGACCAGGACTCGTACCCCTCAGGCCCCATGCGCTTGATCGCAGCCTGGGCGACGGTCTCCAGGTTCTTCATGTAATTCGGGTTCTTCATCATCGCCCGCGACTGCTCGATCGCCGCGCGGCTTTTCTCCCAAACGAACAGCAACTCGCCGTTGTTCTGCAGGAATAATTCCTCATTCAGCACGCCTGAAGTGACAAACGACGCCGCCATATCCCAATAGCTTGTCACCATGCGGAAATACGCGTTTTCCTGGCTGCTCCGGTCTTGCAGCTTCTGGATGTGCTCGGGATTATTTGGGGAGAACGAGAAGAGCCACTGGCGGGCTTTGCGCATGGTCTCTTCGCGCCGCAGCTCATAGAGGCGCAACAGCAGATTCGCGTCATCGTAAGTAGCTTTGCTGGACATGCATAAGATTATAAACTGAGATCTAATGCCTTCCGCCACGCAGCGCCCGGTCACCTTCGGTGTGATTGTGGGCAACCGGGGGTTCTTCCCGGATCACCTGGCCAGCAGCGGCCGCCGTGAAATGATTCGAGTTCTGGAAGGAGCCGGCTATGGTGTGGTGGCTCCGGGCCCGGAGGACACGAAATCCGGCGCCGTGGAGACACGCGCCGAAGCAGGCTGCTGCGCCGCTTTGTTCCGAAAGCATAGCGAGTCGATCGACGGCGTGATTGTGACGCTGCCGAACTTCGGCGATGAACGGGCCATTGCCGACACCCTGCGCATGGCGGGCCTGCGCGTTCCGGTGCTGGTTCAGGCCACGCCGGACACGCCTGGCCAAATGAGCATCCGCGACCGGCGCGACAGCTTTTGCGGGAAGATGTCGGTGTGCAACAACCTGAAACAGTACGGCATTCCGTACTCGCTCACCACGCTGCACACGGAAGCGCCCGATTCCGCTACGTTCCGCGGCGACCTGGACCGCTTTGCCGCGATTTGCCGGGTAGTGCGGGGCTTTCGCGGATTGCGCATAGGCGCCATCGGCGCGCGGCCGGCGGCTTTCAACACGGTGCGGTATAGCGAAAAGCTGCTCGAAGCGCACGGCATTTCGGTTGAACCGATCGATCTTTCGGAAATTCTCGGCCGCATTCGGCGGATGAGCGACGGCGACCCCGCGGCTCAAGCAAAGCTGGAGCAGATCCGCCGGTATGTGGCGAGCGGCAGCGTACCCTGCGAGGCCCTGGTTAAGATGGCCAAGCTGGGCGCGGTGATCGAAGAGTGGATGCGGCAGACGGAGTGCCGGATCAGCGCTATTCAATGCTGGACATCTCTGGAAGAGTTTTTCGGCGTGGTGCCTTGCACCGTAATGAGCATGATGAGCGACAATCTGCTTTCGAGCGCATGCGAGGTGGATATCTGCGGGGTGGTGGGGATGCACGCGCTGCAGCTCGCTTCGGAAACGCCCAGCGCGCTGCTCGATTGGAACAACAATTACGGCGGCGATCCCGACAAGGCGGTGTGCTTCCATTGCAGCAACCTGCCCAAGCACTTCTTTAATGAAGTGCGGATGGATTTTCAACAGATCATTGCCGGAACGGTGGGGAAAGAAAATACGTACGGCACCTGCGTGGGGCGGGTGAAAGCCGGGCCCATGAGTTTCGCACGATTTTCGACCGACGATCGCGCGGGCACGATCCGCGGCTATGTGGGAGAAGGCGAGTTCACGGACGATCCGCTGGAAACATTTGGCGGCGCCGGCGTGGTCCGCATCCCGCGGATGCAGCAGTTGCTGCATTACATCTGCGAGCAGGGCTTCGAGCACCACGTGGCCGCGAATCTGGCCACGGTGGCGGATGCCGTACACGAAGCTACGAAGCGGTATCTGGGCTGGGATGTGCATCGGCATGACTGAGATGCGGCGATGAGAGCTGAAGCTTGCCTATGAGCATCGTTGCGGGAGTGGACTTCGGGACGCTAAGCGTGCGGGTGTCGATTTTCGACAGCGCGCGGGGGCGGCTCGGGGCGGGCGCCGCGGAATATCCGCTGGTCCGCAAGCGCGACGATCCCGACTATGCTACGCAGAGCCACGCGGAACACATGCGGGCGCTAAAGGAAGCCATGCATGCCGCGCTGGCGAATGCCGGGATTGCGGGCGGCGCGATCGAGGCCATGGCTATCGATACTACGGGGTCGAGCGTGATTCCGGTAGACGATCGTCTGGAACCATTGGACGATTATTATCTGTGGTGCGACCACCGCGCGTGGGAAGAGGCCGGGGAGATCACGGCAGCCGCGCATGGCCGGAAGCTGGAGGCCATCGGCTGGTGCGGCGGCGTCTATTCATCGGAATGGGGTTTTGCCAAGTTGCTCCACTGGCTGCGGCATAATCCGCAAAAGCGGGCGCGTTTTGCCACCGCGCTGGAACATTGCGACATGGCGGTGGCTACACTCACCGGGGTTCGGGACACGGCACAGGTTGCGCGCAGCGTGTGCGCAATGGGTCACAAGTGGATGTGGAATGCGGCGCTGGGCGGGCTGCCGCCGGA
>DATGKM010000206.1:0-16828 GCA_035294665.1 Bryobacteraceae bacterium | reverse complement strand
CCGATTACGTTCGCAATCAGCTTCTGCGCCTCCCGTTGGATCTGGTGGAGGTGGTCCTCGCCCGCGAAGCTTTCGGCATAAATCTTGTAGACTTCCTCGGTGCCGGAAGGCCGGGCGGCGAACCAGCCGCGCGCGGTAATCACTTTGATGCCGCCCAGCGGCGCGCCATTGGCCGGAGCCTTGGAAAGAATAGTTTGGACGGGATCGCCGGCCAGTTCCTTTGCGGCGACCTGCTCGGGGGCGAGCGCCGCGAGCTTCGTCTTCTGCGCGGCCGTGGCCGGCGCATCGATGCGTTCGTAGACCGGAGCGCCGAACTGCTCGGTGAGACCGGCATAGATTTCGCCGGGATCCTTGCCGGCGCGCGCGAGCATCTCGGCGGCCAGAAGGCCCATGATCAGGCCGTCTTTATCGGTGGACCAGACGGCGCCATCGCGCCGCAAAAACGATGCGCCCGCGCTTTCCTCGCCGCCGAAGCCGAGCGAGCCATCGAGCAGCCCGTCTACAAACCACTTAAAGCCCACCGGCACTTCCGCCAGGCGCCGGCCGAGCATCACGGCCACGCGATCGATGATGCTGCTCGAAACCATGGTCTTCCCTACCCCGGCTGCCGCGCTCCACCGCGGCCGGTTCGCATACAGGTATGAGATCGCCGCGGCCAGATAATGATTCGGATTGAGCAATCCGGCGCTGCGCGTTACGATTCCGTGCCGGTCGTGGTCGGTATCGCAGGCGAAGGCGAGGTCGAATTTATCTTTGAGCGCAATCAGACCGGCCATGGCGTAGGGCGAGGAGCAATCCATGCGGATCTTGCCATCCCAATCCACGTGCAGGAAGCGGAAAGTGGGATCGACGGCAGCGTGCTGCACCGTCATGTCGAGGCCGTAGCGCTCGGCGATCCGCCCCCAATACGCCACGCCCGCGCCGCCGAGCGGGTCCGCGCACAATTTCAGGCGCGCGCCGCGAATGGCCTCCATGTCCACCACGGAAGGCAAATCGCCCACGTACTCGCCGATATAATCGTGCCGCCGCGCCCCCGCGAGCGCGGCCGGAAAAGGGCATCGCCGCACTTCGCGCAAGCCGCCGGCCAAAATGGCATTGGCGCGGTCCTGAATCCACTTCGTGATATGCGTATCGGCCGGACCGCCGCTAGGAGGGTTGTATTTGAATCCGCCATCCTCCGGCGGATTGTGAGACGGCGTGATCACGATTCCATCCGCCAGGCCATTCTGCCGCCCGCGATTGCAGGTGAGGATGGCGTGCGAAAGCGCCGGCGTGGGGGTGTACCCGAGGTCCTGGTCCACCAGCACTTCCACCGAGTTCGCCGCCAGCACTTCGAGCGCGCCGGCGAAGGCCGGCTCGGAAAGCGCGTGCGTATCCTTGGCCAGGAACAGCGGCCCGGTGGCGCCGTGGGCCGCGCGATATTCGCAAATGGCCTGCGTGATGGCCAGGATGTGCGCTTCATTGAACGAACACTGGAAGGCCGAGCCGCGATGGCCGCTAGTACCGAAGCTGACTTTTTGCGAGGCGATCGATACGTCTGGCTTTTGCGTGTAATAGGCCGTAATCAGCCGGGGTACGTCGACCAGCATGGAAACCGGGGCGGGCTGGCCCGCGAGCGGATGAATCGCCATGCCTACCAAGTTAGCGCGGCGAGGCCGGGAACGGGCGGGAAAATGCCGGGCTACAAATAGCGCGCGGCAAAGCGGCACATGGCCAAGCCATCCATCCAGTTGAATGGGAACCGGCCGGTGGTGTAATGCCCGCACGGCAGCGTGAAGACTTCGTGCGGCAGGCGCAACTCGCGAAAGGTTTCGAGCACCTGCCGCGAATAAACCGGGAGAAAGCTGCTATCGTGCCGCGCCCAGATGAGCAGGCTGCGCATATCGCGCCCACTGATGCGATGAAGAAACGATGCCGGGCTGATCACGGACCAGTAGTGCCGCAGTTCTTTGTGGTTGACCGTGTCCCCGAATCCCTCGCGAATATGGCGGGTGGAAAGGCCGGTCCATACCACGTCGGCGAAATACATGGCCACATGGTTGAAGATGCCCAACCGGACGCGCTGGTCGTGAGCGGCGGCGAGGAATGCCATGCAGGAACCCAGGCTCGTTCCCAGCACGCCTACGCGCGAATAGCCGCGGCCGGTCAGCCAGTCCAGGCAGGCGCGCGCATCGATCACCGATTGACGGGAAGCGTGAATGGTGCGGCCGATGTTGCTCGAAACATGGTAATCGGCGCGCGCGGTTTCTTTGGGTTTGCGTTCCGCGTGATAGGCCATGGTCATGCGCAGCGCACTGATGCCGAACCGGTTCAGCAGCTTGCCCAGACCCACGTGCCCATCCGGCCCGGAATTCCACTGCGGCAGCACGATGAGGGCGCGGCCACGGTCGTTTTTGGCCGGCATCCAGAGCGCGTGCACGGTATCGTTTTCCGGATAACCGGAGGTCACCGGACTGGGGAAGGTGAGGCGGTTGCCGGCTAGCCGGAATTCGCGCGGCGGCTCATAAGCATAGAAGCGGTCGGAATCGCGCAGCGCCTCCTGCACAAACAGCGGCAGTTTCGCCGCCGCGCCAGCGGCGTGGCGGCAGCGGGGGAACTCGATCCGATCCAGCCATTCGGCTCCCCACTCGAACGGCCGCACCACGCGGTCCGTATCGCGGCTGGCCAGCCGCCGCTCCCAGCGGTCCATCCAGCGCGCGTAGTAGCCCATAACGATCCCGGAAAATGTCGTGGAAAAAAAATCAGATTATCAGGAAGCGCAGGAACAAACAAAAAGCCCCGCCACAGCAGATGGAGCGCGGCGGGGCCGGCAAGAGTGCCTGTGGAGGCAACGCACCAAAGTTTAAAACCTCGTAAGACCCACGGCCCCAGGCGTGCAACCCGCGTGCCACCGCTAAACCGCAGATGATACAGTGCAATCGGACGCCGCTCTTCCAGATTCGGAAGCGCTCGATCTGCTTTTCCGGATTTGTTTGAAACGGCTGGCGTCAATGCCGCCCGCGCGCGGGTCGCGCACCCATGCCGCGCGGCTCGGCGTCCAAGTAAACAGGTACGATATACTTGCAACAAGGACGGTTTTCCTGATGGCCTTACGAGGGCGCTCCTTTTTTGTTTTGCTGTCGATTCTGGTCGTCTGTTGCGCGCTGGGCGGTATTTATGGATCCAAGGTTTCCGTAGCAGCCGCGGCTACCAATTCGCCGGAGGGCCTTTCTTCAACCGAGCAAAACTTCACGAAAGTCTACGCGCTGGTAGAGCAGAATTTCGCCACCCGTGTGGATGCAGACAAGGCCATCTATAAGGGCGCCATTCCGGGAATGCTGCGCACGCTCGATCCGCACTCGAATTTCTTCGACCCGAAGGAGTACCAGGCGCTGCGCGACGATCAACGCGGCCACTACTACGGCGTCGGGATGCTGGTGGGCACCCGGAATGGGAAGACGATGGTGATGGCTCCGTTTCCCGGTTCGCCCGCGTACAGAGCCGGCCTGCGCCCCGGCGATATCATCGCTTTTGTCAACGATAAGCCCACCGACAACATGAACAGCACCGAGATCGCCGACCTGCTCAAGGGTCCACGCGGAACGCCGGTGAAAATCGGTGTCATTCGGGAAGGAACCGCGCAACCCATCAGTTTCACGGTGATTCGCGACGAGGTGAAGCGGCCCAGCGTGCAAGATGCCTTCTGGGTAAAGCCGGGCATTGCGTACATGAAGATCAACAGCTTCGGCGAAACCACCAGCCGCGAGATGGAAGACAATTTCAAGCGGCTCGGCGAGAACAACATCAAAGGGCTGGTGCTGGACTTGCGCGACAATCCGGGCGGCCTGCTGAATGAAGGCGTCGCGGTTGCCGATCACTTTCTCCAAAAGGGCCAAACGATCGTTTCGCATCGCGGCCGCAGTTCACCGGAAAAGCCATACGTGGCGCGCGTAGGCAATCACGGGCGCGACTACCCCATTGTGGCGCTGGTGAACCGCTTCACCGCTTCCGCCGCGGAGATTGTTTCCGGAGCGCTGCAGGATCACGATCGCGGCTGGATACTGGGCGAAACCACGTTCGGCAAAGGCTTGGTTCAGACGGTGTACCCCCTTTCGGAAAACACGGGGCTGGCGCTGACGACCGCGCACTTCTACACGCCCAGCGGACGCCTCATCCAGCGTGATTATTCCAACCGCTCGTTCTACGATTACTACTTCCACAAGGACGACAACGCGCGCAACCCGCTGGATGTGAAGATGACCGATTCCGGCCGCACCGTGTACGGCGGAGGCGGCATCACTCCGGACGAGAAGTACGAGCCGCCGGCCCTGGATGCGTTCGAGACGCAACTGAGTCGCAAGAGCGCATTCTTCAACTTTACACGCCACTACTTCGCTACGCACGATACGAACCTGCCCAAAGGCTGGATGCCGGATGAGACCACCCTGACGGAGTTTCACGATTATCTGGTGAAGGAGGGCTATGATTTCCAGGAATCGCAGTTCACGCTGGATCGCGACTGGATGAAACGGGGCCTGGCAATTGAAATGTACATCACGGCATTCAACAAAGATGAGAGCGACCGCGTGATGGCGCAAACCGATCCGGAAGTGGAGCGCGCGGTGGAAGCCATGCCGAAGGCGCGGGCGCTGGTGGAAACAGCGAAGAAGATTGTGGCGCAGCGCATGGCCAATCACGGTTCGCAATCGGCTTCGCTGGCGAGGCAGTAGATTCACCGCAAAGGCGCAGAGACGCTGAGAAAGCCAAGACAAGAGTCAGAACCGGGGAGCGCCGAGGGGGCAGAGAGCGCAAAGGTTTGAATCCAGATCCGCAGATTGTCGTTTTGGACGCGGGCGGCCAGTATTGTCACCTGATCGCGCGCAAAATCCGCGATCTCGGTGTGTTGGCGGAAATCCGGCCGAGCGAGACCCGCGCGGAAGACCTGGCTTCCGCTAAAGGCCTGATCATTTCCGGTGGCCCGAGCAGCGTTTACGACGCGGGCAGCCCCACCGTGGATCCGGCGATTTTTTCGTCCGGCCAGGCGGTGCTGGGAATTTGTTACGGCCAGCAACTGATGGCGCATCTGTTGGGCGGCGCGGTCCAAAGAGGGCACAGGGGCGAATACGGGCTGGCGACGCTCGAACTGGAGGCCACTTCCGATCCGCTGTTCGGCGGCCTCTCCGGCCCGCAGCAAATCTGGATGAGCCATCGCGATATGGTCGCCTCGGTACCTCAGGGGTTTTCCATCGTCGGCCGCACCGCCACCTGCCCGGTGGCCGCGGTGGCCGCGCCGGAGCGCAGGCTGTACGGCGTGCAATTCCATCCGGAAGTGGTCCACACCACGCGCGGCCTGGAATTTCTCTCCAACTTTCTGTTTCGCATCTGCGGCTGCGCGGCGGATTGGGACCCCAGCCACAGCGTTCCCGCGATCGAGCAGGAAATCCGCGATTATGCCGGCGCGCGCAAGGTGTTCTTCTTCGTCAGCGGCGGTGTGGATTCCTCGGTGGCTTTCGCGCTTTGCTCCCGCGCCTTAGGCGAAGACCGCGTCCGCGGCGTTTACGTGGATACGGGCCTGATGCGCGCGGGCGAAACCGATTTCGTGTCGCGCCTGCCGGGCGTTTGCGTGGAGCACGCCTCCGAGCGCTTTTTGGCGGCGTTGGAGGGCATCGCCGACCCGGAACGGAAGCGGCACATCATCGGCGAAGAGTTCGTGCGTGTGCAGGAAGAGATCATCGAAGCCCGGCGCCTGCTGGATGAAGAGTGGATTTTAGGCCAGGGCACAATCTATCCCGATACGATCGAATCGGGAGGCACGGCCAAAGCCTCGATCATCAAAACGCATCACAACCGCGTGGCCGGCATTCAGAAGCTGATGGCCGCGGGACGCGTAGTCGAGCCGCTGAAATCGCTATACAAGGATGAGGTGCGCGCGGTGGGCCGCGAACTGGGCTTGCCCGCCGAACTGCTCGACCGCCACCCGTTCCCCGGCCCCGGGCTTGCTGTCCGTTGTCTCTGTTCCGAAATGGAAGCGCCGGTTTGCCGGGTTCCGGTTGCGGAAGGCGAGTTTGGTTGGATCGTGCCGGTCCATTCGGTGGGCGTGCAGGGCGATGAGCGCAGCTATGCGCCGGTGCTGGCCATTCCGCGCCTCGATCACCAGGCAGGAACCGAGATTATCAACTCGCGCCGCGACGTGAATCGCGTAATGGCTACCATAGCAACTCACGATCCGATAGATACGTTGCGGGTGCGCCGCTGCTCCCTAACCGCCGACCGCCTGGAACGGCTCCGCGCCGCCGACGCGGCGGTGCGCCGGCTCTCTCAGGAGAGCGGATTCGATCGGGCCGTGTGGCAGTTCCCCGTGATTCTGATTCCGCTAGGTACGCCGGACCGCCCGGATTCGATCGTGCTCCGGCCGGTGGAATCGGTGGACGGCATGACCGCCCAATCCGCATCGATGCCTGAGGTGCTGCTGGCCGAAATTTTCCGCGAGTTGCTGGCGCAGGACGGCATCTGCGCGGTGTTCTACGACCTGACGCACAAACCTCCCGGCACGATCGAGTGGGAGTAAGAAGCTTCCGGACTGGCCCCTGCGGCCCGCCCTCGCCCCGCTACAATAAGCTCTCTATGGCCGCGCCCACCCGCTGGAAAGCTCTTGCCGCCGCCGGCGCGGGAGCCGCCGGGTTCATGGCTTGGGCGGTGCGCGGACGCTCCTCGCAAGTGTTCGGTCCTTCCATTTGGCGCGGGAGCCGCGAGCGCCGCGCGCTGGCGCTAACGTTCGACGACGGGCCGAGCGAAGGCACTCCCCGTGTGCTCGAAATCCTGGATCGCCAGGGCGTGCGCGCCACCTTCTTTCAGATCGGCGCAAATGTGGACCGCCTGCCCGGCGCGGCGCGCGCGGTGCGGGAAGCAGGCCACGCCATTGGCAATCACAGCTACAGGCACCTCCTATTCTGCAATCCGCGATTTGGGTTCCCGCCGGGCGGCGCGATCGAACAGGATTTGCGGCGCGCCCAGGACGCCATCGCCGAGCACACCGGCGCCGCGCCCGTCTGGTTCCGGGCTCCTTATGGGGTGCGCTGGTTTGGACTGCGCGGGGCGCTTCGCCGCCTCGACCTGCGCGCCGTGATGTGGACCGTTATCGGATATGATTGGAACGAGACCGGTTCGGGGGGCCGTAGCGCCGCCGGCCGGGTGGCGGCGCGCGTCGTGAGCGGCGTTTCCAGCGGGGCGATTATTTGTTTGCATGACGGACGCGAACTGCGCGAGCGGCCCGATATCGGCGTTACCCTGGAGGCGTTGCGGCGGCTGGTTCCGCTGCTGCTAGACCAGGGATATGAATTCGAAACGTTAGACAATCTCTTATGTCCTCCGAAGAACTCACGCAACGCGTCCTGAAGGCCATCGCTACTTCCAAACGAATTTCCCTGGAACAGGTGACCATCGACAGCGAGTTTCAGCAGTTGAACATCGATTCCATGGACGCGGTGGAGATTCTGTTCGCGCTCGAAAACGAGTTCGATATCAACATCCCCGACGACGATGTGCGCGAAGTTCGCAACGTGCGGCAGATGGTGGAGGGAGTAGCCAAACTGGTGGCCGCCAAGGGCGGCGGCGCGCCCGCCGCGCCCGCTACTGCCGCCGACGCCACGGCCGGCAAATAGCATGCGCCGCGTCGCCATCACCGGCATGGGCGCCATCTGCGCGCTGGGCCGCACCGTTCCCCAATTCGCCGCTTCCCTCTGCCAGGGCCGTACGGGCATCGGCCCCATCGAATCGGCCGATACTTCGGCGCTCCGTTTCAAAAACGGCGCGGAAGTGCGCGGCTACGGCCATCAGCCCTACTTTGAAGACCGGCAGGCCGATTTTCTGGACCGCTTCGCCCAATTCGCCGTGATCGCCGCGCGCGAGGCGGTGGCCGGCGCGGGAATCGAGTGGACGCCCAAACTGCGGGAAACGGCGGCCATCGTTACCGGATCGTGCGTAGGCGGCCAGAACACGGAAGACATCGGCTTCCATGAGGTTTATAAGCTGGGCCACAACCGCGTGCACCCGCTCACGATTCCGAAGACCATGGCGAATGCCGGCGCGAGCCACATCTCCATGGAATTCGGCATCACCGGCCCCGCTTTCACCATTTCCACGGCCTGTTCGTCGGCCGCGCATGCCATCGGCCAGGCGTTTTGCATGATTCGCAGCGGCATGACGGACCTGGCCATCACCGGCGGCAGTGAAGCTCCGTTCAGCTTCGGGATCTTGAAAGCATGGGAGGCGATGCGGGTGGTTTCGCCCGATACCTGCCGGCCGTTTTCGAAAGACCGCCGCGGCATGATCCTGGGCGAAGGCGCCGCCATGTTCGTGCTGGAGCCACTCGATGCCGCGATCGCTCGCGGCGCCCCCGTTCACGCGGAAATTGTAGGATTCGGCATGTCGGCGGATGCCGGCCACATCACGCAGCCTTCGGCGGAAGGCGCCGCCCGCGCCATGCGCGCCGCGCTTCGAGATGCCGGCCTCGGACCCAAACAGATCGGCTACATCAACGCGCACGGCACTGCCACGCCGGCGAATGACGCCACCGAAGCGGCCGCCATTCGCGATGTTTTCGGCGAGCACGCAAGCCGTGTGCCGGTGAGTTCGACAAAATCCATGCACGGCCACGCACTGGGGGCGGCCGCCGCACTGGAATGCCTGGCTACCGTGCTGGCGCTGCGCGATAACTTCCTGCCGCCCACCGCCAACTTCAACGAACCCGACCCGGAGTGCGCGCTCGATATTGTGGCCAACTGCTCGCGGCGCGCCGAGGTGGAGTACGCCCTTTCGAATTCATTCGCGTTCGGCGGCCTGAACGCGGTGCTGGTGCTGCGCAAAGCGCCGGTTCAATAGAGCCACAACCCACCCGCAATGAGCAGATGCGTTGCCGCCAGCAGCCACTGGCGGCCGGGCGGCACGAGCGCGCGCGCCCATCGCCACATGCACACGCACCAGAGGGCGAACGCGAGGGTCCCCAGCAGAAAATAGATCTCCGCCCATTCCGGCGCAAGCGGCACGTCGTAGCTGAGCGCCGGTGGCCGTCCGAGCCGGTACACAAGTCCCTCGGCGGTGGGCGGCGGGTTGTGCCGTTCGCAGAATCCGTAGGCGCGCCAGGTGATGCCGCGCGGCCCCGGAATCCGGTACGACTGGGTTCGGGTGGCCGGACGGCTGCACTCGCCAATCGAGCAGCCCATGTGCACGGGACTGCGCCGCCACCACGTTTCCGCCTCAACCGGCCGCCGGTAGTCTGCAGGCCGGGCAGCGCGCACCATAACGCCATCCGGGCGCAGAAGCAAAAAGCCTTCGATGGCCAGCGCGGCCGCCAGCACCAGACGCGGGGAGAGAGCTTGCGGCAGCATGAGGAATCAGCAACGATTCTACAACGGTGGCGGGTGCTTACCCGAAACCAAAATTTGACGCTTGGCGCGGGCGCTGGAGGTGGAGATGCACGAGAACTGGATCGTTAATGAGGAAGGTAGCGTAACCGAGCCAAACAGAGCAAAACCAGCTCAGAGCTCCCAGCATACGGGCCTGGTTTTCGATGAGTACGATGCCCAAGCCTCCGCCGAAGAGTACGCCGGAGTGCCCGAAAAAGAGGGCACTTCGCACACTGGATCGGTGTAAGCTAGAACCATGCGCCGGCTGTCCGCCCTTTCCGTGTTGGCGGCGGTAGTGTATTCGTTCTTTCTTCCGGTGCTCGTGGCACAGGCGGAATCGGATCTGCCCGCCTGCTGCCGGCGCAACGGCGCGCACCGCTGCGAAATGGCAGGTGGCGCGGGTTCGGGGGCGCCCGAGTACCGCACAATTTCGCAAAGATGCCCTGCGTTTCCGGGAGCGCCGGCAGTGCCCGTAACCGGCGCGGCGGCTCCGGCGAAAGACTCCATAGCGATCTTTGCAGCGCTGGTGAGTCATCCGGCGTGCCAGCCCCAGACCGCGGCGCGCGGCCGGGTGTCGTTCAGCCGCTCGCGGCAGAAGCGCGGACCTCCCTCACTTCTTTCGTAGTTGTAAGGTTGCCAGGCGAGAGCGCCTGCCCCACTCAACATGCAAGAAGGAGAGGAGTCTCAATGAGAGGTCTATCTAACTTCCTACTTATATTTGCCGTGGCAGCCGCGGGAGTTCTGAATGCCACGATATTTGGAAGGATACAGGGCATTGTTCACGATCCGCAGCACCGGCCAGTCGGGGGCGCGGCGGTGAAGTTGCAGTCAGTCACTTCGGAATGGATGCAGACTACAGTCACTAACGACAATGGCGAGTTCCAGTTCCCTTCGGTGCCGGTGGGGGATTACAAAGTTGCGGTGACTCAGCCGCAGTTTGCGCCAATGGAGCAGAGAGTCACGGTAAATTCCAGTTCGTCGCCCGTACTCCATTTTCAACTGGCGCTCGCGGCAGTGAACCAGGCCACGGAAGTTTCGGCGGAGGCGGAACTGGCGAACCTGGATTCGGTGACGCCCACCACGCTGATCGCCCGCCAGGATATCGCATCCACGCCGGGAGCGAACCGCACGAATAGCCTGGCTATGATCACGGACTTCGTCCCGGGTTCTTATCTGACTCATGACATGCTGCACATGCGCGGCGGGCACCAGGTGGAATGGTTAATCGACGGAGTGACCATTCCTAATACCAATATTGCGGCTAACCTGGGGCCGCAGATCGACCCGAAAGATATCGATTACTTAGAGGTGCAGCGGGGCAGCTACGACGCCGAGTACGGCGACCGCACGTATGGGATCTTCAATATCGTTCCGCGGACCGGCTTCGAAAGCAATCGCGAAGGGCAACTCGTACTCTCGTTCGGCAACTGGAATCAAAGCAACGATCAGCTCAGCTTCGGCAGCCACACGCAGCGCTTCGCGTATTACATCGGCTTGAATGGGAATCGCAGCGATTACGGGCTGCAGCCGCCTATTGGGCAGGTAATACACGACGCGGAGAACGGGTATGGCGGGTTCGGGTCATTGATCTTTAACCAGAACCCTTCGAACCAATTCCGGCTGGTAGCTTCTTTACGGCAAGACTATTACCAGATCCCGATCGACCCGGATCCGAACTCCGCCGGAAACCAGATTTATCCCAGTTACGGGTTGCATGATAGCGAGCGGGAGCCGGATGGATATGTGGCGTTTTCGTGGGTACATACGTTTCGCCCGAACGTGCTCGTGACACTATCGCCCTTCTATCATTTCAACGAAGCTGCATACAACTCCTCCGCGAACGATTTTCCCGTGATTACAGACGTGAATCAGCGCGCGCATTATGCGGGCGGGCAGGGACGGCTGAATGTTACGGTATCCCGGAACGATGTGGAAGCGGGCGCATACGGATTTGCGCAGCGCCAGAGTAACTTTTTTAATAACATCTTTACGGACTGCGCGCAGGACTGCCGGAACTTCGGACCTTCCGCGGCCGCGGTGACCGGCAGCCTGGGAGAGGGGTACTTCAGCGATCGGTTCAAAGCTACCTCGTGGCTGACCCTGATCGCCGGATTGCGCTACTCCCATTTCGATTCCGGCTCTGCCGGCGGCGGCATGCAACCGGCGCTGGTGGAGAATGCAGCGGACCCGCGCTTCGGAATCGCGCTCCGAATTCCGCGCATGAACTGGGTGTTTCATGGCTTCTGGGGCGAGTTCTATCAACCACCGCCGCTGCTGACCGCTACCGGGCCGCTGGCTGACCTGGCCACGAGCCAGAGCCTGGCTTTCGGCCCACTGCACGGGGAGCGCGACCGGGAATATCAATTCGGCGTGTCGATTCCGTTTCATGGTTGGGTGCTCGAGGAGGATACTTTCGAAACCCGCGCCACAAACTGGCTGGATCACAGCAATATCGGCGAATCGAACCTTTTCTGGCCGGTCACCTGGAACCGGGCGTTGATTCAAGGATGGGAAACAACGCTGCGATCGCCGCGCATCGGGCGCATCGGCCAGTTCCACCTGGCGTATGCGAATCAGATCGCGCAGGCCGCGCCGCCGTTCACGGGGGGACTAATATGCCCGTCGCCTGCGCCTCCGGGATGCGAGCCGCCGCCGGGCTACGCGCCGGTGGACCACGACCAAAGAAACACGCTGAATGCGGGCTTCAACGGAACGCTTCCCTGGCACGTGTTGGCTTCGGGCAACGTGTATTACGGATCCGGTTTCACAAACGGCAATCCGAACGCGCAGTACCCCGGAGACTATCTGCCGGGGCACACTACGGTGGATTTGTCTTTAGGTAAGAGTTTCGGAGAGGGCGAACGGTACCGATTGTCAGTGACGGCTATTAACGCGGCGAACCGGCGGGTGCTGCTGGATAACAGCCTGACTTTCGGAGGCTTTCACTATAACGACCCGAGGGAGATTTATGGGGAGTTCCGGTGGAGATTTCGTTATTGAGAAAGAGGGCAGGCGGCGGCCGCCTGCCCTGAGGAGTGGTTCAAAGGACCAGAGTGATGCTGGTTGTGTCCGTAGAGGTGGCGCCGCTCGAATCGGTAACGGTGAGGACGAAGGTATAGGTTCCCAGGCCGCCCGGCGGAAAGGTTACGGTGGGGTTCACGGTATTCGCACCCGAGATGGTAGCGGAAGGGCTCCCCGGCCCGAGTGTCCATTGATAGGAAAGCGATCCTCCGTCGTAGCTGGTGGAACTGGAGGCGTCGAGCGTCATCGTCAGCGAGGTGGTAACGGCATTCTTTGGATTGGCCACCGCTTTGGTGACTCCCGCCGTAGTGCCGCCGCCTGACGACGAAGGCAGGCCCGTGTTCGGGTCCAAAATCAGGGCGGGCGTGGAGCCGCCGTTGGAGAAATTGAACATGTTGTTGAGCGTGCCCGCCACGGCGTCGCGGGAACCGTTGCCAATGCGGCCCAGGTTCCAATTATCTTCAATGAACCGCAGGACTGAAGATTGGTCGGTAACGGTGTGGTCCACATAATTGACTTTGGCGTAGGGAGAGATGAGCATTAGCGGCTGGCGCGGTCCGTAGCCGCAGCGGCTGGCGGCGGCATCGGGGTTGGACGCGGAACCGCAGGAACCGGGGCCGGTGAGGGCATCGTCGGCGGTGGCCGACTGGCTGATAATCGGAGGCAGCACGTGATCGTACCAGCCATCGGAATCGTCATACAGAATGAAGATCGCGGTGCTATTCCAGAAGGGCGATTTCATAATCGCATTCACCGCGGTGACCACGAAGTTCTGCTCGTCCAGAGGATCGGAGTATCCGGGATGGCCATCCTGGTAGGCCGGAGGCTTCAGATAGCTCACGGCCGGTAGATTGCCCGCGGCCAAGGCGGTAAAGAAGTCGGCGGTGTCGTATTGGTGATTGGCCTGATCGGTCTGCCCGATCATGGCGGTGGAAGTGGGCGGCAGGTGGTGCGGGTTCGAGGTTTGCTGATAGTACATGAACGGCTCGTGGTGGGGAACGTAGTCGGCGCCGGCGGAAGCGCCGGAGACATTGTTGTGAGCGGTGGCGCAAACGGCTGTCCCGCCGGAAGTGGAACTGGGACGGAAGCCGCCCTGGAACCAACCCCAGGTGAGATTGGCCGCATTGAGCAGATCGCCCACGTTTTTGCCGGTCATTTTGATATACGTGCGCGGTGGAGGCAAGGTGCAATCGTCGAGCGAGGGATCCGGGCGAGGATCGCCGATCACCGCGCCGCCGGAACCCACGTTGCCGGCGGCGCTGCCGGCAGTGACGGTCGCCATCGAGGTGTTGCCCGAAATCAGGTTTACGGCCCCGACGGTGGACGGGCCGAAGTTCGTGCTGAAGGAATTGTCGCTCATCGCATAGTTCTGCGCGTAATTCCACAGCGCGGTAACGGTGTTGCCGTCGTAGTAGCCCATCACAATGTTGTTGCCGTAACCCATGATGTCGCAACTGGCGCTGGAAGATCCCGTGAACTGAACGAACTTGTCCATCAGGCCGCCATCCGCCGCTTGCTGTTCCGGAGTGTAGCCATGGTTCTGGTCGCAGGTGACCGCCTGCGCGCGGGTGAGCCGGAACGGATTGTGCGAATTCGGGTTATTGGTGAGCAACGCGCCGGTAAGGCCGTTGACCGTGGGCGTATTCGGCGCGGCGTGAAAAGCAGGCTCGGTGGTGTTATTGTTGGCCGCGTTCGGATACGTGCCGAAGTAGTGGTCAAACGAGATGTTCTCGTCAAAAATCACCACCACATGTTGAATCGGCGTAGTGGCCGTGGGCGTAGCTTGCGCTCGTAAGGCGGGGGGAACCGCCAGTGTGCTCCAGGTGAACAAAAAACACACACCGGGAGCAAGCCATTTGCGAATTGACAGGCAGCTTCTCATATTTCTCCTCGTAATGCGACTTGGATTGTGAGCAACGGGACTAAATTAGACAGGATGCCAGCCGGCAGTTACCATGGCTTGACGTGTGTGTAAATATTTGGTGACAAGACGCGCTGAGCGAGGGAGAACAAGCCGGCGGGAGAGGCTGTGAGGTTTGATCGGCCGCCGACGAACACAGGTATTCATCCACAGCCCAGAGGCGAGCGCCGCGCCTAGTGCGCGGGTACAACCCGGATCGAACCCATCATGCCCTGGTCCTCGTGTTCGAGGATGTGGCAGTGAAAAAGGAAAGTGCCGGCGATGGCGGGATCGCGAAAATCCATGCGCAGCTTGACGCTGGGGTAAGTGGGGCTCCGGCCATCCCAGTAAGGCAGATCGATGGTATCGCGGAGCATAGGCTCCACAGCGGGGTGACCATTACGTTCCATAACCTGGAAATGTAACTGGTGGATATGGAAGGTGTGGGCCTCGCGAGCGCGATTTTCAATCAGCCAGTCTTCAACCGAGCCTTGGCGGACAGTGATATCCGGGTGCTCGAAATGCATGTCGAAGACCTTGGGTTCGGCGCCTTCCAGGGTAATGAAGTAGGCGGGAGTGGAGTTGGAAATGGCCGGATCGGTGCCGGATTCGGACATGTAAAGCTTGCGCAGCCTGGTGGGATGAAGGGATGCGAGGTCATGGAAAGGCGCCCGTGCGGAGTGGGGCGAGGCGGACAATGTGGAAGGGGCGGACGGGGCGCCAGTGAGGGGACGGATATTGGCGATGGCGCGGTAGGGAGTGGCGGTGCCGAACGGGCCGGTATCGTATTTGCGAGTGACCAGTTGCGCAACCGTGCCCAGCGGAGGCGTGGTGACGACGAACTCGGCGCGGGCGCCGGGAGTAAGCAAAATATCGGCAGGCTCAGCGATCTTCGCTGGCGCGGCGGGGCTGATGGGCGCGCCATCGATGGCAATGAGGTGGAGCGGCCGCGGAATGTGAACATCCTGAATGGTGGGGCCGAAAAGTAACTGGATATCGAAGAAGGTGTCGGCCGAAGCGTTGAGCACCCGCCAGAATTCGCGCTCGGCCGGCCGCACCCGCAGTTCCGCGGGACGGTACAGCGGATATACGACCGGAACGAAATTCAGTGAGATATCTTTGCCGGGACCGGCGTCTTCTTCGTCCTGGTTGAGGCCGGAGACGCGCTGATCGCGAAGAATCAGCACGCGCTCCGGAAGGCCGGCCACCTCCGGAACCGCTTTTTCGATGCCTTCCACGATGAGCGCTCCGGAGGCGCCGCCCAAAAGCTGCGGCTCGCTGACACCGTGCGCATGGGGATGATACCAATACAAGCCAGGTTGCTGCGTTTCGGGAATGTGGATGCGGTACTCGAAGGGCGGATCGGACGGCTGGACCAAAGTGTGGATCACTTCGTCCTGATGGCAAGTGGGAGGGACGTTTAAACCGTGAAAGTGCAGATTGGTGGACGATTTGGTCATATCGCCGCCGGAGCAGGCAGATGTGGCAGCGGGAACGTGGTGGCTGTGGCCGGCGGGGGCGGCGGTATCCGGCGGGAGCTGGTTGCGGAGGGTCAGAACGAGATCATCGCCGGGGTGAACGCGAAGCGTGGGTGATTCGTTTCCGCCGCCATCGATGTAGCAGTAGACGGGCAGGTGGAAGATATCGAATGACTGGCGGACGGAAAGATCGACGCGCAGTCGGCCGCCGGAGCTGCGCAGATCCGCGGGAGCCTGAACCAGCGAGCCGAGGAACGGCCGCGGGCAGGAGTTATTGGGTGGCTGCGAATGGGCCAGGAATGAAATCAGGAGCAGAGCGGGAATGGACAGGACCGGAAGCTTCATCGAACTTTCCAGGTTAGCCGAGAAGGGTTACAGAGCGATGACAGGCGCCAGCGGTTCGCCGCAATCCCGCTGGCGCCATGGTTTCACAGAATGAGGCGCTGTGCCGCGTCCGCGTTTTTGGCCACGTCGAGCAGCAGGTCGAGAAAATTCTTCGGCTGCCCCGCGAAGAGGCCATCGGCGATGAACGAGTTGATGGCGCCCTGCTGAGCGGCAAATTGCGAAACGCGTTGAGTGCTAAAGCAATCGGAGGACGCCATGGGACCGAAAGTACGCGATCAGGGAGCTTGCGTGGCTCGTCCGGCGTGTTGCTGGCCATGTATTGCGGGTCATTGCCATCGAGATTGGCGACGGCCGCCCGATATGTGTTGGCAGGCGCGTTGATTCCACCCAATTCCGCATATTGAAGCCAGAGATCTGCCTTGATCGCCTCCGCCACGGCCAGGAGTTGCAGAATGGCGATCTCTCCCAGGGTGGGAGCGATCAAGGGAGCCTGAGCCGAGGCGGTTTGAAGTGGAATGAACTTACGCGGCAGGCGATGTGCGATTACTGTTTCAGTAGCCGGTCGTACACTTCGCGTTTGGAAAGGCCGCGCTTTCGGGCTACTTGCTTGATTGCGTCCATGCGGGCGGCGCCGTTGCGGACAAGCGCGTCCACGGCTTCCTTAAGCGGGGTGTCATCACTCGGCGGGTGGGTCGCTTTGC
>DATGKM010000205.1:0-10559 GCA_035294665.1 Bryobacteraceae bacterium | reverse complement strand
CGCACTCGCATCCCTGCGTTGCCCTATCCTCCGCTCAGGTGATTCCAGAGTGGATCCACCGCAACCTCGCCGTCCACGGATTTCCAGTGAACGGCCCCAACCCCCTTAACTTCGTGTCTCACGCCAGGGGTTCATCGCAGCGGAAACCCGGAGCCCCCCACCGCCCCCGTCATTAGGACCGGAGGCGCGTGGTTGGGGGGACCACAGAAAGCCTAAGCTTTCCGGCGGTTCCGGATTACTAGCAATGCCCCGGAAACCAATGCCAGCGCGCTTACCGCGGAGCCGGGATCGATCTCGGGAGCAAAGCCAACGGGCGTAGCTAACGCTACACCAGCCACTCCGAGCAGCAATAAAATTCTACCTGTGAATTGCGTCATAAGTCGTCTCCTGACTTTTCAAGAATAACCTGCCATGTCGCGAAGTCAAGTCCCGATAACCTGTTACTTGCCCATTCAAGATACAGTACCGTTAGAACGAAAACGGCAGGTACTAAAGCGACATAAGTTGTCCGCCCGAGCTCGATTTGGGTTAACTTAGATTTGATCCGGAAAGGGCGAGCATTCTTTGGCTCGTTTTCTGTTGATTTCCGTCACCAATAGCTGATGTACCGGAGACTTCTCATGCGCCGCTTTCCGAACGCCACGTCCATTCTGCCCTTTATATTCGGGCTTCTCCTTTCCGGGGCTTGGGGCCCAGCGTCTGCCCAACCCCTCACGTTGAATCTACCCGGAGGCGGCCTTAATCAAGGCACGTCGCCCGCGGTGGCTGTCACCCTAGCTTCCAACTACAGCCCAACATTCATCCAATTTTATGCCGCTTTTCAGAACGTCCCTTCCGGTTACGCCATCACGAATACAACCTACAAGGGCTGGTGTGTCGATGCGTTCGCCGGGTTTGGCACGAATCCTACCTACTATCTTATTTCGACTTACGATACGTCTACGCTGAACAGTTCGAATCCGCCGGGTGGCGGGAACCTGCAAAACACGAATTGGAATGCGGTCAACTACGTCATTAATAACCCGCCAACGACCGCCACGAATCCAACCTGGGTCGAGCAGCAGGTTATCTGGAATTTATTGACGGGCGCATACCTGACAAATGCTTATGGCGGCACATACTATCCTTCTCCTAATGGTGGACCGTTGGCTCTCTCTCCGGGCGACACGACTATCGCGAACAATCTCTACAACACGGCCTTAACGCAGACCTCATTCGTCCCCGGCCCCGGCCAGAAAGTCGCGGTTCTGTTGCAGGTGGATGGCAACCATCCGGACACCGGCACGGAATCCACTTACATCGTAAGCCAGAACGGGATCAATACCAGCGCTCCGCCCCTAAACGCCGGTTCGAATGGTGGACTGAACGGTCAGCCGAATAACTATCAGGAAATCATTATCGAAGTTCCGGTCTACGGGCCCCCGGCGGCGAATTGCGTCTCGATCACCGCGGTACAGGGAGTGCCCATCACGCCGGCGCAGATGACCGCAACCGGCGGTACCGGCACCGGCTACACCTTCAGCGCGACCGGATTGCCTCCGGGCTTGACGATGTCCTCTAATGGCGTCATCTACGGCACTCCCACGCAGAGCGGCACGTTCAACTACACAGTAACCATCAAGGATTCCGCTGGCGATACCGGCACGGTGAACTGCTCGGTGACCGTAGCTCCGCAAGTCAGCGGCACCTGCCTCACCATCAACGCGGTGCAAGGCGTGCCCATCAGCGTAGGACCGATGACCGCAACCGGCGGTACCGGCACCGGCTACACCTTCAGCGCGACCGGATTGCCTCCGGGCTTGACGATGTCTTCTAATGGCGTCATCTCCGGCACTCCCACGCAGAGCGGCACGTTCAACTACACGGTAACGATCAAAGATTCCGCCGGCGATACCGGCACGGTGAACTGCGCGGTGACCGTCAGTTCTAAGTGCCACGCCGAGTGCGTGTCGATAACGGCATACGAAGGCGTACCTATAACTCCCGTGACCCTGCAAGGCGACGGCGGATCGGGTGGGCCGTACACATTCTCGGCCACCGGCCTGCCGCCGGGGCTGACGATCTCTACTAGCGGCACCATTTCGGGTACCCCTACACAAAGCGGCACCTTCAATTACACAGTCACTATTAAGGATCGGGCCGGCCACATCAGCACGGTGGACTGCTCGGTGACAGTCCTTCCACCGCCGGCCTCTAGCATGATCGCAAGCGGCGATACGGCAACCATCGGCTTCTGGCACAACCAAAACGGCCAGGCGCTGATCGATTCCATGAACGGCTCGCCCACATCGACCGCTCTCGGCAACTGGCTCGCTACCAATTTCCCGTACCTCTACGGACCGCAGAGCCCGAATGATCTGACGAACCAGAGCAATACGGCTGTAGCGGCGTTGTTCCTGAAGTTCTTCGACGTCAAGGGGCCAAAAACCTATGCGCAGATAATGGCAGGGGCCTTAGCCGCCTATGTGACCAGCACGAACCTCGCGGGAGGCAATTACGCCTCCCAGTACGGATTCGCCACCTCAACCGGCGGCGTCGGCGGCTACGGTTTCAACGTGGGCAGCGACGGGACCGCAATCGGCCTGAGCAACAACACCGTGTACTCGGTTTACCAGCTCCTCCAACAGGCCAACCTGGACCTCGAGAACGGCACTTTCAACGCCAATGCGTTTAACGATATCTTCGATGGGATCAACACGAAAGGAGATATCCAGTAGGTAGTGCGGCGTGAAACCGCGACCGCTCCCTCGCGGTCGCGGCCCGAAGGGCCTCCGGCGGCGCGCGGGTGGTTCGGAAAGCGCGCCGGCCGGAAGCCCTGACTCTTTCGGGGCCGTTCAGGCGATGATGCCCTTCCGAACCGCGTAAAGCACGAGCTCGGCAACGCTGTGCAGACCGAGTTTTTCCTGGATGTGGGTGCGGTGGGTTTCCACAGTGGTCGGGCTGATATTTAGCACGTTCGCCACTTCTTTTGCCGTTTTGCCTTCAGCAATCAATTGCAGAACCTCCCTCTCCCGGTCCGTCAGCAGCTCGTAAGTGTCGTCCAGGCCGCGGTTTTCCAGTTGGCGGACGTAATCTTCCTGCAGCATGCGGCTGATTTTGCGGGTCAGAAACGCCCGGCCGCGGGCCACCGCGCGGATCGCCTCCAGCAGGTCGGAACGCGCCGAATCCTTCAAAAGATAACCCTTGGCGCCCGCTTTGAGCGCACGCAGGATATAGCTTTCATCCTGGTGCATGCTGAGAATCACCACGGCGCAGCGCGGCTGGGCGCTGGTGATCCGGCGGGTGGCCTCGATGCCGTTCATATTGGGCATGCCGATATCCATGACCACCACATCCGGCGTTTGTTCCTCGGCCAATTGGACGCACTCGCGGCCGTCGGCCGCCTCGGCAACTACGGCCATATCGGGCTGGCGTTCGAGGAGCGCGCGCAGGCCGTCGCGCATCACAATATGGTCGTCAGCCAGCAGTATGCGAATAGTCATGTCCGTTGGGAACTACGCTCGGCGTCTGGGCCAGCGCCAGCAGAGGGAGCTCGGCGGAGACGCGCGTGCCGCGCCCCGGCTGCGACTCCAGCCGCAGGTGGCCGCCCAGCCGCCGCACGCGTTCTTCCATGCCCAACAATCCCAAGCCGCGGACTATGCGCACATCGAAGCCGGCGCCATCGTCCTGCACCGAAAAAGCCACCCGTTCGGCTTCGCGCTTGACCACCACCTCGACGATGCGCGCGTGCGCATGGCGGGCGGCGTTATTGACGGCTTCCTGCACCATGCGGTAGATGCAAGTGGTGTGGTCCTCCGGAAGGTCGTTGACGGCTTCGTCGGCGGAAACCACGATTTTCAAACCGGTGCGCTTGGCCATTTCGCGCCCATGCCAGTTCAGGGCGGGCACGAGGCCGAAATCGTCGAGCATGGAGGGGCGCAGCAGCAGAGCCAGGTCCCGGACTTCGTTGGCGGTTTTCTCCGCCAGGTTGCGGATAGCCGCCAGGTGAACATGGAGTTCTCCGGGCTTTTCGGCGCATTCGGCATTTCCTGCTTCCATCAGAATAGCGGAAAGCGACTGGCCGACTTCATCGTGCAACTCGCGCGCGAGCGACCGCCGCTCGTCTTCATGGGCGCGCAGCAGCCGGCCGGAAAGCTCCTGCAGATCGGCCTTGGCGCTGGCGTTCTCCTCCAGGCGGCGCTGCAGTTCCCGTTCCAGGCGAAGCGTGTAGGCGATGGTGGCAATGGCGAGAAGCAGGCCGCCACCGAGAGTGATTCCAAAGGTGACGATCAAGGAGCGGCGCAGGCCGCCGGAAGAGATCTCCAGCGCCTCCTCCGCGCGATTCAGGCCGTCTTCGTTGACGCTTTCGATGCGGTCGGCGATCTGCAGCATGGCGGTGCGGCGGGGCATCAGCTCGTCTAAATAGAAGGAATCGCGGTGGCGGTTGCGCTGCGGTTCGGACCACGAAATCGCCCGGTCGGCCAACTGCCAGTAATCGGCGATTTGGGTTTCGAGAGAGTTGAAGGGCTGGCGTTCGACGGGGTCGAGCGACCGGGAGTAGCTGCTGAGGGCGGCGCGCGTTTCCCGCTCCAGCGCCCCCAGCCGGGCGGCATGGGCGGCGGCGCTGCGGGCATCGGGCGCCAGTAGAAAATCTCTAAGGTAATTGCCTGAAAGATAGATTTGGGCCCGAATCTGCTCGAGCGCCCCCTGCCGCGCGAAAAAGTCCTTCCGCCTGCTGGCTTCTTCGGTGCGAGTCCGGTCCAGCGCCAGCAGAGTGCTGGTAGCGGCGGCAATTAAGAAGAGAAGAAGCCCGCCGAAACCGGCCGTTAGTACCAGCCAGGAGTGCTTTTTCCAGTGGTATTCCGCCGTTCGGGATAATTCGCGCACTGGGAGCTCCAATCACACAGTGTAATCAAACGCAGCCCATTCCCAAATCCTGTGCGAACAGGATGGTGGGAATGTATGAAAACGGTTATTAGAGATGTAAGGAGGAAAGAATTTCCCGTATGAAGATTTCCCGCGAATTGCTTTGGGTGGCTGCGGCAATAGTGCCGCTGCTGGCTGCCGGCTGCTCCAAGAAAGTGGCGAAGGCGACGCCGCCACCACCCGCGCCGGCTGCTTCGACGCCCACAGCTCGCTCGACCCCTTCCACGCCGGCCCGGCAAACTGCCCGTAACACTCCGCCTCCGGCCAGCCCCATCTCGCGCACGCCCGACGCCAAAACCCGGGCGCGGATCGACGAGTTGCTGGCCCGTATTCAAGACGCCTACTTCGATTACGACAAGCACGAACTGCGGCCCGACGCTCTGAAAACCCTGGAATCGGACTCCAAGGAACTGCGAGACATCATCGTGCAGTATCCCAACTACAAGCTGACGATCGAGGGCTACTGCGACGAGCGCGGCTCGGCGGAATACAACATGGCGCTCGGCGACGCCCGGGCTAAGGCAGCCAAGGATTACCTAGTGGGAGTGGGAATCCCAGGCGACCAGCTAAAGGTTGTCAGCTATGGCAAGGAGAAGCAGGTGTGCGACGAGCACAATGAGACCTGCTGGCAGAAGAACCGGCGCATCCATATTTTAGCAATGGCGGAGTAAGCGGGTAGCGCTCCCGAACGGCCGCGGCTCGGAAGCCATTCTGAGCCGCCCGTGCCGAACACGCCGCTGCACCTGGGTAACATCCACCGCCGACTGCTGGGGCAGCATCTGAACCGCGCAGGCTCGGCATGGAGCGGACCACTACACAAACTTCCGCAACTTAGCACTAGCTCCCTACGTACGCCTCCACCCCGCCGGAAAAGCAGAAAATAAATGTCGATGCACCCGATCGATCGGCACCTGTGGCGCCCCTGCCTCCGCTCCGCCGCCGGCCTGCTCGCCGGCGCTCTGGCACTTCATGCCCAGGCGCTCCCCTGGATGAATCAGTCTCTCTCCCCCGACCAGCGGGCGGATCTGGTCCTCAAGCAAATGACGCTGGATGAAAAAATCCTCCTGGTCCACGGCACGGGCGGCTTCGAAAAATCCGGCCCCCGCTCCAATGGCGGCGCCGGCATGATCTCCGGCATTCCCCGCCTCGGCCTCCCCGATCTCCAGCTAGCCGATTCCGCCGTGGGCGTGCGCGCCGCCGCCTCCCGCGGCCGCTATTCCACCCTGTTACCCTCCAGCGCCGCCGAAGCCGCTACCTGGGATCTGCGCCTCGCTCACGACTACGGCGCCCTCATCGGCCGCGAACTGCGCGATCAGCAATACAATGTCTCCCTCGGCGGCGGCATGGACCTGATGCGCGAGCCCCGCAACGGCCGCAACTTCGAATACCTGGGCGAAGATCCCATCCTCGCCGGCAAAATGGCCGCCCAGTTCGTTCGCGGTCTGCAGGAACAAAAAATCATCGGCGATGTGAAGCACTTCGCCTTCAACGACCAGGAGACCGGCCGCGCCATCGGCAACGTCAAGCTCTCGCGGCGCGCCATGCGCGAAACCGACCTTCTCGCCTTCGAAATCGCCGTCACCGAGGGCCGGCCCGGTATGGTCATGTGCTCCTATAACAAGGTCGAGGGCGATTGGGCCTGCGAAAACCGCTACCTGCTCACCGATCTCCTCAAGAAAGCCTGGGGCTTTCAAGGCTTCGTGATTTCCGATTGGGGTGGCACGCACAGCGCCGCCAAGGCCGCCAACGCCGGCCTCGATAACGAAGAGCCCGGCAGCGTTTACTTCGGCGATGCCCTGAAAAAAGCCGTCGAGAGCGGCCAGGTTCCCATGGCCCGCCTCGATGATATGGTGCACCGCATCCTTCGCACCGAGTTCGCCTCCGGCATCGTCGATGACCCGCCCACCGGCCGCGTGGTCGATCCCTTCCACGGCGCCGAGGTCTCCCAGACCATCGCCGAGCAGGGATCGGTTCTACTGAAAAATTTGGGCGGCCAACTCCCTTTAAATGCGGCAACTGTCAAATCCATCGCCGTCATCGGTTCGCACGCCGATACCAGCGTGCTCTCCGGCGGCGGCTCCGCGCAGGTCGATCCGCCCGGCGGTGGCCCCAGCCGCTTCGGCGGCCCGCCCGTCTGGTTCCCTTCCTCTCCTCTAAAAGCCATCCGCGCCAAAGCGCCCCGCGCGGAGGTGAACTTCAACGATGGCGCTGATCCCGCCGCCGCTGCCGCCCTCGCCAGCTCCGCCGAAGTGGCCATCGTGTTCGTCAACCAGCCCACCAGCGAAGGCAAAGATCTCGCCACCCTCACCCTGCCCGATAACCAGGACCGCCTCGTCGAATCCGTCGCCGCCGCCAACCCTCATACCATCATCGTGCTCGAAACCGGCGGGCCGGCAGCCATGCCCTGGATCGGCCGCGTCAGTGCCGCCATCGAGATCTGGTACCCGGGAATTCGTGGCGGCGAGGCGCTGGCCAACATCCTGTTCGGCGATGTCAACCCCTCCGGCAAACTGCCCATGACCTTCGCCCGCTCCGACGCCGATCTGCCGCACCCCAACGTCCCCGGTATCGGCCTGCTACCCGCCGCCGGTGCCCGCGGCCTGCCCGCTTTCGATATCGACTACACCGAAGGCCTGAAAGTCGGATACAAATGGTTCGATGCCGAAAACAAGCAGCCGCTGTTCTGGTTTGGCCACGGCCTCTCCTACACCGCCTTCACTTACTCCGGCCTGACCGCTACACTGGACACGGTGTCATTTACGGTACGCAACACCGGCCGGCGCGCGGGCGCGGAAATCGCCCAGGTCTACGCCGCCCTGCCCGCGGCCGCCCAGGAGCCCCCCAAGCGCCTCGTCGCCTGGGAAAAGCTCGCGCTCGCCCCCGGCGAATCGAGACAAGTCCGCCTCCGTATCGATCCCAAGTTCCTTTCCATTTTCAACGTCCAAAAGGACGCCTGGGAACTCCTCCCCGGCGCCTATCGCTTCCTCGTGGGCGGCGCGTCCAACGAAACGCCCCTTACCGCGTCAATCGCCGCGCCCTGACGCCTCAGGTGGGGCAGGCGCTTTCGCTTGCCGGCCGCGCGAAGCGCGACAGCTTTCCCCCCACATTCTGAGGATGCCCGGAATCTAGTTGCAACAGGCGGCTCTCGCCGGAGCCGTGATAGGCTCCGGCAAATGCCCTTTCTTAGGAGAGTCGCAGATGAAGAAACGATATCAGATCGACACGCAGCGCGCTGTCCAGTCCTTCCGGCAAATGGTGGCGCAGACGGATAACAGCATCCAGTTGGTGATCCCGTTGAAGGAAGTGGTGGACCTGATCCAACGAGGGCTGAGGAACTTGGCACTGTCCGCCTTCAACAAGGTGGCCGAGCATGTGATGGACTACGAAGTCACGGCCCTGGTGGGGCCCAAAAATCAGGCCCAAGCCGAACGCGCAAACCTGCGCTGGGGCAGCCAGCCAGGCTACTGCGTGGTGGGCGGACAGAAAATCCCGTTGGACCGGCCGCGGGTGCGCGATACGCGCCAACGGGAAGTGTCGTTGGGCAGCTACGCGTTGCTCCAGCGCGCCTCGCTGATGGAGGAATCGGTGTGGCAGAAAATGATCCACGGGCTGACCACACGTCGCTATAGCCAGGTATTGGAGGAGTTGGAAAAGGCGTATGGGATCAAAAAGTCGACCATCAGCGACCCGGAAGAGCACTGTGGGCACGTGCTGCCGTTGCTGGTCAAGGAAGTCGAGCTCGCCGTTCTCAAACAGATCCCACTTCGGCATGCCGCTATGGCGTGATCGTGGCGTATTGCGGGTCGCACGTTTCAACTAAAATGCGGGCATCCCCCCGTGGGGAACTCCTTTGCAATTTTTGCTACGGGCATCGCAATACTCGCGTACTTCCCGGAAGATTTCTTCGTGGGTGACAGTCCATGAGACGCTGGGAACGGGAATGGCCAAAAAGAATAAAAAGACCACCTGCTGAGAAAAGGGCACCGTAATGGGCTGTAAGCAAGCGTCGGGCCAAATCGTTGGCACCGTAAGTGCCGGTGGACTATCGCGGTGAATTCTGTAACGCGGCCGATACCGCTCGCGGCTCTGTTTGGATTGGGAGCGGCCTGGTAAAGATGTCGTGCGGACGAGCCATCAGGTCCTACTTCGACTGGCCTCTTGCCGGTGGCGGGCCGGAGCGCTCGAACAATTCAATGTTCATTCCATTCGGATCTTCGACGAAGATGTTATGGGTGCCGCCGCCGAAATCCACGATTTGACCGTTGGCGGAAATCAGATGGACACCAGCAGCCTTCATCCGGTCAACCATCCCTTTCAGATTGATCACCTGGATGGCCATTGCCGGGGCGCCAGGGTCGCGGACGCGCAGGTGGAACTTAGTGCGCGGAATGCCGCGAAATTCGGTGAACTCGACGTAGACGGGCGGGCCGGGAAGCAAGCCTGTTAACTTTCTAAATTCGGCGCCCTGGGGCGCGCCGGCCAGTTTCAGCATCGCCGGATCTTTGGAGAACGCCGAGGGGCCATTTAGTTCGATGCCCATCATGCCGGTGTAGAATCGAGCCGTCGCTTCCGCGTTTTCCATTGTGTAGGCGAGTGAAACGCGATGCACATTGCCTTCCGGCGCGCCGGGCGCGGGCGTTTCCTGGACAACCTGCACGAAAAAGCCATCCGGATCGCGAAGCAGAATCGAACGAGTTTTGCCCTGTGGGGTGTTAATTTCGACGGGGGCGCCGCCCGTGGTGACGATGGGCGCGTTGGCCTTTTTTGCGTTGGCCAAAGCTGCGTCGAGATCCCGGACGTAGAGGACGATACTGGCGGCACCGGGATCGGTGTAAGCGGCTCGTCCGGGCCGGCGTTCGAGACCCTTGAAATGAGTCAGCTCAAATCGCATCGCGCCGGGGAGCCGCATCATCGAAAGGCGCAGCGTCACGCCGGGAGCATCGGTGAGTTGCGGCACGGCCGGATTGGGAAAATCGTTGGGTGTACCGTTGAGGCCGAACACTTCACGGTAAAACGCCAAGGTGGTATCCAAATCCTCGACGGCATGGATGGCGTGTGACAAGCTCTGGATTCGGGGCTTGGTTTCGACCGGAGATTCTGTTTGCGCCAAAGCGACGAAGCCGGCAACGGCCGCCGCCGGGAAAAAATATCCGCCAAATCTGATCTTCATACACCTCCCTGGCGCCGCCGTTCTTACCGGCGGCATTCTTCAACCAGCTTAGAGAGTATAACCCGGCCAACGCTTCCCTGCCCGCCCAGTTGCACGGCGGAAATGGAGCCGATAACCTCATAGAGATTACGGTTATGCACACCCTTCCAAACAGCTTGCGGTTTATTGGCAGTGCGCTTCTGATCGCTGGTGGATTTCGTTTGGCCATGGCCGCGGATCTCGGGAACGGGGAACCAATCCGCTTATCGCACGAGACCTGCGCCAGCCTGCAAGGGCTTTCCATTCCGGCGCCGGCGATTGGCCTGCCGAGCTCCGGTGGTTCCGTACAAACGGCGGCGTTTGTTGGCGCGACGGACAAAGACAACATCAATGGCGATTTTTGCAAAGTGACGGGCATCGTGAAAGCCCATAGGTCCGGCTCGCCCAATCTGGAATTCGAGGTGAACCTCCCGGCCGCATGGAACCGGCGCGCGCTACAGATGGG
>DATGKM010000204.1:0-49432 GCA_035294665.1 Bryobacteraceae bacterium | reverse complement strand
AATCCCTCATCACGGCCGAGCACAATGCGAGCGCGCATCGCGACGGCTTGCGCGGATTTCGGGTGTCGAACCAGCATGGCAAGTTTTTCCTTTTCCTCGGGCGTCACGTTCAGTGGTAGATCTGAAGGTGCTCCTGCCGGCGGGACTGGCCGTCTGGGCTTTCTTCAAGCACGGGTTGGAAGCCAGCACGCCACTATGGGTAAGTCTGGCTATTTTTTCGATTAACTCGTTCATGGTGCTGCACCGCCCGGCGGAACTGCATGTCACCCGCCACGTGACCAGGATCGATCAGCCGGCCTGAAGGTGAGCCGGCGGCGTTACCATTGTTCCCAGGATGTCTGTGCGTCTGGGTTTCTACATGATTTTCTCAACTACACTATTGGCCGCCCAGGGATCGCCGGATGCGGCGGCGATCGGCCGCAAGGCGTTTGGGCTGCTGGCGGCGGGAAGCTATTCCGAACTGGTCGAGATGTTCACGCCGGAACTGCGCGGCCAACTCAGTGAAGACCGGCTGCGAAACCAGTTGGGTCCGCAGATGCGCTCGCTGGGCGCGCTGGAGAAAATTGGCGAGCCGGTGATCGAGCCTGCCGGGCAGCTGAAAGTTGCCATAATCACCGTAAAATTCACGGCGGCCTCGATCGATTGGCGCTTCACCGTAAACTCCGAAGGTAAAATTGCCGGACTGTTTTTTCAGCCCGTGGCCGGGCCCGAGTCCGAGTGGCGGCGCCCGCCCTATAGCCATCCCGAAACGTTTCGCGAACGCGAAGTGACGATCGGCGACGCGGCTTGGAAGCTCCCGGGCACATTGACGGTTCCCTCCAACACCAGCGGGGCGGCGCCGGGAATCGTGCTGGTGCATGGTTCCGGGCCGGAGGACCGGGATGAAACCATTCTCGCGAACAAGCCGTTTCGCGATTTGGCCGAAGGATTAGCCTCGCGCGGCATTGCGGTCTTGCGCTACGAAAAGCGCACCAAAGTGTACGCACAGCGGATGGCCGCAATGAAAGACCTGACGGTGGAGCAGGAAACCGTGGAAGACGCCGTCAAAGCCGCGGCCCTGCTGCGCTCGCAGCCGGAAGTCGCTTCCTCCCGCGTGTTTCTGGTAGGCCACAGCCTGGGCGGTTACGTCGCGCCGCGCATCGCGCAGCAGGATTCGCGCCTCGCCGGGCTCGTTCTGATGGCCGCCAACGTGCGCCCGCTGGTTGAGCTGATCGAGGATCAACTGCAGACCATCGGTATGGCGGGAACGGATCTGCAGAGGGCGAAGGCCGAGATTCTGAAGGCGCTGCCGCCCGCCTATCTGGACGACTTGCGAAACTATAACCCGGTGGAAGCGGCCCGCGCGCTCTCCCTGCCGATTCTGATTCTGCAAGGGGAACGCGACTACCAGGTCACGATGCAGGATTTTAATCTCTGGAGAGCCGGACTGGGCGATCGTCAGAACGTGGGGTTCCGCAGCTTCCCAGCCCTGAACCATCTATTCATCGCGGGGCAGGGCAAAAGCACCCCGGCCGAATATGCCCAGGCCGGCCACGTAGACGCGGAAGTAATTGAAGCGATCGCCGGATGGGTGAGGAGAAGATAGCGGAACCGGCCGGAACCACCGGCTGCGGTTGACGCTGCCATTGCGCGAACGTTACAGTAGAAGGAGTTCGCTCCTTCCAAGGCTAACCGTCCCCATCGTCTAGCCCGGCCTAGGACATCGCCCTTTCACGGCGGTAACGGGGGTTCGAATCCCCCTGGGGACGCCACTGGTCCCGAATTCGTCAAATTCGCGCCGGTGGGCCCCCGCGCCGCATGAGCGCGCCGAAGCCTCAGTGAACGCGCAGGCCGCGCGGCCCGGAGACGGGCCCCACATAAGCGAGCAAACGGCCGCAGGTAATGGCGCCGGTCCAGCAGGCGAGTGACAACCAGGCTAACGCTCTGGCGCGCGCGGGCAGCGGCGCTTGGTCGAGCGCCGGGTAGCGGAAGATTCGTTTGCGCATGATCGCCAGCAGTGCGATGCCGCCAAACACGAAAGCCATTTTGATGCCGAAATCGGGATTGGTGAGCTTGGTAGTGGCATCGGCGATCACCAGCGCCGTGCCGGTGGCCAGGTTGATTCCGAACCCGGCCCACATCACCGGGTAGAGCCGTTCGAGCGGGCGGATCGGGATGGCGGGAGCGACTCCCACCACCCGCAAGTCGATCGCGGCACTCACTCCCGCCACCATCGCCATCCCTACCGTGTGCAGAAACAGAAATGTGGGATAGGCGAAAACCGAGTTCGATTCGAGCAGCCACTTGCTAAAGTGCGATTGCTCGAGCGCGTTTAGCAGATCCATCATGAGCGGGTCACTTTGTGCTTCGATCGATCAGATATCCGGCGATTCCCAGCGCCATAATGACCGCCAGGGTTGCGAGGCTGACGGTGGCGGCAAGCGGCATCGGCGATCCTCAGAAGGAATCTCCCAGGAAGGGCAACATGCGCCCGCAGAACATCACTCCCACCACAAGGACCAGGGCGGAGGCGGCCGCAAACTTGGCGAGTGGCGGCGCATCGTCGCCGGCCTCGATCGACCACGGCGCATCGAAGAGCGTGAAGTAGAGCAGGTTCAGGCCGGCCAGCAGCACTAGCGCGATTTTCCACTGGAACACCGCGCTGTGCGTGTACTGGTCCGGATCGGCCACGAAGAAGAGCATGCCGGAAGCGAGATTGACGCCAAAGCCGAGCACGCCCCACGGAAGCAGGCGATGCAAGGCCTGAAAGGAAACGGGTTTCATCCACCCTAAAACCCGCAAATCCACCATCGCGGTGATTCCGAACAGCAGTGAGAGGCCGATGAAATGAAGAGTCTCGCAGGTGGGCCAGATCCAGGTGGCGCCCGTGACCGTTGCTCCCACGGCGCGCGCGAAGGGCAGCGAAGCGCCCGCGCTGTGCGGGGGCATGCTCAGTGTCGCGCCGCGGATTTCCGGGTGCCGGATATCGCCGCCCAAATTGGCAGCCCGCGCCATCAGTACGATTGTCACCGCCGCCAGCGCGAAGACGGTTGCGAGGTTCCAGCGGCCCGCGCTGCCCATGCGCCGGAACCGCCACAGCCCTAACCACGCAAAGGCGCCGGTCAATTCCATCGCGGCGAAGGCGAGGAGCGCGGCACTCTCGTGGGCATCGATCAAGGCCCGCGATACGGCCGCGTCCTGGCACGGTTCGTCCGAGGTGGCGGGCGCCTTACAGAGGTTTTCCGCCGCGCCGTTACCGCTGACGTACACCGCCAGCGTGACCAGCGCCAGCCCGAGAAAAACTGCCAGGCTCGCCCGCCGCACATCGCCGCTCCTGCCCAGGATTCCAAGGACTAAAAGCCCAAACGCGATGATCGTCCCGATCACCGGAAAGTGATTGAGCAGCACATGCACATGCGCCAGATCCACGACTTAATCACTCTATCACCGCTGGGCCAGGCGCTTCGGCTTCGGCTTCCAGAACCTCTTTCACCTTGCGCGCAACCTGGGCGGCCGCAGATGGCTTCTGGACAAAGCCCGCCAAACCCCTGCCGGCAAACCGGCGCAGCGCCTCGGCTTCACTGAACCCGGTCGACAGGATCACGGGGACCCGGCCGTTAATGCGCTTCAGTTGTTCGAGAGTCTCTTCGCCGTTCATTCCCGGCATGGTCATATCCAGGATTACGAGCGAGATACGTTCCACCACAATCCGGAACAGATCGAGGCCTTCGCTGCCGTTTTCCGCCAGAAATCTGCTGTACCTGGTTCGCGTCGCCTTCGATCAACGGCAGTCCAGGCGTCAGTTCCAGACACAACTCCACCGTTCGCGGAATCGAACTCTCGAGCAGTTGCGCCATGCCTCTGACAATCTCGGTAAGGTCGATCCGTTCGATCACACGGCGGGCCTTGCCGGCATAGGCAGGCAGTTGCCGCGTCAAATCGGCCGCCCGCTCGCTGGCTTCAATCGCCCCGCAATAACTCGCGCGCCGCATGGCTGTCCGGTAGCATATCTACAGCCAGCGAGCAGTTCCCCAGGATGCCCGTAAGCAAATTGTTGATCGTGCGCTACTCCGCCCGCCAACACCCCAGGCTTTCCAGCTTTTGTTTGTGACGAAGCTGCGCTCCCGTTTTCCGCCGCTCTGAAACATCGTTAATAAGCGCGATCGCGAGCGGGCTACCGTTTGAAGGCACGTAACTTAAGCTGATTTCCACCGGAAATTCCGCACCATCTTTCCGCAAACCCGCCAAGTCCATCCCCAGACCCATGGGTCGCGCATGCGGATTATGAAAATAGAGTGCCCGATGGCGCATGTGTACTTCGTCGAACCGCTTGGGAAGCAGCATTTCGAGCGGCTGGCCGATCAGTTCGTCGCGGCTGTGACCGAAATATTTTCCATCTTGGCGTTGACCAGTTCGATCCGGCCTTTCTGGTCGATTGTCACCACCCCCTGCGAAGCCGATTCCAGAAACGCGCGCAGCTTGGCTTCGCTCTCCCGGACCATGGTTTGCGCCCTTTTCTGCTCCGTTATATCGTGGGAAATCTGCGAGGCGGCGACCACCTTACGGTTGCTGTCGAGAATTGGGGACACGCTGACGGAGACATCGATGGTCCTCCCGCCTTTGCACACGCGCGTTGTTTCATAGTGCTCCACGCGTTCGCCCATCGAGATCTTCGCAACAATGGCGGCTTCTTCGGCCAGCCGCTCTGGCGGGAATCGGAAGTTGACTTTTCGTCCGATCGCTTCCCGCGCCGAATATCGGTAGATCCGCTCGGCGGCGGCATTCCACGTGACAATGCGGCTCTCCAGGGTCTTGCTGATAATGGCGTCGTCGGACGCCTCCACAATCGCCGCCAGATGCGCGGCAGCGGTATCGCGGCCATTATGGAGCCGGATCTACATGGCTGCTAAACTCTCTGTGAAGGACGGTACTTTTACCCGTCCGCTCACGGCCCAACCCTGGCGTCCACTCATTTTCCGGTCGCCCCGGCGGGCGCAATCTGCCGCGGATTGAACGGCTCCTGGTAAACAGAGACCAGGCTCTGGTTGCCGTCCTGATCCACAGCCTTCACGCCGATCACGATATCGTCAATCGAAAGATCCGGAATCGTGTAGCTGGTAACGTTGCCCACCCAGATTTCGCGCTCCCAATCCGGCGCGGTGGTGGAACGCATCACCACCGCATAACCGGCCACATCCGGCTCCGGGCTTTTCAGCCAGCGGAGCACAGCGTCGTAGCCGCTTTCGCCGCGGCTCAGCATCGGCCGCCGGGTCCCCTTCTGCTCGCCGGTCTTGATGGTGTAGTTAGTCACCGGCGCCGTGGGGGCAAGGGCCAGGCTCGCCAGCACTGCCCCATTCATCCGCGTCACTCTGGCGGCGTAGGGGACCGACGTGTGCTCGAACGTGTCGGTAGCGCTGTGCTGGTTGGCGTAGTTTTCTCTCGATGACGTGATGCGAATGGCCGCGAATCCCTGCACCGCAAATTGCGTGTGATCCCCGCCGCGGCTGAAGCGGTCGCGGTGAAACACCATCTCCACCCGCATCGACGGCACGTACCGCTCGCCAATCAGCTTGAAGTAGCGCTCCAGCGTGCGCGCGGGAGAATCCTCGGGGCTGTCGCCGAACACCCGCAAAACCCCGTTCGCCGTGCGCCCATTGCCCGAAACATCGCTGCCGATAATGTCGTTATTCAGAACCGCTTCGATATCCATGCCCTTCTGTTTGGCGTATCCGGCATAGGCGCGCGCGCCTTCCAGGCCCAGTTCCTCCGCGGCAAACGCGATGAAGACGATGCTCTTATCGAACTGGTATCGGCTCATGACACGCGCCAGTTCCAGAATCGCGGCGACGCCGCTGCCATCGTCGGTGACTCCGGGAGCGGTCTGCGCCGCGGCCGTGGCTTCGTCGTCCGGTTCGCCCTGTGGGTTATCGCCCGGAAAATACTCCACCACCCGCCTGGCCTCTTCCGGATCCATCCCGTGTTTGACCAAATCCGCCGCCCGTTCTTCATCCGTGAACTTCGCCTTGTGCACGATATTGACACTGTCGTAGTGGGCGGTGATGAGCACATAACGGTCCGGGTCCACCGTGCCGGGCAGAACCGCGACCACGTTCGACAGTTCCACGTCGCGCACGATCCGCCGGTTCACCGCGCTCTTCTTCAGCGTGAAATTGTGATAGCTCACCTGGAGCCGCGGGCTGTCGCTGCGAAACTGATCGAAGATCCAGCGTTTGGCCGCGCCGATGCCATGGTCGGGGTCGTCCTGCGAAGAGAAATCGCCGCGCGTGCCGAAGCTCTCCAGTTTGCGCAGCGTGGCTGCCATCCGCTCTTCGGAAACCGCGCTGACGATCTGCTCGATGGCCGGATTCAGCGCCGTTTCGGGAGTCTGCGCGGCCGTGGGAAGCGCGAATACAAATAAGAGGAACGTGGCAAGCGGAAGAGGCGTCTTCATAGGCTTTGGAGCGGTTGTAGCATGCCCGCGCGAACGGGGTCAAACCGTACCTGTACTGGTGTGGATTGGCGTGGGCCGGTAAGCTTTCCGCTTCCTTGATAAAATGCCTGCCTATGAAAATGCTGCTGCTACTTGCTGCGCTGCCGCTCCTCGCGGCGGACCCCGAGGGTTTCGCCGCCTACACCAAGGCCGATATCGAAGCCCGCGCCAAAGCTGCCAAACTGGATGAACACAAAGCCGGCGCCGACCGCGTGGCCAACTGGGGAAATCACTCCTTGCTGATCGTCCGCCGCGCGGGCGATGGCGAGGCCGAGATCCACGAAAATCAGGTGGACGTGGTTACCGTCGTTTCCGGTGAAGGCACCCTGGTGGTCGGCGGAACGGCCGTAGGCGCTCACCAGACCGGGCCAGGAGAACTTCGCGGCCCATCCATCACCGGCGGCGAAATGCACAAGATGATGCCGGGCGATGTCTTCCACATCCCAGCCAAAGTCCCACACCAGATGCTGGTGCCTAAGTCGCTGGTAATTCAGGTGGTGAAAGTAAATGTGGGGAAGTAGGCCGGCAAACTCAGCGAAGTGAACGGAATCAAGCGGCGGCCCTGGGAAACAGCGCGGCCCTTTCGGACCGCGCCTGCTGCGGGAGTCACTGCTAATAGCGCCGTTTCTTTACAGACCGTTGGCTGAGAAGTTGCGGTGAGTGCCGAAACTGGCTAGCCAATCGAGGTTGGGCCCGAGCGACCAGTTCTCACTCCCGAACATCCAGGTGGTATCGCCAATGGAAAAACAACTCGAGCTACTGATGAAGTAACAGTGGTTCGCGTCACCCGACTGGACTTGCGTGTTCTGCACGATATACCACCCGCCGCCGCTGCCATCGGAGTTCCAGCATTGAGTCGCACCCGCGGGGCAAGCGAGTCCGGTCACATTCTGGAGTTCCTGCTGCACGGGCTGAAAGAACTCGTCACTCTCTCCATCGATCACTGTGATTTTATCGGAGGGGAATGCGGTGCTTGTCTTATCCTCGCAGGGAAAATAGTCGTAGGCGGCGGGAACCGCATCTCCAATGCTCATGGCATAAACAGCCATGACGTTTGGGTTATAGTTTCTGGCAAGCATCGCAATCAGACCTCCCTGGCTCGCTCCCATGACTACAATTCCGCCTTTCTCAGCCAAATTGCAGTTGGCGCTCGACAAAGAACAGATTGACTGCGCCGCGCTTCCGGCCTGACTTGCGGAAAAAATACTCTGGGCGCGTGGTTGGTATTGGCCGCAGGTCTGAACCAACTCGCTGTTACTATAGTCGACAGTAGCCGCTAGGAAACCTCGCAGATTCATTGCGGCCATCAGAAACGAAGCCAGGGGATCGTCGAAGTACTCGAAAGTGCCGGCCACCCAGACAAAGACCGGGTACGGGCCGGGCCCGAAGCGGCTGGCATCGGGGAGTGAGTAAACAATGGGAAATGTCTGATCAAACTGATTGGTAAGGGCATTCAGTCCCTGATAACTAATTTCGGATGTTTGCGCGGAAGTCACAAATGCACAGGCACACAAAGACACTACGAGCCATGCTCGATTCATATGATTTTTAATTCCCTTCGATCCGGTGTGGCTTTACCGGCTGAGGCGCTCCGCATCCAGAGTGGGAGGAAACTGCGAGGTTAAAGCAGCCCTCCGGTAACCACCTCTAATCGTAATAAAAGTTACAATTGGGGTCAAGATATAAATATAGTAACTTTTGGGAGTTAAATCGGTTCGCATGCGGGTTCCTCTAATTCGGTTTGAAAACGTGAGTATTCAGCGGGGCAGCCGCGTAATTCTGCATGACATCAGCCTGTCGATCGGCCAGGGCGAACACGTGGCGTTGCTCGGCCCGAACGGGTCCGGAAAGTCGACTTTCATAAAAGTCATTGCCCGGGAACTCTATCCGCTGCTGAAGCCGGAACCCTGGAGGCTGGAGATCCTGGGCCGTGACCGGTGGAACCTGTTTGAGCTGCGGAACCACTTGGGAATCGTTTCCAACGACTGGGCTGCCATGTGCACCCGCGATTATTCGGGCTATGAGATCGTCCTGTCCGGATTTTTCGGCAGTGTGGGGATCTGGCCGAACCACCAAGTCACGCCGGAGATGGAGCGAAAAGCGCGGGAAGTCATGGAACTGCTCGAAATCGGTCACCTCGAAACGCGCAACACCGCCGAAATGTCGTCCGGCGAAGCCCGGCGGTTTCTGATCGCGCGGGCGCTGGTCCACGATCCGCGGGCCCTGGTGCTCGACGAGCCCGCCAACAGCCTGGATCTCCGCGCGCACTGGGAGCTGCGCGGAATTTTCCGCAAACTGGCGTCGAGCGGCATCAGTCTCATTCTGGTGACGCATCACCTGCCCGATATTGTGCCGGAGATCGAGCGCGTAGTTCTGATCCGCGATGGGCGCGTGTTCTGCGATGGCAGCAAGCCACAGGTGCTGCGGCCGGAAGTGCTTTCGCAGTTGTTCGGAGTCCCGGTAAACCTGGTGGAGCGGGACGGGTACTTTCACGTGCTTTAGCAGCCGCTCAGGATTTTGCCCCAATCCATGCCCGCCGCGGCCTGGCGGCCCAGCGCAAGCAGTTCGGGAATCGCGGAGGTATCCGCCATATCGATGGCGTGCGGCAGTTCCCAGTCGAAGCGCTGCAGAATACCGGGGAAATGGCGGTTGACGAGCTCGGTCTGCTGGTCTTCCGGGGCATCGAGGAGAGTATCGATGGTCCAACCCACCCAGCCGAGAAAACCCTTAGGCACGGCGCTTCCGCGCGGAAAGAAGCCGGTGCCGAGAGAGACCACGCTGGTCTCGGCCGGAGTGAAATCGTCGTAATAGAATGCCTCGACGCATGCCTGGTACACGGGATTGCCGGTAACGCCCACGCCGCCATCCACCAGCACAGTGGGCTTTCCGTCGATATCGATTGTCCAGGGCGAAAAATAGGTAGGCGCCGCCGCGCTTGCCACGGCGCAATCGATCAAACCGAGAGCGCCGGTGGTTTGAGCGTTCTTCGGATTATCGCGGACGAAATACCAGGGGTGAGTGTCGATGCCCTTGGCGGTGAGCAGCACGCGGACGGGAGAATCGTTGAGGGTCCAGCCGGCCGCGGCGCCAAACTCGCTGGCGAGCACCTTGCCGATATTGTGCGGATTATACATGAAGCCGTCCACCAGGCGTTTGGGGTCGGAGATGACCTTCGGCGGCGTGAAGATTTCACCGGAGCGCTGGGTATAGATATTCAGGATCTGCGTGGCCGGCAAACCGGCGGCCAGCGCGGCGGCAATGAGCGCGCCAGTGGAAGTGCCGGCTAGCAGATCGAAGCACTCGCGCACCGGCCTGCCCGTCTGCTGTTCGAGCGCGACCAGCGTGGCCGCGGGAATGATGCCCCGGATGCCGCCCCCATCGATCGAGAGCAGGCGGCGCCTGGCGGAAATTTCGGACATAAAAGTTTCACCTCGTGTAATGGACTGACCCGGCAAAACGGCCGCGGCCGGGCCGAAGCCCTCGCCCACCTCCTGAATAACACCGGGGCCGCGGCCTTCGGCGTCTGACGGGCTGGAAACGATTGATTCTACAAGTAAGAAAAACTCGCCGGAGCCGTCACCACCCGGGAAGTGTCTTGAGGATGCCCGCTTTTTAGTTGAAACGTGCGACCCGCAATACGCCACGATCACGCCATAGCGGCATGCCGAAGTGGGATCTGTTTGAGAACGGCGAGCTCGACTTCCTTGACCAGCAACGGCAGCTCCCGATAACCATGCACTCGATTCCACCGTGACTCTGCGTATAGCAATCCGCTCCCAACCCATACGCCTGTTCCAACTCCTCCCATACCTGGCGATAGCGGCGTGTGGTCAGCCGTGGATCATTTTCTGCCACACCGATTCCTCCATCAGCGAGGCGCGCTGGAGCAACGCGTAGCTGCCCAACAACACTTCCCCTTGGCGCGTATCGCGCACCCGCGGCCGGTCCACGGGATCTTCTGTCCGCCCACCACGCAGTAGCCTGGCTGGCTGCCCCAGCGCAGGTTTGCGCGTCCGGCTTAAGCCTGATTTTTGGGCCCCACCAGGGCCGTGACTTCGTAGTCCATCACCTGCCCGGCCACCTTGGTGAAAAGGCATTTGCCGGAGCCTATCACGGCTCCGGCAAGAGTCGCCTGTTTCAACTAGATTCCGGGCATCCTCCCACGCCGATCACTGACCGGCCAAAACTTTCTTCTGTTTCTTTTCAATGACTTAAAACCTACCAGCATAAACCCGCAAACACTCCGATGCTACTTTCGAACTGGGAGAAGGGTTGCGGCTCCGGAAAAACGTTCCGGAGCTGTTTCCTTTTATGGGGAAAGAACAGACGAGCAAAAAAACGAGTGAGCTTCTGCCGCGCTGGAAAGAAATCAGAGAGTATTCGGAGGACAAAAAGGAAGAAACGGAACGGCTCGAACTCACAATCTCGGAGTACTTAAAAATTTTAGAGTTCGGCAAGAACATTGAAGAGGAGTCCGGCGGGGCGGCGCCTGAAGAAACAAACGGGGAATGGCGAAATCCAAATCGGACGGTGTAGATATCGTAGTCGACTTAAACTACCACGAACTACCGTCACAAACAAAGTTTCATGAATGCCAAGCGATTTTCAAAGGCTTTTCCGGTGGCGTGGGAAGCGGAAAGAGTAAAGCCCTCTGCTATGAGGCGCTGCGGCTCAGTAGGGACAATCCGGGGAGCTTGGGACTGTTGGGCGCGCCCACATTTTCCATGCTGCGGAATGCCACTCAGATGGCGCTGTTCGAAATTATCGCTGAAAAGAACATTGAGCACCAGTTCAACAAGTCGGAAAATATGTTGACCTTAACCCAATTCAAGGACTCGAAGATCCTATTCCGGCCCGTCGAAGAGTTCGAAAGGCTGCGCGGATTGAATCTTTCCTGGTTTGGAGTCGACGAACTGACTTATACTCCCGAGGACGCTTGGCTGCGTCTCGAGGGGCGCCTCAGAGAACCGGGCGCCACACGGAAATGTGGCTTCGGAGTATGGACTCCGAAGGGTTTTGATTGGGTCTACTACCGCTTCGTCGCCGAAACCAGACCGGCGGGTTACGTCACAACCTTTGCAGAGCCCAGGGAAAACCAATATCTTGAGGCCGGTTACTACGAACGCCTGAAGAATAGCTACGACGAAAAGCTATACAAGCAGGAGGTGCTCGGCGAGTATCTGCCGGTCTCCGCCGGCCTCGCTTATAGCTCGTTCACTCGCGAGGCCAATGTCGTGCCGGTCACTCTCAATCCGCATCTGCCGCTGTTGTGGTCGCTCGATTTTAACGTCGATCCGATGTGTTCCGTGATCGCCCAGAGAGATGGCGACATCTTAAAGGTGATCGATGAAATCTATCTCCGGAATGCTTCGACGATCGATGCTTGCATCGAGTTTCTCAAGCGTTATCCGAAACATCCGGCCGGGCTGATCGTCTGCGGAGACTGCTCCGCCAACCATCGCCAGACTGGCGGTTTCACGGATGTCCAAATGATTAAGCGCGAGATCGGCGCCCGGAGCTATTACCAGCCGGAGCTAAAATTCCCGCCCTCGAACCCGCTCGTTCGCGAGCGGGTCAATCTGACCAACTCCAAGCTGCGCTCCGCCGCGGGCGAAACGCAACTGATCATAGATCCGAAATGCAAGGAGCTCATTATGGATTTCGAGCAGGTCTGTTTTAAGACCAACTCCGCTGAACTCGAAAAGGAAAAGGACCGCAAGCGTACCCACCTGTCGGATGCCCTTGGCTATTTGCTATGGCAGCAGTTCCGCGGCGAGAAGACGATCGGAGAGCAAACAGGGAGAATAGTCTAGTGTTAGACATACCCAACATCAACCGCGAGCATCCCGACTACACGCTCCGCAGGCACATGTGGAAGAAATACCGGGATCTCTATGCCGGCGGCGAGCGGCTTCGCGAGAGCGCCTATGAATATCTGGCCCGCCGCCAAAAGGAACCCGGCGAAGTCTATGCGGAACGACTCAGCCGGGTATTCTACGAAAACTACATCGGCTCCATCATCGATTGGTATGCCGCTACTCTCCTGCGCCGCGAGCCGGCGCTGCTGTTCGACGGACCGGATGCCGCATCGAAAGAGTTCTTCAACTACTTGGCCGAAGATTGCGATTTGAAAGGCACTAGCCTGAGCGAGTTCTTCCGGCAGCGCATGGTGCAGGCTCTGGTGTGCGGGTCGAGTTACATCGCCATCGAGTTTCCGCGCGCGGCTGGACACGTGCTCAGCCGGGCCGATGAGGACGCCTCCGGCCGCTCGCGCGCATATTTAGTCGATTACTGGCCGGACGAAGTCATCAACTGGAATTACGACGAAACCGGCGCGCTCGATTGGGTCGTCATCCGGACGCATTGTCTCCAGCAGTCTAAAGTGACGGATGCCAGGTGGGAAGCGGAGACCCGCTGGATCTATTACGACCGCGAAAACTTTCAACTCTACCGCAAAGCGGGTGAAGGCCGGCCGGTGGAAATGATCGACCAAGGCCCGCACGGCTTAGCCAATCTGCGCAGAGTGCCGCTGTTTCAATTACAGGTGAGTGAGGGCCTATGGCTCATGAACAAGGCCGCCCTTCTTCAGTTGGAACACTTCAACAAATCCAACGCGCTCTCCTGGGCCTTGACGATGAGCCTCTTTGCCATGCCGGTCATTTATTCCGACCGCGAATGGAAACAGATCGTCGGCGAATCGTATTACATCCAGCTCGGCCCTCAGGATCGCTTCGGCTGGACCGAACCGGATGGCAAGGTATATCAGATCGCCGCGGATAATCTGGTCCGGCTGAAGGACGAAATCTACCGCGTTTGTTACCTGATCAACCATGCGGGCAACGCAACCGGCGGCGAGTTGAAACAGTCCGGCGCCAGCAAACAGCGGGATTTCAGCATTACTCAGGAAGTCCTGCGCGCGTACGGCGACGCGCTCAAGGACACCATGAAACAGGTTCTGCGGGCGATCGCAGGGGCCCGCCAGGACGACATCGCCATCGACGTGACCGGACTCGACGAATTCGATATCGGCGATTTCGGCAACGAGTTGGATGACGCCAAAAAACTACTCGATCTCGGCATCGGTTCGGAGACTTTGAAAAAACAGGTCTTCAAAAAACTGGCATTCAAATACCTGTGCGATGCGCGCCAGGAAGTTAAGAACAAAGTGGCCGAAGAGATCGACGCAACCGAATATCCCGATTAGGAGGTGGTATGGAAGAAATCGATATACAAGCTCTAATTCGAAATGCCATCCAGGAATACGTCAGCCTGGAACAGACAAAAAGCGAACCGGCCTTGAAGGCGGAGCTGCAGGAAGAAAGGAAGCGCCGGGAGCAGCTTGAACGGCGCATGAACGAACTGGTGGAAGAGAACAAGCGCAGCCGCAAGATGGCGGAGGAAGCGGAACGTAGCTCCGCCATCCGCTCCGAGTTGCAGCGCTTGGGTGTGGCCAAAATCGACCTGGCCTTCAAAGCCGTTCAGGATTCCGTGGAACGGAAAGAGGACGGGCGGCTGGTAGCCCGCGGCAGCGATGGCGAGGTGGGCTTGAAGGAGTATCTGGCCGAATTCGTCGCCGAAAATCCGGAGTTTCTGCCGGCCCGCATTCCCGGCGGTACCGGCATGACGGCGGCGTCGAAATCCTCCAGCAGCCGTCCGGGATTCGATATCCAAAAGATCCGTCCCGGTATGGATCCCGAAGAGATGCAGCGCATTCGGGAGGAAATTGTCCGGGTAGCCTCGCAAACTCTGCGCGGCGTGTAAGTCTCGGACCAACCGCTCACTCACCTACCGGCCCCGATCGGAGCCGCGACGTAAGGAGCGAGGGGTTGGAACCGCTCGAAGCGGTCAAGTCATGAGTTTGAGCTGAGAGGCTCGTATCAGCGATTCACTCCCGCGGCGGTGTGCCGCGCGGGCAGGAACAGGGGCCGGTGAAACCAGGCTCGCGGGCACAGATCCGGCCAACGGCCGGCAACACAACCAAAAAGGAGTATGGATGGGAATCATCACATCAAGTAACGTCGCAAACGCGATTGTGAAGCTGGTGGCGGCGGATGCATTGCCGGCGCTGGTGGGGAACCTGGTTATGGGTAACCTGGTCAATCGCGATTACGAACCGGTCCTCGCGCAGGGCGGCGACACGATTAACGTGCCGATACCGCCTACCATGGTGGCCAACAACATTCTGGAAGGCGGCGCCGTGCAGCCGCAGAACCCTAGCTTGGGCAATGCGCAGATCGTGCTGAACTCGCACGTGGAAGCCACTTTTCAGATTCCGGACGTGACCAAGGTATTGGCCGTTCCCGATCTGCTGAAAGTCTACATGCAGCCGGCAGTGGTGGCGATCGCGCAGCGAATCGAATCCGACCTGCTGAACCTGTATGCCGGCTTCACCGCCAATCCTCCGGTCGGTACGCCGGGGACTCCGCTTACCGAAGCCACGGTGGATGCCGCGGAAACTACTCTGTTCCTCGCGAAGGTTCCGCCAAGCCAGCCGAAATACATCGTGGTCAATGCGGCCGCGTATTCCGCCTGGCGGCAAATTCCGCTGTTCGAGGAATTCCAGACAGCCGGCCAGGCCGGTCTGCAGACTTTGATTGAAGGAACGATCGGCAAGTACAAAGATTTTTATGTTTTCCGTTCGCAGTTCGTTCCGCAAACCGGCACCAATCCGGTAAACACTCACAACCTCGCCTTCACGCGCGATGCGATCGGCCTGGTGATCCGCCGTCTGCCACAGCCTCTCCCGGGTACCGGCGCCATCGCCGAGTACGCCGAACTGGGCAATTTTGGCATGCGCGTGGTGATGAGTTATCAGCCGAACACGCTGGCTCAGCAGTTCACCGTGGACGTCCTGTACGGCTGCGGCATCCTGCAGAACGCCTTCGGAGTGCAGTTCAACACCTAGACCTGAGCGAGCGGTCCGCCGTCCCGGCTTCTCGGGGCGGCGGTCCGCTCTCCTAATTTCGAAAGGGAGTCCCAAAAAATGGATCTACGATACTTTTTTCAGAAGGTCAAAGAGATTGAATCTCTCATCGACGAAGCGTTTACCGTCATCATGAGCATCGAAACGGCCGATGGCGGAAAACCAGGAACGCTTACTGAAGTTCCTCGGGCTTTAGCGGCAAAAATGATCGCACAAGGAGTGGCCGAGTTCGCCACTGCCGAGCAGATTCGGGATTTCTACGCGGCGCGCGCGGCAGCCGCGGCGGCGGCCAAAAACGAGGCATCCGCCCAGACCGAAGCGAAAAAGTAGGAAGAGCGAATGGCCCTGTTCATAGATGGTTCGATCTCAGGTCTGGACGATCTGGCGGCGCAGGACTCGCAATTGTTGGACATCGCCAGTCAGGAGTCCATCAATGTGACCCAAAAAATGGCGCTGGCCCAGGAAACAATCGGTCTCGATCTCCTTTCCATGCTGCGCGGCGGCGAATCGTTGAGCTGGCCGCTATGGATGATCAAGGAGCCGCGTCTCGACCAGGTAGCTGTCACGCCTGCCCTTAAGCTCTGGCACACCTATCTCACATTGGAGCTCGTATACAGGGATGCGTACAGCGATCAGTTGAACGACCGGTACGGGGCCAAACGCGACCAGTTTCACTTACTCGCCGAATCGGCCCGGGAGCGGCTCATTGAGCTCGGTCTCGGAATCGTAGCCGATCCGGTACGGCAGGCCGCAACGCCTCAGCTCATAGCTGTTCCAGGCAACTTACCGGACGGAACTTACTATGCCACTATGTCCTGGCTCGATCAGAACGGGCAGGAAGGGGCGAGCGCCGTGCCGGAAGCAATTACCACTTCCGCCAGCAGCTTCGAAGTGCAGCCTGGCAATGCGCCGCCGAACGCGGCCGGTTGGAACGTCTACGTGGGAACGGCGCCGCAATCGATGTACCTGCAAAACACCACCCTGTTGGCGGCCGGAGCCGTCTGGCTGCAACCGGATGTTCTCACCATTGGCGGCGCCATGCCGGGAACCGGCCAGCCGCCAACCTGTCACAAGGCAGTCCCGCGGCTGCTTCAGAGGGGATAATGAACACTCTCGGAACCTTTGCTTCGGCAACTGTTGTGGGCCTGATCTCGGGCCCCAAGGGCATGAACGCCAATCTGGCGTCGCTGGGCACGCCCGATAACCTGGTCGCGCCGCTCGTCGATACCAGCCAGATCTATCAGCAGAATGTTGCAGCCGACCTGGCGGAGCGCAGTACGACCGTGAAGTATCCATCGGTTTATGTGTACTGCGAAAAGTATGCGAACAAACTGACCGAAAAGTTCCGCAGCTTCTCGGGGAGTGTACAAATGGCAATCGAAGTCCGCCACTCCCAAGACAGGCTCGACGGGTTGCAAGACTCGCTGGAGTTGTATGTCGACTCGGTGACTCAAGTGTTGGATGCGGAACGCGGAGACTGGGGCAATGGTCTGTATTATGCCGGCGGTTACGACGTTTCGCTGGGCGCTGTGAAGCATGGAGGCAGGAACTTCTTGCAAACGGCAAAAATCTCATTCCAGATTGAAGTGAGCAGAACCTGATTATGGCATCGTACATTTCTTCTAACGCAAACCGGTTTTATACGGCGCTCGAAAGCGCCTATGGTGTCGTGCCTCCGATTGCAAGCGGGAACCGGATTCCAGCTTTGAAGCTGACTGTTAAGAACCAGCACGAAGTGACTCAGCGGAAAGATAAGACCGGGAGCCGCACGTTTGTGGGCCTGCCGGCCGGCGGGCGGCGGCGGACGACCTATGAGCTACAGACGTACCTGACGAGCTGGCAGGCGCCGGCGGGGCCGGCTTATGGCCCTCTGTTTCAGGCGGCGCTGGGTGCGGCGCCGCTGCAATATGCCGGAGGAACCGTAAGTTCGGCTACCTCCGGTGGGCAGGTGACCTTTACGGGACCGCACGGGCTCACCGCCGGACAGGCGATTGCCTGTAATGGCGATGTCCGGTTTGTTGCAGCCATCGTCAATCCGGAAACGGTCCAGCTCAACGCGCCATTCACAGTCATTCCGGGATCGGGCGCGGCCATCGGTCCTACAGTAACGTACACGCCGGCGACCGAGCTTCCGAGCGTCAGTATTTTCGATTATTGGGACCCCACCAATGCCGTGCAGCGTTTGTTAAGCGGCGCGGCGGTTGACCAGATGGACATTTTGTTGAACGGCGACTTTCACGAGTTTCATTTTCAGGGCGCCGCGCAAGATGTCATTGATAGCAGCAGCTTCACGGCGGGCGGGCCCGCGCAATTGCAAAGCTTCCCCGCCGAGCCTGCAATCTCAGCTTTCGACTACACTATCGTGCCGGGGAATCTTGGGCAGGCATGGCTGGGCACGTCTCCCACGCAATTCGTGACGATCACCAGCGCCTCGGTCCAATTGAAGAACTCGCTCGATACCCGCATGAAGGAATTTGGTTCCGCCGTGCCATTGGCGATCGCCCCTGGGCAGCGGACCGTCTCCGCTGCATTCACCCTGTTTGGGCTGACTGACACGGCTACCGCGGCGCTTTACCAGGCGGCGCGCCAGCAATCGCCGGTGACCGTGATGTTTCAACTCGGGCAAACTCCAGGACAGACCATGGCTGTTAACTTGAGCAGCGTCATTCCGCAGGTTCCGGAATTCGATGATAGCTCCAACCGCTTGCAGTGGAAATTCCGGTCGTCGCGGGCTCAGGGCACGGTCGACAACGAAATTTCGGTGGCCTTCGGATAGCTATGACATACGAAAGTGTAGTTCACGTAGAATCCCAGGTCGCGCCGGGAGTGACACTGACCATACGGAAGATGTCGTATGGCCGGCGGGCCGGCCTGATGCGGCGGATCCGCGAACTCGCGCGGAGGCAGGAGTTCCTGAGGGCAAGCGAGGAGCCGGCCGACAAGATGGATGTCGCTCTCATCGAGACCGAGATCAATCGAGAGTACGTGAAGTGGGGATTGCAATCGGTTTCGGGGTTGACCGTGGACGGCGAGGAAGCTACGCCGGAAATTTTGTCGGAGAGCGGGCCGGAGGATCTCTTCCGCGAAGCGCTGGAGGCGGTGCGCCGCCAGACCGGGTTGAGCGCGGAAGAAAGAAAAAACTGATCGTCGCCTTCCATTTTCAGTTTGCCAACCAGGCCGGTTGGAAGTGCGACATGTGCAGGAGATCCGGTCTGGAGCGAAAGCGGCGCTGCGGCTGGCTCGGATTCGAAGAGCAGCCCGGAGTTCCGCCCGTGTGGGCGCGTAAACATGTTGTGTTGGGAACGTGTCCGAAGTCGTATATCACACCGGAAAGTACGTCACTGCTGGAAGACTTCGCGGTTTTTCGGAGGTTCGGACCGGGCGCGCCGGGAACCCTGACGGCGCGGCAGGCCGACGCTTTTATCATTCTCGAGCACGAATTGGCAATGGAAATCAAAGATGGCGAGCAACGAAACAGACACGCTTATTGACAGTTTTCAGCAGGCGGCCGGAGACCAGTTGTGGAGCGATTACACCAGCTTGTTTAGATCCAGTATCGGTGTGACGCTCGATGCGTTGGTACAACAGGCGGGTGAGATCGCCGCGGGTGGTGGCCAGTCGAATGGCGCGCCCTCGAGTGGGCAGACCGCAAGTGAGCCGAATGTGATTAATGTCTCCGATGAAGCCGGCAGCCGGGCATACACCTCGCCAACCACATATGCGGTGTACCGGAACTCCTCCAGCGGATCGGGTGGAAACGGCGGCGATATTTTTTCTTTGGCTACGTCAGCGCTGGGCGGCGGGCTGGGAATCATTCCGCTGGTTACCGGATTGATGGGGCTGTTTGGAGGTTCCTCGGAGCCTCCGCCGCTTGAAAAATACATTATGCCGGACCGGCTCTGGCTTACCGGCGCCGATACCGGTAATGGCATCCAGGAGGCGGATTTCGATCAGTTCGGAATGCCGCGGCTCTATAGCGATGCCACCAGCGGCGCCGGCCAGCAACTCAGTTCGCCTCTGGCTGCTCCGTACAGTTCCAGCGGCTCGAACGCGGTTAACGCGCCCATCAACGTTACGATCCAGGCTCTGGACTCTCAGTCATTCCTGGATCGAAGCAGCGACATCGCTCAGGCCGTACGCCAGGCCATGTTGAATTCCAATTCCATCAACGACGTAGTGAATGATTTGTAATGGCTACTTTTCCGAAACTCAAGACCGGCGCCGTGGCGCAGTACCCGGTGAGCCGGAGCTTTCGATTTCAGAATCAGATTTATCGATTTCTGGACGGCACCGACCAGCGCTATCGGGACTCCGCCGGTCCGCTTCATTCCTGGGAAATTCGCCTGGACCAGCTCGATGAAACCGAAATAGCGGCAGTGGAAGGATTTTTCCTCGCCAACCAGGGCAGCTACACGACTTTCGCCTTCACCGATCCCTGGAGCGGGCAAGTGTATCAGAACTGCAGCCTGGCGAGCGATGAGATGAATATCACCTCATTGGCTGAGATGCAGGGCAGAACTTCGCTGGTCGTGATCGAGAACCGGGGGTAACCAATGGCGGTGTATCCACAATTATCCAGCGGGGCGCTGGCTCAGTTCCCCGTCAAGAAGAGCGACCGGCTGCGGACCGTAGTCAATACAATGGCGGATGGAAGCGTCATCAAACTTGCCGATCCGGCCGCGGCGCTCACCGGTTGGCAGTTGCAATACACCAGTTTGTCCGATGCGGAGGCGGCAGCCTTGGAGCAATTCTTTCTGTCGATGGAAGGCAGCCTCAATCCATTTATCTTTCTCGATCCGACCGCAAACCTGCTTGCCTGGAGCGACCAGTTAACCAATGACGTCTGGACGGCGGACCCGTTCGCCGGCCTGACCGGCGGCGTGGCCGATCCGCTGGGCGGTACAAATGCCTGGACTCTCAGCAATTCCGGAGCCGCGCCTCAAGGGATCTATCAGACGCTGAATGCACCGGGCGGATACACGTATTGTCTGAGCGTCTATCTCGGCTCGGTGGCGGCCGCTGGCGCGATTCTGGTTTTAGGAAACAATCAAACAACAGTGACAGTAGGAAACGGCTGGAACCGTTTCGTTTTGTCCGGCCAGGGGAACGCATCCGCGAATTCGATCGCGTTCGGCGTGCAAGTGCCTCCTGGGATGTCGCTCAATCTCTTCGGAATGCAGGTTGAGATCCAACCGGGGGCTTCACAATATAAGCCCAGCACACAGGGAGGTGTCTATCCCAGAGCCTATTTCCGCGACGACTCGCTGTCCTTCACAAGCACGGATGTCAATCGTAATTCAGTCACGGTGAATATTGTCTATGCTAGTACCCTACAGTCTTAAAGAGCAGCCCCTAACCGACGCGCCACTGGTAGTGTTCAACTGCGTGCTGGCGGACGGCCAAACGGAGAATTGGTGTACTCACGCCATTACCATTAACGGCACGAACTACGCCGCACGCGTCTTGCAGCACAGCAATTTTGAAATTCAAACCGCTTCCGATCAAGGTGTCGATGGCAGCCCGAAGATCACCGTGATATTAGCCAATGCGGATTCCTACTTTTCGGAGATCGAGCAATCCACGGGCTTCAAGGGCGCGCAACTGACAGTCGGGTTTCTCTTTTACGACCTGGTCAATAATGTGCCGTTGACCGACGTAGTTGTCGTGTTCCAGGGTATTTGCAATCCGCCGGACCAGATTAAGGAGGCGACGTTCCGGTTGAGCGCCGGCAACCGCATGAACCTGCAGCGCCTGACCATGCCGCCGGTGCGGATCCAGCGGCGCTGTCCCTGGGACTTTCCCACCACACTCGCCCAGAGAACCGAGGCGGTGAATGGCGGCGAGAACGGGCAATACTCGCCTTTCTACCGCTGCGGCTACTCCGCCGATGTGCCAGGCGGAACCGGAAACCTCAACAATGGCGTGGCGTACACTTCCTGCGGCTACACTAAGAGCGATTGCCAGGCGCGCGGGATGTGGACCAGGTTCGGCGGGATCGAATACGTCCCTCCCGTCATCTCAGTGCGAGGTTATGGCAAAGACTGGCAGCCTTCGGCGCTATCCGCAAACCAGGCCCGGTACAACGACTTCGTACCGATGGTGTACGGCACCGCATGGTACTACCCTCCGATTGTGTTTGCCCGTAACGACGGCAACCTGACCCGCATGGAAGTGCTGCTCGGCATTGGACAGATGCAGGGCGTGTTAACAGTTCTGGTAAATGGCTACGAAATCCCCCTCGGGGTCAGTGGCAAGAACATGACCGGGACTGGCTGGTACAACGTCGTAACGCTGGGCACACGCGACGGCGGATTCGATTTGAACTTCGTGGATTCGAATGGTAACCCGCTCGGCGATCCGTACGGCAGCATGGCTTACCTTTCCGTCGTTGTTCCGAATGTGATCAGCAGCGGGACCTCGCTGCCAACAGTCGAAGTGTTGGCGCAAGGCCTGCAGATCCCGATCTACGATTCCAATGGGAACTACCTCAGTAATCAGTTCTCAAACAATCCGGCATGGATTTTGTTGGATCTGCTCCGCCAGTGCGGCTGGGCGGTATCGGAAATCGACATTCCCAGTTTCGCCGCGGCGGCGGCATACTGCGACGAGCAAATCAACTCGACCGACCTGAACGGCAATCCGATTCAAATACCCCGTTTCCAGTGCAATTTGGTGTTGCAGAATAAACGCAGCGGCGGCGACGTGGTGCGCGGTATCCGGAATGCGGCCAGGCTCTATCTGACCTACGGTCCGGGAGGCGTCCTGCAGTTGCAGGTCGAGAATGCCATCTCCCTGCAGCAGCCCGCCAAGCCGGTGAACTCGAACAGCTCCGAACCGCTAAACGGAGGTTGGCCAAGTTACGAATTTGGCGATGGCTCGACCGGCGTATCGGGGATTCTGCGTTTGCCGAATGGCGAACCGAGCGTCACGCTCACCTCGCGCGCCATCGCCGATACACCGAACAGTTACAGCATCGAGTTTCAAGACGCGCTGAACAACTACCAGCAGGATAGTTACAATCTGTTCGATCCGAACGATATCGATCTCACGGGTCAGGAAGTCTCGGGGACTTTAATGGCTCTGGGCATTCCCAATTACGACCAGGCAGCGCGGATGTTGAAGTTCAACCTGGATAAGTCGGTTAAGGGAAACCGGTACATTCAGTTCCAGACCAGTGTTCGGGCATTTGGAATCCGGCCGGGCGATATCATTACCGTAACCTATCTTAAGGAAGGTCTGGAGCGCCAGGCATTCCGGGTTTTGAAGATTTCGCCCTCCACGAATTACCGCACGGCAACGATTCTGGCGCAGATCCACGATGACGCCTGGTATGCCGATAGCAACGGCCAGACGAACTCCACTTCGGGGAATACTTATCCGGGCGCATTGGGCGTGGGCGTGCCCAAGCCTCTGTTGGGCAGCGAAATCGATGCGAACGGGAATGTCCAGTTCGGGATCGTAGAGACTTCGGTACAAAATAGCGACGGCACGCTCGAAGAGGATGTCATTGTCAGTTTCCTGGTGCCCACCGTGCCAACGTCTCAAGGGCCCGCGGCGCCGCTGGTGAGTCTCGCCAGCACGGTGGGAACCGGCGGAACCCTTCAAGGGGGAGAAACTTTATACTATGGCATCACCGGCGTAGATAGCAGCGGCAACGAAGGAGTCTTATCGTTTTTGGTAACCGCGGTGATTCCCGCGAATAACAGCAGTGTGACTCTTTCCGGCTTGAGCTTCGCGCCGGGCACGAGTAGCTTCAACGTATACCGGGGCAATACGCCCGCGGAACTGTACCAGATCGCATCGCAACAAACCCTGGCAGCGCAATTCACAGATAATGGCTTGCCGGCAAAATTGGTTCCGCCTTCCGATCCAAATTTCGACCACGCCAATTTCTACTGGCGCATCGAACAGCAACCCGAAGTAGCGGCAACGGTTTTTTCGCCAACCACCATCGGCAACGGCACTCTGGCAATGGGGGTGAACGCGTACCAGGGGATGGTGGCGCGGATTACTCGCGGAACCGGCGCGGGTCAGGAAAGGACAATCTCGGGAAACAGCGCCACCGTACTGACCGTTTCTCCCTCCTGGGATCTTACACCCGATGCCACGAGTTTTTTCGCAGTCGCAGAGGCCGGATGGCATTTTGGCGCACAGACGAAAAGCAGTCCGGTGCAGTTTGCGATTCCCAATCAAGCTGGAGAAGTTGTGGAGATCACGGGCCGGTCGGCGAATTCGAGCGATGTGGAGTGCCCTCCACAATTATGCACAGTCACCCGCTGGCAGATAGGCGGAGCGGGGACCACGGATACGGCTGTTCCTCCCGCGCCCTTGTTCGGGGCGAACGCGGGACAAGGCGGCGGCACTATTGAGTTCAGCGGCATTTCGTTTAGCGACCTGACGAACACCCAGACGATTTCGTCGGCTACATTCACGATCCATTATTGGGATGAGCTGCAACCGGCGCCCTCGACCGTTTTGGCCAATGCCATGGCGGCTACCGATACGGCGCTGACTCTGAATGTCGCCGGGACAGCTCAGACGAATTCGTTGATCCAGGTCGACGCGGAAGTCATGCTGGTGACGGGAGTAACGAACAACGGTCTTCAGTTACAAGTGACTCGCGGAGCGAATGGAAGCACTGCCGCCGCGCATAATGCCGGCGCAACTGTCTACGTCCTGGCCTCCAAAACCGTGATTACGCCGTTTCCGGAGGAATTTTTTGGCAGCCCGTATAGCGGAAATTGGAGTTACCCGCTGCCGATGCCGGACATCCGCGTGGCCAGCGCGGAGGCGTTCGTGACCAACGCTCGCGGGGATAGCCCCTCGACGGCCATTTGCCTCACGGGCACGACCGATAATGGCTTGCGAACGCTTTCCGGCGGCCAATACAGCTTTCAGGTACAGGGCTTTTTGGCAGTACACCAGAATGCCGCGCCGGCGCTGGTGGTAGATACTTCTCACGCAGTACGGGATGTCTTCGCAATCCTGGGGACGGCGGCCGATCTACCCATCCAGTTACAGATCAATGCCGGCTCCACACCCTATTGCCAATTGACCATTCAACCCGGGCAACAGGTATCGAATAGCATACCCGGCACCACTTTGCCTCCGCTGGCCGCGGGGACGCAGCTTACGTTATCCGTGCTCGCGGTCGGCCAAAACTATCCCGGCTCGGACCTCACGGTGCTGATTCGACTCTAATGGCACAGCAACTGACCAAGCTGTCTCCCACCCACGATCTCCAATGCTACTTCTTTGAGCCGTCCGCCATAGCCGCGCTCAGCGCGACCAGCGAAAACGGATTCACGGTTTCGGGCTCCTGGCGGCAGCAGTTCGATTGGGCGGTAGTGGAATGGAACCGCGATAACGTGTTCGAGCATCCGGCGCTGCGAAATCTTCCGGATGGGGATTTAAGCGGAATCCAGCTAAGTTACCTGGAGTCTCGAACGAACTGCATTCCGTTGGACTCCACCTGGTATGCGACAGTGGACTGGCCATACCTGAGGGTGTGGGCTGAAACCAATGGGCAAGATACGATTTATCAGGTACCTATTGCGCAGTACGCAACGCCGGTAGGAAGCTATGTGGCGGCCACGGTGCAGTTTGAATTGACCGGCAACTTGATTGCGGGCGACTATATCGAACTTGCCTGGCTAGACCAGCACTTTAATTATCAGGTAACGGGGACCGATACCCTCGATTCGGCCGTGGAGTCGCTCGCGGCGGCGATCAATTCGGCAACCGGGGCTGGGGCGACGGCGTCGGCGAACGGGGCGCAAATTACGCTGACATGCACCGGGGCGGAGGGCGCGAATGGCAACCGAATCGGAGTATACGGAACCGTGAGCGGCAAGGGGACGGAAAGCTGGTCGCCCGCTTCGGCTCTGTTTAGCGGGGGCGTTTCTCCTGCACAGTGGCAGGTGAATCTGGATTTCAGCAAGCTTCAGGACATACACGGGAACGCGGTGCCGACTTCGAGCGTGCGCAAACTCCGTTGGACTTGGGCCGCGGATATTCAGCCGGCCGAATTCCAGCGGAGTGAGTTTTCGGTTGTGGTTTCGAATTGGACAGTCACAGGGTCGAACCTGGGATATCAAGTGGCAGGGCCGGGGAGCTATCGCATCGAAGACAGCGATCCGCAGGTGCAGTACGAGGGCGTGTGGGGCGGAGGAACCGGCAACCCGCAAGCGATCGGCAACTACTCGGGCGGATCGATTCAGTGGACGACGGTTCCCGGCTCTCAAGTGAGTTGCCAATATCTGGCGCAGCTCCCTCATACTCTCTACCTGGGAACCAGGAAGGCCGACGCGTGCGGGCAGGTCTCCGTACAAGTAGATTCCGCAGCGCCGGTGACAATCAATTTGCAGCTTTCCGGAGAGGACGTACTGATGCGGATCCCGATCGCGCAGTTCACCGAGGCGGGCAGTCATACGGTTACGATCACAAATACCGGCGCTTCCGGGACTTACTTCTATTTCGACTTTCTGGAAGTGGCGGTACCTTCGCCCACTTTGCCTTCCTTCAGTCCGAACGCGACTCTGACTCTGGCGACGGACTGGGATACGCTGCACTCCCAGGCATTGGCACCCGAGAGGACGGCTTGGCTAATCAATACTCTGGGTTTTCAGGGCCGGTGCAACCACTACGCCGGCGCATTATGGTTCTATGAGCTGGCGCAGCCGGGGCACGTGGAAGCCAGTATCACGATCGATTTCAGCGGCGCCCCGGTATTCAGCCAGTACACGAGCATCACGATTGGCGGGACGGCGATCGAGCATCAGAACCTCATCGGGGACACGGCGCAGAGTATCGCCACGTGTTTCGCTTTATTGATCAACCAGGGGTCGACGGAAGTGTGGGCGCAGGCCAACGGCGCACAGCTTACTTTGACCGCGCGCGCCTTTGGAACACAAGGAAATGGCATTACCGTCGAGGTCGAGACGAACAGTACGCAGTTCACGGCGCAAAAGAGCGGGCCGGCGCTGGCGGGAGGGGTGGATGGCCCGGTGGAAAGCCCGAACCAGATCATATGGCGGACGGATTTGGAGGCGACTCCACGGCTGAACCGCGCGGCGCGGGATTGGCACACCAGTTTTTTCGCCGCGATGAAAGGCTATGGAATCGACGTCACGGTGTCGTTCAGCATGGAGTTGGGGAATGGCGACGACAGCGTGACCACGGGTATCGCCCAGCGGTATCCGGACGGAACGGCGGCGTGGCTCAACACTCCCTCGTTGCAGACGAATTTCGGGCCGGCGAGCACGGCCTACTGGCAGCAGGTGTACCAGGATATGGCGAACCTGATGGCGGGCGCGGGGCTGGTTCCCTATTTGCAATTCGGCGAAGTGCAGTGGTGGTATTTCGCCAATCCTTCCGGGATGCCGTTCTACGATGCGTATACGGAGAGCGCGTTTCAGGAGGCTTATGGAACGGCTATGCAGGTAATTCCCAACCAAAACGCTTCACCAGCGAATTACCCGCAGGAGTGCGCTTTTCTGCCGACCTTAATCGGCCAGTTCACCGACACGATCATTGCCTATGTGCGGCAGGCTCAGCCGAACACGCGATTTGAAGTGTTGTATCCACCGGATGTGAATGACACCCCGCTCAATCAGTTAATCAACCTGCCCAAAACGTCGTGGACCCCTGCCAAACTGAATTGTTTGAAGACCGAGAACTTCACCTACACGGGCGACCGGAACCTGGATTTGGCGCAGACCTCGATCGCATTGCCCATGTCACTCGGGTTCGCGGCATCGCAGGCCAGTCACCTGGTGGGGATAGGCGATTACACGACGCCATGGGTGAAAGAACAGAATCTCAGCATCGCCGCGGGGTTGTCTTCGGTTGTGCTGTTCGCGCTCGACCAGTTCTGCCTGATCGGTTACGGGTTGCCGCTGGGGAACGGAGCCGGAAGCGCGAAGTACATGGGCGGGTAGGTGCTATCTTGAAGTCTCGATGCCTGCCGCGCCGGTAAACGCCGCTTATCTGGAAGATGCTTCGGGTTTCCGGGGACACGCGGAGCGGGTGATCGTTCCTCGCGATGAAGCCGGTGTTGCCACGGCGTTACGCGAAGCATCCGCTGCCGGCGCGCCGGTGACCATTGCGGGGGCGGGGACGGGGGTGACCGGCGGGCGGGTTCCGCTGGGCGGCTGGGTAGTTTCGCTAGAGAAATTCACGAAGCTGGAGATCCAGCGCGGGGCTGCGATTGCCGGCGCGGGAGTGGTTTTGCGCGATCTCCACGCAGCCGCGCAATCGACCGGACAATTCTATCCGCCCGATCCCACCGAAACTGGCGCTTCGATTGGAGGGACGATTGCCACCAACGCCAGCGGATCGCGCAGCTTCCGATATGGCGCGACGCGGCAGTGGATCGAGCGGTTGCGGGTGGTGCTGGCGGATGGCCGCATGTTAGACGCAGGGCGCGGCGATGCCGTTGATTTCGACTGCGCGGCGATCCCACTTCCGGCGGTCACGAAGAACACCGCGGGCTACCTGCTGCGGCCGGGAATGGATTGGATCGACCTGATGGCCGGATCGGAAGGGACTCTGGGCGTAGTGACGGAGGCGCGGCTGCGGCTGCTGCCCGCGCCGCGGGCCGTGCTGGCAGGCGTCGTTTTCTTTCCGGTCGATGAGGCGGCATTGGCCGCGGTGGATGAGTGGCGCAGCCTGGATTCCGTGCGCATGCTGGAGTACTTCGACGCGCCCTCGCTTGAACTGCTGCGCTCGCGCTTTCCGGAAATTCCAGCGGCGGCTTGCGCGGCGATTCTGTTCGATCAAGGACTCGAGTCCGGCGACGATCCGGAACTGGAGGCCTGGGCGGCTCGAATCGAAGCATCCGGCGCGTTGGCCGAGGACTCGTGGATTGCGCTTTCGGCCACGGACCGCGAACGCTTCCGCCGTTTCCGGCATGCACTGCCTGAACTGGTGAACGATACGGTGCGCCGCGCGGGCGCACTGAAGATGAATACCGATTACGCCGTGCCGGTGGCGCGCAATCGCGAGATGCTGGCGTATTACCGGCAGCGGCTGGAAGAGGAATTTCCCGGGCGGTATGTAATTTTCGGCCACATCGGCGACGCGCACCTGCACGTGAACATCTTCTCTTCGCCGGACGATCCGAAGCACGCTACGAATTTGATTGTGGAGTTCGCGCGCAAGGCGGTGGAGCTGGGCGGGACCGTTTCCGCCGAGCACGGGCTGGGCAAACGGAAAGCCCATTTGTTGAAGCTACAATACTCTCCCGCGCAGATTGAGGCGATGCGGGCGGTAAAGCGGCGGCTCGATCCGCAGAGCCTGCTGGGGCGCGGCGTGCTATTCGGGGCCGAGTAATTCGCGCGAACCGAGGGAGCGCCAGAAGGCGAAGAGCGCGATGCCAAGGAGCATGGCGAGGGTGGCGAGACCATATGGCGCGTACCAGGTGGTCCAGCCGGCGCCGACGATGATGTTGTTGGCGCTGTTTGCGAAGAAGATGGCTGCACAGAAGGCTACCAGCCCGAGCCGCAGCAGCACGAAAATCAGGATGGCGAACAAACCGAAGTAGGCGGCTATCAACTGCCAATGTTGCAGAGACTGCGCAGGCCGGTCGCCGAAGTTGAAGAACACCGCGATCGCGGCGGCCAAAACCGCAGCCAGCAGATGCTTCTTCACCAGCGGCTTTATGGTAAAAACGATCAGAGAGAGGGCGAAGGCAGCTATGAGCACATGGGCCAGCGCCCCGGCATAGCCGCCAATCCAGTGCCTCGTCCCCCGGGCGATCTCCAGGCCGCTGCCGCCCCAGACGATCCACTCGACACCCAGCCACTCGATGATACCGACTGCACTGCCGACCAGAATATGAGAACACACCTGAGGATCCTTCCAACGCCCCGCGAGCAGGCGATTCCAGGTGACGATGGAATGCGGCCAGCGGGCGCGGATTTCGGGTTCGAGCGCGACATATAAGATCCAGAGCACGGCGGCGCCGAGCGCTCATTCGCCGGTGGCTTGGAAGAGCAGGTAGAGCGTGCGGATATCGGGCACGGCATGCACGGCGCCGATCCAGGCCACTCCGGCTAAAGCGAAACGCGCGAACAGCAACCAAAGGAAAATTCCATAAAGGGCCGCCCGGCCAGCAAGGTCAGGTGGAGCGTTCGACCCGACATCCTGTTTCCGCCAGGGCGCGATCACTTTTACCGAGGTGACGCGGTCTTTCCACCACCCGATTTCAACAGTAAGTGCGGTATGCGGCAAGACCGGATGCGGTCCTTTCCAGGCACGAAGCCGATCGGTGGGGCCGCGGGGAATCACGGATGGGGCCGTTTCGGTAAAAGAGGCGATATCGAGGCCGGCGGCACGGAAGACGGACTCGGGGGCGACGGGCTGGGAAAGGCCGCTCGCTTCCGGGTAGGGGATCGCATCAAAGTTGAGCAGCCGGCCCGCGCCATCCAGGCTCGCGGAGACCATGCCCGGTTCGACCGGCGCAGGGTTGTCGCGTGTGAGGTCCCCGAACGGTTCGGCGTAGAGCGGCTGCGTGCTTTCGCGGTATTCGGCGGAAATGGGCGCTTCCGCAGCCAGCCACTCGGACCATTGATGCGGGGCCGGGAGTGTTTTCAGATAGTCCACCAGGTCTCCGCGAGAGTGCAGATCCACGGCAGAGCCCGGCGGGCTTAGGCGAGTAGCCGAAAGAGACCGCGATCTCCCGCGCTTTCTGTACGAGGACTTGCGGTGGGTAGGTTACCGGAGCACGCTGCAACGCATCGCTGGCCTGGCGGAGCAGCGGGAGGGTAAACAGGCCGATGATGATGGCGACAAGGCACGGAACCGAATATTTGAGCGGCAGCCCTTCGGTTTCGCCAGCGGCGGCGATTAGCTTTGGAGAAGGTGTTTCGCCCGCGCAGCGGCGGATGGCGGTTTCAACGGAAGGGTCGATATCCGCGGCGATGGAGGTCATGCTGGTCAACTGCGCGGCTTCCTGCTGCTCCAGGAGTTTCTTGAGGGTCGTTCCGTCGTATGGGCGGCGGCCGGTGAACAGCTCGTAAAGGACGAGGCCTAAGGCGTAAATGTCGCTGCGGGCGGTAACTTCGGCGCCTTTCAGTTGCTCGGGCGCCATGTAGGCGGGCGTGCCGTTGCGGGCTTCCGAGCCGGAAAGCTCTCCGGCAATGGCAGCCAGGCCGAAATCCATGATGGCCACATCGCCGCGCTTGTCGATCATGATGTTGGCCGGCTTCAGATCGCGATGGATGATGCCGCGATCGTGGGCGGCGGCGAGACCCGCGCAAATTTTGCGCGCGGTTTCGAGCGCTTTGTTGTCCGGCAGGCGACCGATGCGGGTGAGCAGGCTAGCCAGGTCTTCGCCATCCACATATTCCATGGAGAGGAACGGCATGCCCGCGTATTCGCCAATATCGTAAACGCGGCAGACATTGGGATGAGACACCTGGCGGGCGATGCGGACCTCGCCGTGAAAGCGTTCCAGGAGGCGTTGATCGCGAGCGGCTTTTTCGGGCAGGAACTTCAACGCGACCGATTAGCCGAGCATGAGATCGGTGGCGCGATAGACCTCGCCCATGCCGCCCCGTCCCAGCAGGGCAATGATGCGATAGCGGCCTCCCAGCAGCGTGCCGGGAACGAAGCGGCCCTCCTCCTCGATGGAGGAGGGGGACGAACTGATAGGAGTGGTGAGAGGGATCGCGACGGTTTCGATGCTGGTGGGCTGGGCGTCGCGATCCATGAACTGATTCTATTTGATCGCCACGGCATTGGGCGGCGAGGCGATGCCGCCTTCGAGGTTCAAGGGAGCGGAAACCAGCATGAATTCGTAGCGGCGGTCGCGCGCACAGTCTTCCGCCAGCGGCGCGAGCACGAACAGTTCGCCGAGAGGCAAACCGAGCAGGGGCAGGGCACGGTAATGCAGCAGACCCTCATCGGCGAAATTCATGGGCAGCGGTTCGACACCGGGGCAATCGGTTCCGATGGCCGCGACGCGGTTGTCCCACAGCCATGCGGCCAATTCCCGGCTTGGCTGGATGCCGGTGCATTTCAGTTTTTCGAAGGGCGCGAGCGCGGATTTCTCTTCCGGGGTGCAGGCCTCGTAAGCTTCCATCCAGCCGGTGCGCACCAGCAGGACCGAACCGTGTTGCAGCTTCGTCCCTTGGGCTTCGAGGGCGCCGGTGAGGTCGGCGAGCGAGTACGCGTCGCATTCGAGCGGCCGCACGGGTTTGCTTTGCGAGTGGCGGAAGCGGAAGGCGTCGATGAGCACGCCGCGTCCCACGAACTTGCCCGCCCAATTATGGATGCTCAGCTTGCGATTGGCGTCTTCGCGAATATCGGCGACCGTCACTCCGTTATAGAACTTTTCGGTGCGGACATGGCCCACGTGGCCCAAGCCATCCCACTGGCTGCCTTCCTGGGTATTGAAATTATCGAGGATGTCGTCATGCGCAGCGGGGCCGAGAGGGAGAACCTTGTGGCTGACGCAGGCGCGCCCGAACAGCGGCGGCTTGGCGAAGCCGATTTTGGCATCCAGACGGAACACCTTGCCCGATTGCACCAGCCGGGCCGCCGCAACGACTCCTTCCGGAGTGAGGAAGTTCAAGCAGCCCAGCGCGTAGTTGTCGCCGAAGACCTCCCAGGAAGAGTCCGCGGGCAAATCCTGGCGAATGGGCAACTGATCGAAGGTAGGGATGTGGGAAAAGTCCATAAGCTGGTGAGTATAACCTGAAGAGCACCAGCTTTGGATGTGTGCGTTACCAGCCGCGGCTCCAACCTAACCGCTCCCTAACGGTCGCGGCTTGGATCGGAGCAAGCCAGGCTGCGCGGGTGCCCGGTTCCTGGTGCTGATGCCGGCCCATCAGTTCCGCCTTCTCGAGAACGTGCCCCTTAATCGCTTCGTCCAGTTCCTGGCGGCCGGCGCCGGCGGACAGGGGAGGGTCGTAATCGAGCGCGTAGAGGCGGAACAGATAACGATGGACCCCGCTGGGCGGCTGGGGACCGCCGTAGCCGGTTTCGCCGAAACCGTTGTGCCCCTGGCGCGCGCCATTGGGCAGCGTTTCGGCGGCCGGCTGGTTCTCGGTAAGTTCGAGAGTGTCCGGAGGAATTCCATAAACGAGCCAATGATCGAACACGCCGGAGGGCGCGTCGGGATCGTCCACAACTAATGCCAGACTCCTGGCATTATCCGGCACTCCCATCCATTTCAGGTCCGGCGAAATGTTGCCGCCGTCTTTGGCATGTTTCTCGGGGATCATGCCTCCGTCGGGAAATGCCCGGCTGATTAGTTTCATTGCCATACAATGCCGCCGATGAACTGGCTCCGCCAGCTTTCGGTTCACGATCCGGCCCACATCGTACATTGCCACCACGCGCCGCGCGCGAGCCATTCCGAGATCGGGATCGACGGCCACTTCCGCGAATATGGCACCGAATGAGTGGCAGGGCGCTTCGCGCGAGTTTAACCGCGGTTTCACGGATGCCGTGCCTTCAAGCGCTCGGCTGCCGTGCCGGAGGAGGAGCGCCTCAAAGGCCTCGTTTCTCGAAGAGTCCGACTGAAGCGCCACTTTCCCTCCGGTGAATTCCACATCGCCGATGCGCGCTCCATAGACCGGTGACGCCTGGTCCGCCACCGCCAACGCGATCAACTTTTGCCGCGCATCCTCGGCCGCCGCCTTTACCGCAGGCGCTACGCTGGCGGTTGACATCGAACCCGCCGTGATCGGCGCGGGCGGCAGGTTGGTATCGCCTAATTGCGCATCAATACGCGAGACTGGAACGCGCAAAACATCGGCGGCAGCCGCCGTCAGGACCGTATAATTTCCGGTTCCGATTTCCTGGGTTCCGGACGCGACCAGAATGCGGCCCTCCGGTTCCAGGCGCACCAGCGCGGAAGCGGGCATGCGCCTGCCGGGGCAAGTTTCAGTTGCCATGCCCCGTCCGATCAGCTTATGGCCGTCCCGCATCGAACGCGGCGCGTAGCTGCGCTTAGACCATCCGAACTGCGCCGCGCCCTTTTCGTAGTATTGGCGCAGATTTTTCCGGTGAACGGCTTTCCGCTTTGCGGATCTACGTCCGCGTAATTTCGGAGCCTGAGTTCGAGCGGATCGAGGTGAAGAGCATAGGCCAGCTCATCCATGGCGACTTCCAGCGCATAGGTTCCGGTGGCGACGCCAGGAGCGCGCATGTAGGTAGGCGTCCCGAGATTTAACCGCACCAGCCGCGATGCGGTGGATGGCGGTCAGTTTACCGCCGGGCGTCGCGCCCAACGTCATGCGCTGGTGGGTGTGCGCGCGCGAGCTCACCGGACCGAACATTCGCGGCCTTTCGAGGCGCCGGGAAGCCGAACCGTTGCGCCACTTCCTCCTGCACGGGGCCGATGTGCTGGGTAGCATCGTGCAAGGTGAGATGGCCGCCGCTCCAGTGCGCAATCGTGGCGTGCGGTTCCATGGGGTTATGGTGCTGGATAGGGGTTGTGTAGATTGCGTCGATTTGACGGCGGCGGCCGCCAGTCCGGTGTTGACGTCGCCCCAGCTTTGATCGCCCGGCTCTGATAAAACACCTCGTCATCCTGGAGCAGCGAAAGCCGCCGCTCCGGGGAGGGCAGGCGGATGGCGTTTTGCCGGTGTGATCGCGGCCAGCACGCCGGGGGCGCGCTCGGCCGCGGCCGTGTCCATGCGAGCGATCGTTCCACTGGCAATGGCGCTCATCACGGGCGCCGCATACGCTAAATCGGGGATGCGAAATTCGGCGGAATATTTGGCCGCGCCGGTCACCTTGGCGGCGCCATCCACGCGCGGGATAGGGTCGCCAATCGCCACGAGTCCATTAGCGCTCATGCGACACCCCGGCCTGCGCCAAGGCGCGAACCACGGCGCGGCGCGCCAGTTCGACTTTGAACGCATTTTCCCGATAGGGCCTTGCGCCCGCGAGGGCGGCAGGTCGATTGAGAGGACCAGCTCATCGGGCCGCAAATCGGTATCGATTTCGGGCGTCGTGCCGGGCAGGCGGTGAAACTCTCCGATCGGAATGGCTCGCGTGCCGCCGCGGCCCTCGACGCGGATGGCGGCATCGAGCGCCGCCAGCGCGATCCGATTGAGATCGATCAGCACCTCCGGCCGCTCCACGCCGTTCTTCATCAAATCGATCAGGCTCGTGCCACCCGCCAGAAATTTCGCTTGGGGCGAAATCGCCTGGATCGCGCCGGCCGCATCCGCCGTGCGCTGGTATTGGAACGGATTCATAAGCTCCTCGAATTGCCGGGCGCTTTCACGGCCGCGACAATGCCGGGGTAGGCGCGGCAACGGCAGATATTGCCGCTCATGCGCTCGCGAATTTCCTCATCGGTGAGCGCAACCGGGCCCAAGCTCCGCAAATCGCGCGTTACGAAACTTGCGCCGCCCCGGCGGACTTCCGATAACATGGCCACCGCCGAGCAGATCTGCCCCGGCGTGCAGTATCCGCATTGCGCGCCGCACTGGCCATGGTCGCAGCCTTTCTTCGTTCCCGTGAGGCCGAGGCGCTCCTGGAGGAGATCGAGCAACGTCACGCGCGGATCGATTTGCAGCCGGTGGACTGTCCCGTTGATTTGAAGTTCCAGCGGAATCGCGTGCACGCGGGAAGCGGCCTCGGCCGGAGTGGCCACGTCTTCCTCGATTATGGGAATCGCCCGAGCGATTTGACGAGGCGGACCGCAAACGGCTCGAGCGCGTGCAGCGCAAAACCGAATCGGAAGCTCGGACTTCCGGTGCAGGCCGACGAATTCTTCCGCATGGCGGACCGCCTGGGGCTGACACCGGAGCGGAAGGCACGCCGGCCGCACCAGCCGCACCCGGCGCGCGGCCTGAGGGTTGCCCGCAAAGGCAGTCACTTGGGGTCGAGCCGGAAAGCGCGCATCACGCAGTCGCCACCGGGAATGCACGGCCCGCTCCCGCCGCGTATGTGGATCCAGCCCGCGCCCGTGATCTGCCCGTTCTGATTGATGCCGGTAGCCGTTTGCAGATACGCCCAGGCGGCGCCCTGTGGAATGGCCGTGTTGAGGTCGATCATGGAGCCGTTTGTGTAGACGAACGCGTGATTGAAGCCATCCGGCGCCACACTGGTGCCCACGACCGTTCCGGCGTCGTTGACCGCATAAGCGTGAGACTGCGCCGAAGCGATGCCGGGAGCGAGCGTCCCCAGGTCCGTTGCGGCGGCGTCGCCGAGTTTATAGAGGAACGCATGCGGGTAGCTGCCGTTGTACAGATCGCCCGTGACATACCCTGCATTACTGATGGCCGCCGGGACGCACGTGGTGACCGGCAATTGGACCATCGCTCCGGCGATCCACAAATAGCATTGCGAACCGCCCTGTGCCGGCCAGAGATGCACCAGAACCAGGCCCGCATCGTTGATTGCCACAGCTTGGCTGATGCCAAGCTGCTCTGTGCCGGGCAATGTATGCATCGTTCCGTTGTATAGCCAAGAGCTGTAAGTGGAGCCATCGAATGCGTAACCCACCGCGGTCCCCCACACGTTGATACCGGTGGCCGCGGTTGTCAGGGCCGGGTTCAGTAGCGCGCCCAGATCCAGCAGGGGCTTGCCCGGCGTGAGCAGGAAAGCGTGCTGCACAGTCGCGCCCGCGGTCGATCCGGCCGAATAGCCGACGATTTGATCGAAAGTATTGATGGCCGTACCGTAACTCAGATTGAAAGCGCCGAGGGGGAGCGTGCCCAAATCGGCCATACCTTGCGCCGTGAAAGCCACGGCGTGCGGATACGACGAATTGTCCTGCGTGTTGAAAACCGCGACCCAGCCAGCGATATGGCCTGCCGCATTAATCGCGGTTCCGCTGCCGGCTTGTCCAGAGGGATCGCCTAATCCGGCGATGCTGTAGAGCCGAGGTTGCGCTTCGGAGGCCGAAACGGCCAATCCGAAAACGATCACTGAAAAGATGGTGTGACGCATAGTGAAGGGCAGAGTAGCATGCGCCCTTTCGACATCACTGTACGTTCCTGCGCCGATCGAAAATGAGTGAAGAAGCGGAGTTTGGCGTTTCACAATTCAGTTGAAGGTCCGGTTCCTCACGCCGGCGACACGCCCGGCCGGAGGCCAGGGGCGCGCCTCGAAACCGGCCGAAGCCCTGAGCTCATGGGGCGTGTGATACTATTCCGTTTTTATTCGAGGAAATTTTCGTGAAAGTTTACGAGAGCAGAGACATTCGCAATGTTGGTGTGGTAGGACACGGAGATTCCGGGAAGACCTCCCTCACCTCCGGTTTGCTCTATACGGCGGGCGCCACGAACCGCCTGCTGCGGGTGGACGAAGGAAACACGATCACGGATTTCGACGAGGAGGAGATCCAGCGGAAAATCACGATTTCCACGGCCGTGGCGAGCGTGGAGTGGAAAAAGGCGCGGATCAACATCCTGGACACGCCCGGTTACAACATCTTCATCAACGACACGCGCGCTTCACTGGTGGCGGCCGATTCCGCCCTGGTGCTGGTGGATGGAGTGGCGGGCGTGGAAGTACAAACCGAGAAGGTTTGGCAATTCGCCAACGACTACCGGTTACCGCGCGCGCTGGTGGTGAATAAGCTCGATCGCGAGCGCGCCGATTTCAACCGCGCGCTGGCCAGCATCCAGGAAGTCTTCGGCCGCGCCGCGGTGCCGATTCAGATCCCCATCGGGTCCGAACGGGATTTCAGCGGCGTGGTCGATCTGATCCGCATGAAAGCATATACGTACGCGCTGGATGGCGATGGCAAGGGCAAGGAAGGCGCGATCCCCGCCAATCTTGCCGATGCGGCCCAGAAGGCGCATGAGGCGCTGGTCGAGATGGTGGCCGAAGGCAACGACGAACTGATGGAGGAATTCTTCGATAAGGGCACCTTGCCGCCGGAGCACATCGTGGATGGTCTGAAAACAGGCGTGCGCGAAATGCGCATTTTCCCGGTGATGTGCAGTTCCGCCGTTCACAACGTGGGTTCCGACCTGATTTTGAATTTCATCGCCGAAAACCTGCCCGCGCCCACGGAACGCGAACCCGTCACGGCTCACCTGGACGGCAAGGAAGTATCGCGCAAAATTGCCGAAAACGACGCGGCTTCGCTATTCGTTTTCAAGACCACGGCGGACCCCTTCGCCGGGCGAATCACGTATTTCAAAGTGATGAGCGGCGTGGTGAAGAACGATGCCAACCTGCAGAACATCACGCGCAGCACGCAGGAGCGGCTGGCCCATCTGAGCGTTCCGCAGGGCAAAACCCTGCAGCCGGTAACCGAGTTGCACGCCGGCGACATCGGCGCGGTGGCTAAGCTGAAAGACACGCTCACCGGAGATACGCTTGCCGATAAGGGTCTGAACATTACTTACCCGCCGGTAAAATTGCCGGAACCTTCGATTGCCTTCGCTATCGAAGCCAAGTCGCGCACCGATGAGGACCGCATGGGCAACGCGGTGCATCGCATTCTGGAAGAGGACCAGTCGCTGCGCTTCTACCGCGACCCGCAAACGCGCGAATTCCTCCTGGCTGGGGCCGGGCAGCAGCACGTCGAAGTGGTCGTGAGCCGGCTGAAGAAGCGCTACGGAGTCGATGTCACTTTGAAGGCTCCCAAGATTCCGTATCGCGAAACCATCCGCGGCACGGCGGACGTGCAGGGCCGCCACAAGAAGCAAACCGGCGGCCACGGCCAGTTTGGCGATTGCTGGATCCGAATGTCGCCGCTCGAACGGGGCGCGAATTTTGAGTTCGTCAATGAGATTTTCGGCGGCGCCATTCCCAAAAACTTCATTCCCGCGGTAGAGAAGGGCATTCTGGAAGCGGCCACGAATGGTTTCCTGGCCGGCTACCCGATGGTGGATTTTAAAGTGGTGCTGTACGACGGCTCGTACCACGATGTGGATTCTTCGGAACTGGCGTTTAAGCTAGCCGCGCGAAAAGCCTTCAAAGCGGCGATGCAGCAGGCCAAGCCGGCGCTGCTCGAACCGATCATGAACGTTGAGATTCAAGCTCCGGTGGAATACGCCGGCGACCTGATGGGCGACCTGAACGGCCGCCGCGGCCGCATTTCCGGCATGGACACCAAGGGCAGCACCCAGTTCATCCGCGCGCAGGTGCCCATGGCCGAAATGCTGAATTACCAGAACGATCTCACCGCCATGACACAAGGCCGCGCTTCCTTCACCATGGAATTCGATCACTACGATTTCGTGCCGCAGCTCCAGGCGGAGAAGATCATCGCCGCGGCAAAGGCGGCGAAGACGGGCGAAGAGGAAGAAGAGGAGTAGGGCCGGCCGCATTCCACGACGGTCGGGCACTCGTAACCTCTCAAACGCAAGGCGAGCTTGCGGGTAAGGTTTTCAGTATCGGCGTTATTCCACGCCGCCGGGATCGTGGTATTTGCCGAATTTTTGGGCGGCTTCGATCAGCGTGGGGTAGAACTGCACGAACGTGGTGTCAGTGGCGCCGTTCTTCTCGTGACAGGTGAAGCAGGCCGCCGTTTTGGGAAAAGGACTATAGCACGGGCCGGTAGATCCGCTTGCGCCTCGAAAGGGCCAGATGAAAAAGTAAGGAAGTACGGTGTTTGGTAGGCCCGGCTGGACTCGAACCAGCGACCCCCTGCTTAGAAGGCAGATGCTCTATCCACCTGAGCTACGGGCCCGAGTTATTGAATAATTGGTTTCCTTCGCCGCGTCAGAATTCCTACTGACGCAACATAGTTGCCCGCACATGGCCCATCATATCAAGCATGGCGCGCCCGGGAACCGCGGAGAGCGCTGTCCGCCTTGGATGCTGGGGAACTGGCCGATCTGCGCGGGCAAGAGCGCGGAGGGCTAGACCAAGTCAGACGTGCTGAAAAAGAACCGCAACTCCACCGCCGCTGTTTCCGCGGCATCGGAGCCGTGGATACAGTTGCGTTCGATGTTGGTTGCGAAGCGTTTCCGGATGGTGCCCTCGGCGGCATTGGCCGGGTTGGTCGCGCCCATTACCTCGCGCAGCCGGGCGATCGCCCCCTCCCGCTCGAGCGCCATGACAATTACCGGTCCCTCGGTCATGAACTTCACCAGCCCGGCGTAAAAGGGCCGCTCTTTATGAACTTCGTAAAATGCGCGGGCCTGCGTTTCCGTCAAACGGGTCATGCGCAAGCCCAGGATGCGGAAGCCGGCCTGCTCGATCATGCTCAGGATCTCGCCGGCATGGCCAGCCGCCACGGCATCCGGCTTGATGATAGACAGTGTACGTTCCATGCTCATAAACGGCTCTGAATTTTCTCTCCCATTTCCGCCGGCGAGGCGCACACCGTAATCCCGGCCTCTTCCATGGCTTTGATTTTGTCCGACGCTTTTCCCGAACCGCCCGAAATAATGGCGCCGGCGTGTCCCATGCGGCGACCCGGCGGCGCGGTCTGGCCCGCAATGAAACCCACCACCGGCTTTTTGACGTTGGCTTTCACAAACGCCGCCGCCGTCTCTTCCGCATTTCCGCCGATCTCACCGATCATGACGATCGCGTGCGTTTCGGGATCTTCATTGAACAGGCGCAACGCATCCCCGAAGTTCGTCCCGATAATCGGGTCTCCGCCGATACCGATGCAGGTGGACTGGCCGATTCCCAACCTGCTCAACTGCCCCACGGCTTCATAAGTCAAAGTGCCCGAACGCGATACCACACCCACGTGGCCTTCCTTGTGAATGTGGCCGGGCATGATGCCGATTTTGCAGCGGCCCGGCGAGATAATGCCTGGGCAATTCGGTCCGATGAGCCGGGTGGGTTTGCCATCGAGGTATTGCCGGGCCTTGACCATGTCGAGCGCCGGAATGCCTTCGGTAATGCACACCACCAGCGGCAGGCCCGCATCGACGGCTTCCATGATGGCGTCTGCCGCGAACGGCGGCGGGACGAAAATCACCGAGGCGTTGGCACCGGTGGCATCCACGGCGGCGCGCACCGTATCGAAAACCGGACGGTCCAGGTGCTTTGTGCCGCCTTTGCCGGGCGTCACGCCGCCTACGACATTGGTTCCGTACGCGATGGCCTGCCGCGCGTGAAAGGTGCCCTCCTTGCCGGTGAATCCCTGGACAATCAGCCGGGTGTTTTTGTCGACCAGTATGCTCATTCCGCTCCTTTACGCCCCCGCCTGCGATTGCTCGCGGCTCAGCCGTACCACTTTCTCCGCGGCATCGCGCATATCCTGGCCGACGGTGAAGTTGAGACCCGATTCGAGCAGAATCTCGCGGCCGCGTTCCACGTTGGTGCCCTCCATGCGCACCACGATCGGCACCTTAATTCGCAGATCGCGCGCCGCCGCCACGACACCTGTAGCCAGCGTGTCGCACCGCAGAATGCCGCCGAATATATTGATCAGCACGGCGCGCACATTTTTGTCGGACAGGAGAATGCGGAAGGCGTTTTTGACCTGCTCGGCGTTGGCGCCGCCGCCCACATCCAGAAAATTGGCAGGGCTGCCGCCCGCGTACTTGATGATGTCCATGGTCGCCATGGCGAGCCCGGCGCCGTTCACCATGCAACCCACAGTTCCATCCAGCTTGATGTAGTTCAAGCCGAACCTGGAAGCCTCCACCTCGAGCGGATCTTCTTCGTTGATGTCGCGCATATCGAGGAGGTCTTTATGCCGGAACAGCGCGTTATCGTCGAAGTTGATCTTGGCATCGAGCGCGTAGACTTTGCCATCGCGCGTCAGGATGAAAGGGTTGATTTCGGCGAGCGAAGCGTCGCTCGCCAGGTAGGCTTTCGCCAGGGCGGCCATGGCCGCCGCCGCGCCATTCACGCTCGAAGCCGGAATGCCCATGCCGAAGGCGAGCTTGCGAGCTTGAAACGGCGCCAAGCCCAAACCGGCGTCGAGCGGCTCTTTCAGAATCAGCTCCGGAGTTTTGGCCGCGACCTCTTCGATCTCCATGCCGCCCGCGGCGGAGGCCATAAATACCGGTTGGCCTTGCACGCGATCGAGCACGATGCCGAGGTACAACTCGCGTTCGATGGGCAGCGTCTCTTCCACCAGCAATCGCTGGACAATGCGGCCCTCCGGCCCCGTCTGGTGCGTCACCAGCGTCATGCCGAGCATTTGGGCCGCGATCTCCCGGGCTTCGGCGGCGTTTTTGGCCACCTTCACGCCTCCGCCTTTACCGCGCCCTCCCGCATGAATCTGGGCTTTTACCACGACGCTGCCGCCCAGTTTTTGCGCAATCCGCTCCGCCTCTTCCGCGCTGAAGGCCACTTCACCGCGCGGCACAGGAACGCTGTATTGGGCCAAGAGGGCCTTGGCCTGGTACTCGTGAATTTTCATGTTTCGATCCGCGCCGCCCGCGAGGCGGCGGCAATTGCTGGAACGTTACACTATATCATGCCGATTTTGCCCCACCTCGAGCGTGTCGTCAGAAGCGAAAACCTTTCCTCTGGAGAAGCGCAGGAGGCCATGGAGGCCATCCTTGCCGGCGCCGCCAGCCACGCGCAAATTGCCGCGTTTTTGGTGGCTTTGCGCATGAAAGGCGAAACGGTGGAGGAACTGGTGGGCTTCGCGCGGGCGATGCGCCGCATGGCGGCGCTGGCCGGCGCCTGGCTGGACCTGGCGGATGGCGAACCGCTGCTCGATACGTGCGGCACGGGAGGGGATGGCGCGGGAACATTCAATATTTCCACGATCGCGGCGTTTGTGGTGGCGGGCGCGGGAGTGCGTGTGGCCAAACACGGCAACCGTTCCATTTCCAGCCGTTGCGGCAGCGCGGACCTTCTGGAATCGCTGGGGGTTGTGGTGGCGGTCACAGCCGAGCGGGCCGCGGCGGCCATCCGGGAAGTGGGCATCGGATTCCTTTTTGCGCCTGCCATGCACACCGCCATGAAACATGCGCACGCCGTTCGTACGGAGCTGAAATTGCGCACGGTTTTTAATCTTCTAGGCCCGCTCACGAATCCCGCCGGCGCGAATGCGCAGCTTGCCGGCGCGCCTTCCCCCCAGGCCGCGGAACTGATGGCCAATGCGCTGGCCGCTCTCGGCCTGGCGCGCGGTTTTGTGGTGCACGGTTCCGATGGTCTGGATGAGATTACGACAACCGGCCCGACGGCGGTATTCGAGATTGCGAACGGCGGCGTGCGCCTGCATTGCTGGCGTCCTGAGGATTTTGGCGTGCAGCCCGCGCCCGCGGCCGCCATAAAAGGAGGAGATGCCATGGCGAATGCCGCGATTGCGCGCGAAGTGCTGGCCGGGTGCCGGGGTCCGCGGCGGGACATCGTGCTGGTAAATGCCGCCGCTGCGTTGATCGCGGCAGGCAAAGCCGGTGGACTGGCCGAAGCCATGCGTCTGGCGGCGGCTTCTCTCGATAGCGGCGCGGCCGCGGCCAAGCTGGCGGCGTTGGCCGAATTCACCCGGGCCGAAGGGCCCGCCTAAGGCGCGATCAAGCCGGCTCGTATCGCATACCGCACCATGCTGGCAGTTTCGTGGACTCCCAGTTTTTCCAGAATGCGGCTGCGGTGAGAATCCGCGGTTTTATAGCTGATCCCCAGGTGCACTGCCGCACCCTTGGTGGAATAGCCTTCCGCAATCAGCACCAATACCTGGCGCTCGCGCTCGGTAAGGGCAAAAACGGCCCGCACGGCCTCTTGATCGGGCACAAACATTACTGTCCGGCGCTGCGTCACATCCGCGGCCGAACCCAGGAAACCGCGGTACATCTCGCCATCCTGCCGCGGCACCCCGGTGGTTTCCACCGAATGGTAATTTCCATCCTTGTGCATCAGCCGGTATTCCATGCGAAACCTCTGGCGGGCTTCGAAGCATTTGAAATGAGTGGCGAGGCACAGTTCCCGGTCCTCCGGATGGATGCCCTCCCACCAGCCATTGCCGAGTTCCTGCTCGAGGGTCCGCCCGCGAAATTCCAGCCAGGTCTTGTTCAGGTAAATGAAAGACCCGTCGGGAGCGGCGGCCCAGACCAAGATCGGCGCGGCATCGGCCAAGAGTCGGAAAGATTCTTCGATGAGGGGTCGTGTGGCGGCTTGCAGCCGTAACAGTTCCGCTTGCGGTTGCGGCGGCCCTTGCGGTTGCGGCACCCAGAGGCGCAATTCGTCCGCGGTTTGCCCGGTGGTTTCGGGCCCGGGCTCTTCAGGCGCCATTTTGGTTTCCGGCATGTTGGGAACTTAAAATATTATGGCCCCCCCGCGCTTCAGGTGAAAGTACTAATTTGATGCCGGATGCCCTTGACAAACCGGATATTTCTGGGGTCTACCGGCGATTTGCCCTCACGGCGGGGCCCCGTTTCAGGAACTTCGTCCCGTGCGCGACGGAATATATTAAGGGTAGCTATGGAAACGCCATGACCAGCGCGGATTGGGATAACCAGTTATTGGTCCGCATGCGCAGCGGGGAGGAAGCGGCCTTCGTGGAGCTATACCGCAAGCTGCAGCCCTCCATTTACCGGTTTGCGCTGCATATGACCGGCAGCCGCAGCGTGGCCGAAGATGTAACCCAGGAAACATTTCTAGCCCTGATCGGCGACGATTTTGGTTATTTGCCGGAACGAGGCACGCTTGCCGGCTATCTTTTTGGCGTGGCACGCAAGCTGGTGCTCCGGTACTTGGAACGGATGCAGAACGGGCCCGAACGGGGTTTCGATTCCGCCGAGTCCGGCCGGCAGGAGCGCACTCCCGCGGCCTCGTTTTCCGACCCGGTAGCGGGTTTGATTGAACGGGAGGGCCTGGAAGAACTGCGCCGCGCGGTGGTTTCGCTTCCGCGGCGGTATCGGGAAGTGGTGGTGCTCTGCGATCTGCAGGAAATCGATTACGCCGATGCCGCTTCTCTGTTGGGATGCCCGGTAGGCACGGTCCGCTCGCGCCTGCACCGTGCGCGGGCGTTACTCCTCGACAAGCTGCAGAGGCGCGAACCGAGATACCGGGTAAGAAGCCTGACCGCGGCTGGGAGCCTCATATGAACTGCGATCGATTCCGCAAGCAGTTGAGCGAGTTCGGGGCCCTCGATGTGCCAGGAGACGCATTGGCGCATCTGGGTACCTGTGCCGGTTGCGCCGTAGCGTACCAGCGGCAGCGAAAGCTGGAGACAGGTCTCAAGCAACTCGCGGCCGCGCAGGCGGAGTGGTCGGCGCCCGCTTATGTGGAAGCCGCGCTGCTGGAGCGATTCCGCTCCGAATCTCCACGGCCGGCTCCGCCAGCCCCGGCCCCACAGTTGCCATTTCTATTCCGGTTTCGTATCCCCGCTCTGCTCGCGGCCGGCGCGCTCGCCGCGGCTTTGGCCCTACTGGTGATTGCGCGTGCGCCGCAGTCGGCGCATATCCCGGAGAAGGCCGTCTCCCAGGTTGCGGAAACCGAAGACGATTCCGCCGTGGACAACGGTTTCATTATGCTGCCATATTTCGCCAATTCAGGAGAGGTGGCCAACACTTCCGAGGACGATGTGGTCCGCGTGGTGATGCCCCGTTCCGCGTTGGTGAGTTTGGGCGTGCCCGTCACCGACGATAGCACTTCGGGAAGCGTGGAAGCGGAACTGCTGCTGGGACAAGGCGGAGTCCCCCAGGCGGTGCGGGTATTGGAGTAAAATCTAGCGGTTCGAGGCTGCTCCATGCATACGCTCCGGTGGCTGTGGATAGCGGGATTCGCGGCAACTCTTTACGGCCAGGAACCCCGCGCCATTTTCCGAAATCCAGAGGTTCGGCTCCTGGGAGCGCAGCCTGGCCGTCCCCGTGAGGTGGTGAAAGGTGCCCCTTATTCGGCCGATGTCTCTACCGAAATTAACCGCACTCTGGCAGACGGAAACAAAATCCACCAGATCGTAACCGAGCGCCTCTATCGCGATAGCGAGGGGCGGACGCGGCGAGAAACGTCCCTCACCGGCATTGGCATCCCGGCGCCCCCCGGTGGCGGTCCGGAACTGGCGTTCATCGACGACCCGGTTGCCGGCGCCAGCTACGTTTTGGACTTGGGCGCGCACACGGCCACCCGGATGCCCTGGCGCGCCCCCAAGTCCGATGGCCCGCTGCGGCGCCAGCTTCGCGTGCGCGCCCAAGACTTCAATCGCAAAGTGGAATCTTTGGCACGCCAGACGATTGCCGGCTTACCTGCGGATGGCACCCGCATCACCCAAACCATTCCGGCCGGGCAGATCGGCAACACGCTACCCATCCAGGTAGTCACCGAGCGCTGGTATTCGCCCGATTTGCAGACTGTGATCCTGGAGAAACGCTCCGATCCCCGTTCGGGCGACTACATCTATCAGTGGACGAACATTATCCGCGCGGAGCCGCCGGCCTCCCTGTTTTCGGTCCCCGCGGATTTCCCGCTGTCCCAGGCGCTGCCGCCGGGAGGCCGCGCCCGCGGGAAGCGGGCGCAACAATAGAGCCGCTCCGCCCACGTGCGCTCACATCTGTGATATAGTGACCCCGAAAAAAGGGGGGTGTAGGATGAAGCGTCAACTCCGCAGCGTCCTTCTCACAGCGGCAGTTCTCGTCTGTTTGGCGCCGATCGCCATCGCGCATCACGGCAACACGGCATATAACACGACGGAACCGTATACAGTAACGGGGACGGTAGTAGAGTTTCAGTTCCTCAATCCTCATTGCATTATCACCCTCGAAACCAAGGACGATACGGGCTCTGTCCAAAAGTGGCAGGGCGAGTTGACGAGCCCCAACCATTTGATCCGCGCCGGTTGGAATGCCCAGTCCCTGAAGCCGGGAGACAAAGTAACACTTACGGGCTGGCGCGCCAAAAGCGGGGCCAACTCGTTGTGGATCACCAAGACCGTGGTGAATGGGGAAGAGTTGAAGACGGCCGCCGGTAATTGAGGCCGCGGAGGAAAACCGTGTTGAACAAGAAAGGCCGCTGGATTCCGGCAACTTTTTTCGCCGCAGCCCTGGGCGGCGGGCCAATGCTATGGGCGCAGCAAAATGGCCGGACTCCGGATCTTACCGGCGTCTGGAATATGCAGAACACGCCGCAGACGCGCTACCATGCCTATTCGTTTTCCGCGCAGGAACCGCCGATGACGCCCTGGGCGGAAGAGCGCTTTAAGGCCAACAAGCCTTCTTTCGGGCCGCGCGCAGTCGAGGATTCGAACGACCCGGTGAACCCGACCACTGTTTCCGCCGTGGGATGTTTCCCGCCGGGCGTGCCGCGCATTTATTTGCAACCGTTCCCCATGGAGGTCATTCAGACCCCGGGCCGGGTAATGCTATTTTATGAGTTCAATCACCTGGTGCGGCAGATTTTCACCGATGGGCGGAAACACAATACAGACCTGGGTCCGACATGGATGGGAGACTCGATCGGAACGTGGGATGGGGACACTTTGGTAGTCGACACGATCGGATTCAACGACAAGACCTGGCTGGACCGGGCGGGACATCCGCATAGCACGGATTTACACGTAGTGGAGCGGATCCGGCGGCCTGATCACGATACCTTGCAGATTGCGGTAACCATGGACGATCCCAAGGCGTATACGAAGCCCTGGAACGATACCCTCACCTTCAAACTGCATCCGACATGGAACATCACCGAGATGAACTGCGAGGATAACGTCAATTTCGACTCTTTTCTGAAAAACGAACAGAAAAGCAAATAGCCCGGGGCGGGTCCGGCAACGTCCTTGCCTTCGGGCGCGCGCTCGCATCCGTTATGCTACACTGTAATCTCGTTGAAAGTAAAGGCGGACGGGTGGCCGAGCGGTTAATGGCAACAGGCTGTAAACCTGTCGCTCCTTGGAGCTACGGAGGTTCGAATCCTCCCCCGTCCACCAGTAACGATCCGCGAATCGATGGAATCCGGCCGTTGTAGCTCAGTTGGTAGAGCGCGTCCTTGGTAAGGACGAGGTCACCGGTTCAATCCCGGTCAACGGCTCCAGCTTTTTCCCAATTCCACACCGCAAGGGAGTAGAAGATGCCGCGAGAGATTATCACGTTCCAGTGCACCGAGTGCAAGAACCGGAACTATTCGTCTACCAAAAACAAGAAGACCACGACGGAGCGACTGGAGCTGAAGAAATTCTGCCGCCATTGCCGGAAGCATCAGCCTCACCGCGAAATCAAGTAGAATATAAGTGCCCCTTGGTGTGCAGGGGCGAACTAGGGGCGTAGGTTTAACGGCAGACCAGCGGTCTCCAAAACCGCGAGTGGGGGTTCGAATCCCTCCGCCCCTGCCAGACCCCGCCATGATTGTAGGGAGTCCGAATCAAAGCAAGGCAGTATCTATGGCTGAGGAAAAGAAGAATTGGGTACAGGCGACCCGCGATTACATTAACGAACTGAAGCTGGAGATGCGGCGCGTCACGTGGCCGAACCGCAAGCAGGTGGAGAGCACGACCGCGGTGGTGATTTTCTCCGTGTTTGCTTTTGCAGCGTATTTCTTTGTCGTCGATTCGATTCTGCAGCGCGGCGAGCGCGCTATCTTTTCCTTTTTCTCAAAGTAGGATTTTATGGCAAGCGACGACCACACTCCGCTAGAGGGCGACGGCGAGCAACCGTTATTTGAAGAGGAAGAAGCGTCCTTCGCGGATGAGCACCTAGAATCGGAAGCCACGGAAGCAGAGGGACCGGCGCCGCAGTCCGAGCCCGCCGCGCAGCCCGCCGCCGGGCAGGCGCCCGCGCCATATGACGAATCCTCGCCGCGGAAGTGGTTCATCATTCACACCTACTCGGGCTTTGAGCAGAAGGTGGCCGAGTCGTTGCGCACCCGCGCGGAGGCCTTCGGATTCGCGGATAAGATCGGGCAGATTCTGATACCGACCGAAGAGGTAGTGGAGTTGCGCGGCGGCAAGAAGGTGACCAGCAAACGGCTGATCTATCCGGGCTACGTGCTGGTAGAGATGGAAATGAACGACGAGCTCTGGCACGCGGTAAAGAACACGCCTCGTGTGACCGGATTTGTGGGCGGCGGCAATGCGCCGGTGCCGTTGAGCGCAGATGAAGTGAACCAGATTCTGTACCGGCAGGCTTCGTCCGCGGAACGGCCGCGCCCGAAGATGACCCTCGAAAAGAACGACACTGTGCGCATTGTGGACGGCCCGTTCGCGACCTTTTCCGGAAAGGTGGACGAGGTCAACACCGAGCGCGGCACACTGCGCGTGATGGTGACCATTTTCGGACGCGCCACGCCCGTGGAGTTGGAATTTCTGCAAGTGGAAAAAGTTTAAGGGATTTCCGTTATGGCAAAGAAGGTTACCGACTACGTAAAGCTGCAGATTCCGGCGGGGAAGGCCACGCCGGCGCCTCCGGTCGGGACGGCGCTTGGTCCGAAGGGCATCAACATCATGGATTTCTGCAAGGCGTTCAACGCCAAGACCTCGGCCAAGGATCAGGAAGGTCTGATCATCCCGGTGGTGATCACGATCTACTCCGACCGCTCCTTCACATTTATTACGAAAACACCGCCGGTGCCGGTGCTGATCAAGCGCGCCGTTAACCTGGCGAAGGGGTCTGCCGAGCCGCATAAAACGAAGGTCGGCAAGATTACCAGGCAGCAGGTGGAGGAGATCGCCAAATTGAAGATGCCCGATCTCAACTGCTTCGAACTGGAATCGGCGGTGCGGTCCGTCGAAGGCACGGCCCGCAGCATGGGCGTCGATGTAATCTAGGCCGTGCGTTTGACTCCGGCCTACACGGTTTGAAAGAATAAGAGATTACCCGCACGTGCGGATGTGGCGGAATTGGCAGACGCGCTAGATTCAGGTTCTAGTGAGGTAACACTCGTGGAGGTTCAAGTCCTCTCATCCGCACCAGACACAAAACAAAGGGGTTGCGTTTCTCTTCCGTTTGGGTTTGGCGCGCTTCCTTCACTGCATCCACAAACTCCTGCACAAAGGCTTCTACATCCTCGGTGCCGCTACCGTTGTCGAACACAGCGCGATGGAACGAGTGGGACGTCTTTCGCTTGTACATTTTCAAATCTATTGAACGGACTCAAAGTCCGATAAACGGCAATCAGGCAATTCAGAATCCCTCATTTGCAAAGGTCGATCTATGCCGCTCACGAAGCAAAGCGGCTTATAGTGGATTATTGAATGCTTGCGCCCGCCTGAGGATGGTATGCGCGAGCTTTGAATAAGCAACCGGCCAGATGCCAGATCTCAA
>DATGKM010000203.1:0-7557 GCA_035294665.1 Bryobacteraceae bacterium | reverse complement strand
GCATTCCGCATTCCGCATTCTGATCTGCATTCCCCAGCGGCGTGCCTATCCAGCACCTCCCATTTTCAGGATCATCTTGCATTAGAAACAAGTCCCGTTTCAGGTTCATCTTGCATTGGACAATTCTGCGCGATCAAGACTTTTTGCATTTGATATCCTATGGTGGAATGAGTTGCCACAGTCATATCATGAGGGCCTCATTCTTCCTCCGTTTGGCCTACGCGCTCACGGCCGCCGCAAGTGCCTGCATTGGTGAGGCGGCGGCGCTTGCTCCGGTTAGCCGGGCGGCGAGCTCCGGTTCGGGCTTCCTCTTCCAGGGGACGCCTGGGGTCGGCGATTTCGATGGCGACCATCGGACCGACTTGGTTTACGCCAGGCCGCAAGGCAGCCTGAACGGAACCTATCGGTATCAGGTGGAAGTCCGCCTCACTGCCGAATCGGGCTTCAGCTTCGCTGTCGCTTCCGGCACGGCCGGCGGTTTGCGGATCAGCACGCGTGACGTCGATGGCGACCAAGACCTGGATCTCGTGATCACCAGCGCTTTCGGCGGGCTGCGTGTGGGCGTCTGGATCAATGACGGCCACGGCAATTTCACGCAGGGAGTAGCGGAAAGCTACCCCGTCTCGATCTGGCAGGAGCCGGACCAAGCATGGGAAGCCCCCGCGTCGGCTGATTTTCCTGCCGCGCCCTTCGTCATTCCGGCCGGCAATTCGAGCATCGAACCTGCTCGTTTGGAGATGCCCTCTCTCGTGCGCACAGCCCAAACGCTGTTCCGCCAGCGCAAGGCGTACCACCAGCAGGCGCTCAATTGCGGCAGCCCTTTGCGCGCTCCACCCCCTTCCTGGAATCGCACAGAAGTTTAGCGGGCTTGGCAGGCCGCGGCGTGTGCTCTACGTCCGCGTGAGTTTTCCAGATTCTTAGAGGAGAGGAATGGTATTACGCTGTTTCCCTAGTTTGATCGTGTTGGCCACGCTAACGCTGGCTGGATGCCCCCTGACGTTGAACGCTCAGACCGCGTTCACCTGGCGGCAGATCGAGGAGAAGTTTCAGGCAACCAACCCCACCCTGCGGGCCGCTCAACTCACTATCGATGAATCGCGCGCGGCCGAGATCACTGCATATCTGCGTCCGAACCCCGATTTGACGATGACCGCGGACGGCTTCCAACTTAATCCGAATCCCGTCTGGCGCCCGCTGAGTGGTGTAGTAGTAACTCCCGGAATCAGCTACCTGCACGAACGGGAGCACAAGCGCGAGCTGCGGCGTGACAGCGCGAAGCAGTCCACCGCGATTGCCGAAGCCGCGTACCTGGACCAGGAGCGTAATCTCCTTTTCAACCTGCGCGCGGCATTCGTTCAGATTTTGCAGGCCAAAGCGGTGCTGAATAACGCGCAGCAAAACCTCCAATATTGGGACAAAGAACTGGGGGTGAACCGAAACCGCTATAAGGCCGGAGACCTCGCTCTGATTGATTTGAACCGCATGGAGCTGCAGCGGGTGCAGTTCGAATCGGATTACGAAACAGCCGTGGTCAATTTGCGAACCGCCAAGATCCAGCTCATGATGCTGCTCAACGAACGCACACCGGTGGAGAAATTCGATGTCACCGGCGCCTTTGAATATCAGGAGGAATTGGCCCCGCTCGAGGCGTACCGGAACATGGCGCTCGAAGCGCGGCCGGATCTGAAGCAGGCCGTCCAGAATATCCAGTTGGCCAAAATCAATCATCAGCTTGCGGAAGCCAACGGTTCCACCGATCCGACCATTAGCGCATGGTATTCGCACAATCCCTCGTTCGCCAACTCTTTCGCCACCGACACCATCGGTGGCAGCGTCAGCATTCCGCTGCGAATTTTCGATCGCAATCAGGGAGAAAAAGCCCGTACGCAGATCGATATTGAGCGAAATGAGCGGCTCAAGACGGCCACCGAAGCCCAAATCTTTAGCGACGTCGATTCGGCTTATTACACCCTGGTGCAGAACCTCAATTTGCTGCGGCCGTACAAAACCAAGTACCTGCCGCTCGCCACCGACGTCCGGGACCGGATGACCGTGGCTTACCAGAATGGAGGCGCGTCGCTTTTGGACTATCTGGATGCGGAGAAATCCTATCGCGACACGCAGTTGGCTTATTTGAATTTAATCGGTTCTTACTTGAGCGCCGCGGCCCAGATGAACATGGCCGTGGGTCGGGAGGTTTTGGAATGAATCGCCTGTGGTTGACTGTGGCGGCGTTGGGACTGGCTCTCGTTTGCTTCTTGCCAGGCTGCGCGAAGAAAATGACGGCCCAACAAAACGCGCAAGCCGCCACGAACGGCACGGGGCCGGCGCCGGCAACAGTCGTGGCCGAACTGGATGCGAACAATTTCAAGGTGGATCATCCCGCGCAATTCCCGCTGGTGGAAGCGCAGGAGTACACGGCCGCACCCGAATTGAACGTCACGGGCGTGGTGCAGCCGGATGTGTCGCGGCAGGTGCCGGTGCCATCGCTCGTTTCCGGCAGAGTGGTGGAAATCGACGCCCGCCTGGGCGACACGGTGAAGAAGGGCCAGCTCCTCTTCAAGGTTCGCAGCACCGATATCGCGGGCGCGTATTCGGATTACCGCAAGGCGGTGAAGAACGAGCAGTTAACGAAGATGCAGCTCGACCGCGCCAAGGTTCTGCTGGATGATGGCGCTATTTCCAGAAGCGGTTACGAAATCGCTCAAAACGCGGAAGACAACGCCACGGTGGACCTCGAGACCGCTACCGAACACTTGCGGCTGCTGGGCGCGGATCCGGATCATCCTTCCGGCATTGTCAGCGTCTACGCGCCTGTTTCGGGGGTGATTACCGATCAGCAGATTACGGATTCCTCCGGAGTCCAGGCCTTGACGGCGCCCAATCCGTTCACCATTTCCGACATGTCTCACGTGTGGATTGTGTGCGACGTTTACGAAAACAACATGGCGCAGGTGCGCGTGGGCGAATATGCGGACGTGCGGCTGAACGCGTACCCCGATCGCGTATGGAAAGGGCGAATCAGCAATATTCTGCCGGTCGTCGATCCCAACACCCGCACCGCAAAAGTCCGGCTGGAAGTGGAAAATCCGGGTCTGATGCGCATCGGCATGTTTGTCACGGCGACCTTCCACGGAGAGGCGCGCCAGCGGCTCGCTCAGGTGCCGGCCTCGGCCATTTTGCACCTGCACGACCGCGATTGGGTCTATGCACCCATCGGTGGCGACCATTTCCGGCGGCTCGAAGTGGTGAGTGGCGATTTACTGCCGAACAACATGCAGGAAGTGAAATCCGGCTTGAAGCCGGGCGATAAAGTTGTGGCCAATGCGCTGGTGCTGCAGAGCACGGTGGAGCAGTAAGAGATGATTAAGGGCCTCGTCGATTTCGCACTGAACAACCGCATCCTGGTCATCGCCTTCGCCATCCTTCTTTTCATCTGGGGCGCAATTTCGTTCAAACAACTCCCCGTCGAAGCCTACCCCGATGTGGCCAACAACTACGTCCAAATCATCACGCAGTGGCCGGGAATCACCGCCGAACAGATTGAGCAGCAGATCACGATTCCAATCGAAATCGGCATGAACGGCATCCCACACCTGGATTCGCTCCGCTCATTTTCGCTGTTCGGGCTGTCGGCGGTCAATTTGACATTCGATGATGAGTCGGAAAACGACTGGAACCGGGAAAAAACCCTGGAGCGCCTTTCCCAAGTCACCCTGCCGCCCGGAGTATCGCCCCAGATCGGCACCGACTGGAGTCCCGTTGGCCAGATCTACTTCTTCACCCTGCGCAGCACGAATCCTGCCTACGACGTGATGGAGCTGAAGACGCTGGAAGATTGGGTGGTGGAAAAGCAGCTCAAGTCGGTGCCGAACGTGGTGGATGTCGCCAGCTTCGGCGGCCCCACGCGCGAATACCAAGTGCGCATCGACCCCAACAAGCTGATCTCGTACGGCCTCAGCCTCAGCCAGGTCGAGCAGCAACTTTCGGCCAACAACGCCAATGGCGGCGGCAGTTTCATCTCGCTCGGTTTACAGCAGGTGAACGTGGCTGAGCAGGGCCTCGTGCGGAATACTCACGATATCGAAAATACCGTTGTTTTCACCAAGAACGGCACGCCCATCCACGTCTCCGATATCGCCGAGGTGGCGCAAGGCCCGAAGATCCGGCTCGGACAGTTCGCACGGGCGACCCATCTTCCCAACGGCAACATTGTCGATAATGACGATGTCGTATCCGGTATCGTTCTCTTGCGCAAGGGCGCCGATTCCGATTCCACCCTGGAAGGCGTTCACCAGAAAGTCGAGGAACTGAACGACCATATTTTGCCTCGCGGTGTGAAGATCGTCCCTTTTCTGGATCGCAGCGACCTGGTCCACTTAACCACCCACACAGTCCTCCACAACCTGACCGAGGGTATTGTTCTGGTCGTCATCATTCTCTTTCTGTTCCTCGGAAATGTGCGCGGCGCGCTGATAGTCGCTCTCACCATTCCTTTTTCCTTGCTCTTCGCCGCCACCTGCCTGCAGCTCCGCCACATCCCCGCCAATCTGCTGTCGTTGGGCGCGCTCGATTTCGGCATGGTGGTGGATGGCGCCGTGGTTATGGTGGAGAATATCGTGCGCCATCTGCACCGGCAGCACGCCGAAAACGATAACCGAACAATCCTGGAAAAGATCCGGGGGGCGGCGCACGAAGTGCAGCGGCCGGTATTTTATGCCATCTGCATCATCATTACCGCCTATCTGCCAATTTTCACGTTGCAGCGCGTGGAAGGCCGGCTATTCAAGCCGATGGCCTGGACCGTCGCGTTCGCTTTGCTTGGGGCGCTGATGTTTTCGATGCTCCTTGCCCCTGTGCTTTCGAGCATCTTTTTCCGCAAGGGCGCGCACGAGTGGCGCAATCCGGCGCTCGTCTTCATCATGAACCGATATCGGGCGATGTTGGGGTATGCGATCCGGTGGCGATGGGTCACACTGGGGATCGCGCTGTCGGGTATGTGTCTCGCGGTGTACCTAGCGGCGGACGTGCTTGGATCGGAGTTCCTGCCTCACCTGGATGAGGGAGCGATCTGGGTGCGCGGCACGCTCGCGCCCAGCACCAGCCAGGGACAAGGAATTGCCATTGCCAACCGGGCGCGCCTCCTTCTCTGCTCCTTTCCCGAGGTGCCGCAGTGCACCAGCCAGGTGGGCCGGCCCGACGATGGCACCGACACCACCGGCTTCTTCAACACCGAGTATTTTGTCGATCTGAAGCCCAAAGGCCAGTGGCGCCCCGCGTTTCACCAGAATAAGGACGCATTGATCGCTGCAATGAACCACGAGTTGGAAAAGATTCCCGGCGTGATCTGGAATTTCTCGCAGCCCATCGCCGACAACATGGAAGAAGCGGTCAGCGGCGTGAAAGGGGAACTCGCTATCAAAGTCTTCGGAGACGATTTGAAGACGCTCGAAAGCAAGGGCGATCAGATCGTGGACATTATGCGCACGGTTCGCGGCATTCAGGATCTGGGTCTCTTCCGCGTGATCGGCCAGCCGAACCTGACTGTGACTGTCGACCGCGCCAAGTGTGCTCGCTACCAGATCAATGTGGCCGATGTGCAGGACGCAATCCAAACCGCCGTGGGTGGCAAGGCGCTGACCCAGGTTTTGCAGGGCGAACAGCGGTATGACCTGGTGATGCGTTATTTGCCGCAATATCGCGATCGCAAGGAAGCCATTGAAAATATCCGTCTGCTTGCGCCAACCGGCGAGCGGGTGTCACTGGCGCAACTGACCAATATCAAAATGGAGGACGGCGCTTCGGAAATTTATCGCGAAGCCAACCAGAGGTATGTGGCCATCAAGTACAGCGTGCGCGGGCGGGATCTCGGCGGCGCAGTCGAAGAAGCCATCAAGAAAGTGAATGCCCAGGTAACGCTGCCCGAGGGTTATCACATCGATTGGGCCGGCGAGTATGAATCGCAGCAGCGGGCGGCGCGGCGGCTTTCCATCATCATTCCGGTCACTGTACTGCTGATCTTCCTGATTCTCTACTCGATGTTCAAATCCATAAAGTGGTCCGTGCTTATTCTGATCACGGTGGCCATGGCGCCGGTTGGCGGATTAGCGGCCTTGTATTTGACCGGCACGAACCTTAGCGTTTCCTCCGGAGTAGGATTCCTGGCGTTGTTCGGGGTTTCCGTGCAGGTGGGAGTCATCATGATAGAGTATATTAATCAGTTGCGTGTGCGCGGCAATACGATATTCGATGCGGCGAGAGAAGGAGCGGTCCTGAGACTCCGCCCCATTATGATGACCATGCTGGTTGCCACGCTCGGCTTGCTTCCCGCCGCTACTTCGCACGGAATCGGTTCGGACTCTCAACGCCCCTTCGCGATTGTGATTGTCGGCGGATTGTTAGCCGCGCTCTTGATGAACATATTTCTTCTGCCGACCTTATATGTTTGGATGGCTGGCGACAACGATGTCCTTCCGCCACCCGAACCCGATTTTGAAGAATCGGTATAGGCCGCTCCACCCGGAAGATGACTAGAGAAGAGACGCGACGTTCCATCGAAGAAACCGGCATTATTCCGGCCCTTCGGGTGTCTTCACCGGATGACGCGCTGTTCGCCGCCGATGCGGTGTGCCGGCACGGGATTCCCATTGTGGAAGTGACCATGACGGTTCCCGGAGCGATTGGAGTGATCTCGGAACTGGCTCGCAAGAATAAGCACGTGATTGTAGGCGCGGGTTCGATTGCGCGTGTGGAGACCGCCCGCAATTGCGTGGATGCCGGCGCACAATTTCTGACCAGCACCGGCTTGAATCTCGATGTGGTGCGTTTTGCGGTAGGAAAGGACATCGTAGTTTTTCCCGGCGCGCTCACTCCTTCAGAAGCGATGGCGGCCTGGGAGGCCGAGCCGGATTTTGTGAAAATCTTCCCTTGCACCGCAATGGGCGGTCCGCAATACATCAAGTCTCTAAAAGGGCCTTTTCCGCACATCCCGCTAATCGCCGCCGGCGGCGTGAATCAGCAAACGGCCGCCGAGTACATTCTCGCCGGAGCGGTGGCGCTTGGGATAGGCAGCGAACTCATCCCACCGGCGGCGATCCAGCACCGTCAGGAGCATCGCATTGGAGAGCTCGCGCGCCGGTTTCTAGGCATTGTGAGGGGAGCGCGTCTGCCGGCCACCGAGCGGGTGTAACGGCTACGGCGCTTCAGTAACCCAATCCGAGTCGGGAATGACTTTCGCCGCCTGACCGGGATCGGCAGTCCAAAACTGGAAGAACGAGGGTGAATCCGCCGGCCTGGCAAAGTGGCGTATCCCAGAGCCGACAGCGGCCTGGAAGGGCTGTGGACCTTTTTCGGTATCCAACGTCTCGAGGCGAATGGCGATCACCAGCATCGGCGGGGGCCGAGGATGCCCGGAATCTAGGTCTTTGACCGCTTGAAAGATTTGCGATTGTAGCCAAACTTCCTGCGCGCAGCCTTTCGGTCAAATCTCCAGGCGATCTGGACCCGATCGCGGTTCATGCGGCGGTTCCAGGCTCTGGCCTCTGCCCTTAGGAGCTT
>DATGKM010000202.1:0-7255 GCA_035294665.1 Bryobacteraceae bacterium | reverse complement strand
AAAAGCGATTCCCAGGTTTGTCAGCACCGTCGTCTTGCCTTCGGCCGGGTCGGCGCTGGTCACCACCAGGACGCGACTGCGGCGGAACAGATCCGATCCGCCCTTCCCGCCCATCTCCGAACTAAACAGGATCGAAGCCAGCGTCGCCCGGAACGATTCCGCCAGCAAGGAACCATCCTGATGCCAGGTTGCCAGTTCCAGCGGAGTGGAACTGGACTTCATGCTGAGCAGATTGCGCCGGCCGGAAGAAAACCCCACATCATCTTTCGCCGAGGGGATCACTCCCAGCTCGGGCACCTCCGGTAAAGCCGCTCCTCCGGCTTGCGTCACCCGGTTGGAACGTCCGCCGGCCAGAACCAACGCGACTCCGCCAATCAGCCCCAGCGCAAACCCCAACGCCGCGTTCAAAGGAAGATTCGGCGAATACGGCGCCTGCGGAGGGAGAGCCCGGTCGATGATGCGGAGATTGGCGCCGCCCAGCGCGGAAGCCACGGCTGCTTCGCGCGTCTTTTCCATTACTGAGTCGTAGAGTTTCTGTGTGGTTTCCGCTTCCCGTTTCAGCACAGCGTACTGCGCCTCTCTTTCGGCCTGGCCCTGGACCGAGCCCAGTTGATTCGCGCGCGCCCGCGCCAGCCGGTCTTCGTAAGCCGCCGCGGCGTTGAACTCGGTGCGCAGCCGCTCGATTACGGCGCTGCGCTCTTTCGCGATGGCTCCTTCTAATTCGGCAATCTGCGCTTCCAGGCGTTTCACTTTGTAGTGAGCCGGCGTATAGATCGCCCGAGCGTCGGCAACCTGCTGCCGCAAAGTTTCGAGCTGGGTCTGATATTGGTGCAGCGGGCCGGTCACCATGCTGTCCGGTAGGGTGTCCGGCGGGCTGGCCAGCGCCGCTTCATACCGCGATTGTTTTGTGAAGCGATCGGCTTCGGCCTGGGTGTAGGCATCGTCGAGCTTCTTCATCCGGTCTTCGCCTAGCGTGGTCTGTTCACCCGCGAATACCAGGCCCGAGCGGCGGGCGAAATCTTCCAGATCCCGGTTCGCCTTTTCCAATCGGGCTTTCAATTCCGCCGTCTGGTGGGCCAGCGCCTGCGTCGTGTCTTCCACCACCTGCGCCCGCGCCTGCTTGTTCAGCTCGATAAATTCATCCACCGCAAGATTGGCCGCGCGCGCCGCTACTTCCGGATTGGGATCGTCATATAGGACCTCGATCACCTGCGATTGCAGCGAGGTGTCTACGTTTAGCGCGCTATGCACATCTCTGGGCCGTATCGCCAGATTCGTCACGGGCTGGACTCCGAAAAGGCCGAGCTTGCCGATTTCATCCGCCAGCCGCTCCGAAATCTTTTCCCGCCGAGTCACGCCTTGCGTCCGCAGCTCCCCCGCCACGCTCCGCGCTAACGTGTCGCTTTCGAGAACCTTTACCTGATTCTGCAAATAGTTCTGCGCGGTGGCGTTGGCGATCATTGGACTGACCGGCATCACGTCTTTGAGAAAATAGTTGTCGTTGAAGCCCTCGAGCTGCACCGTTGTCCGCGCCCGGTATACCGGCGTTACGAGCTCCGAGAGTCCGATACCCAACGCCAGCCCCATTGCAGCCAGTCCGCAAACAGTGAACTTGCGCTTCCAAAGCAGGTTTAGCAGCTCGCCGAGCGCGACCGAATCGGACGCCGGCTCGGCCGCTATTTCAATGACGTTGTTCCGCGGGGCCACCGCGAAATCCATCGGTGCGCGGCTGAGCCGCCGTGGAACATATCCATTCTCCCGTTTTGCGAGCATTTGACCTCTTAGATCTTCGGTGTCTTTGTGGTGAGATATTTCTCCCTCCCAAACCTCGCCTCAGCGCCAGATAATCACGCCCGTACCCAACTGAATCGCCGCCTCGATCGCGCGCAGCCCGGCCTTCTTGCCCGTGCTGTTGGGAATAAACAGAATGTCTCCGGGCAACATCGGCACATCCGGCTCTTTGGCCTGAAGAATTTTGGTGACATTTAACGGAATCTCCGTCCGCTCGGTCTGGCCGGGTTGTTCCCGTAGCAAAGCGGCCTTATTCGGCGCAGCGGCGGGGGCCGGTCCGCCCGCCATCGCCAATGCCTGCAGCACGCTCATATCTTTGCGGTCGTTCAGCACAAAGCCTCCCGCCTTCTGGACGTTGCCGATCACGTAAACCATTTCCGCGCGCGGTACGGTAATCACGTCCTGAGGCTTGATGACGATGTTGGCCCGCGGATCGTTCGCTTTCAGAATGTCGTTCAAACTCACATCCGCCACGCTGAACTTGCCGCTGGAGTCTGTCGTCGCATTTGGCAAGGGCACCGGCCCTTGCGACAGCTCGCGCGTAATCTTCACCTCCGAACCCGCCGCCTGATCCAACCCTCCCGCTAATGACAACATCTCACTCAGGGTCTTATGTCCCTGTACCTGGTAGATCCCGGGATTCTTGACGGCGCCCAGCACGGAAACCGGCTGGCTGTGGAATTCGGTCACCGTGATAGTCACTTCCGGATCGAGCACATACTCATGCAGCCGCTGCGTGATGTCCTGCTCCAGTTCGCTTACGGTCAGTCCGGCAGCGTGTACCCGCCCCGCCAGTGCCAAATTGATATATCCGTCACTGCCGATGCGCAGCGGTGCCTCTCCAATTTCGTCTACGTGCAGCGCCCGTATAGTGATCTGGTCTTCCGGCCCCAGCACATACGGCGCTGGGTTCGGAGGCGCGGTATTGGCGCTCGGTATGGAGACCGGGCCGGTGTGTGAAGCGGTGAAGGCCGGCGCTGCCAGTAAAACTTCCAAACAAACAATCACAAATCCCGGAATAACTTTCATAGCTGCTCCCCGCCGCTCACTGCGGCATCTCTCACTGCGGCATCACTGCAACCAGGACCGGTTTACTTCCACCGATACCGATCGCTGCAACAAGTCCACTGTGATCAGAAGGCGGCTGCTGTTCTTGTAACTCACCACCACGCCCTCTAGCCCCTCGAGCGGTCCGGCCGTCACCAGGACTTTTTCCCCTACCGGCAGTTCCGGCCACGGCTCTCGCGGCAGGTCTGCGCGGATTACCCGCTGTAGAGCAGCGATTTCCTCGTTTCTTACCGGAACCGCCTCGCCCCCGAAGCCGACAATGGAAAACACCCCAGGAACCGTCAGCACTGGCAGCCGCCGGTCGAAATCGAAGCGGCAAAATACGTAACCCGGAAACAACGGCAACTCCGTAACCCGCGAGGGCGTCCGCCGCCTGTAAAGCGGAACGAACTCCTCGAAGCCTTTGCCTCGGAGAATTGAAGATACGTTCTTCTCGTGCCGGGGCTTAACGTACAAGGCGAACCACCAATCCGATGACGTGACATTTGGTTCATCTGTAACTTGAGTGGCTGTAAGCATCGCTGTTGATCTGCTGGAAACCAGTTCGTGAATAAGCTACCGCCCTCTAGTGCGGGCCGCCGCATTATTAAGATAGTTTCACTACTAATTCTTTATTCGGCTAGCAACTTACGCTGCTTTCCGATGTTTCGAATCATAGGGAACGAGCGTGCCCGGTGCAAAGTGTCACGAGGTAAGGTAACGTAAAAGTTTTTGCGTGAACTCACGCCGCCGCACGGACGGATGGTTTGTCTCTATTGCCTTGTATAGCTGGGGGATTACTTACAATCAGAGCCGCTTCGAGGGTTGACAGCTCCGCGTACATTGTTACTTGCTGACGTTACCAGGCACTAGGAAAACACGCGCAGAAACTCATTCGTTCGGAGGTTCACTAATAAAACGTTAGGTATTCCACCAAAAGCGATAAACCTGTGATCAATACACTGTGCGGGAACTTACTCTCGGGATGTGATCGATGTGATGGATGATGCCGAGGAATGAGTCGCCGTCTCGCCGGCTCTGCGCATCGCCGCCGCAAAGCGTCCGTTTTCGCGGATCGAAAGGGTGCGCGGATCGACAGCCAGCCGGTATCGCCACGGGCACCGTTGTTCGGCCGCCGCGGCCAGGCACCGCAACGCCTGATCGTATTCCGCCAGACCCAGATGGATTACCGCCAGGTCCGCCGCGGGCACGAACCTCTTCCGCGACCTTTCCCGCAGCTCATCCAGAATCGCCACCGCCTTGCCGGTATCGCCCCCGCTGGCGTATGCGTGCCCTAAACCCGCGCGCGCATAAACGGCTCCACCCGACAGCCGGCTGGCCTGGTCGAACTGTTCGAGCGCCTTTTCCCATCGCGACTGGATTTCATAAGCGATTCCCAGAGCCCAATGCGCCACCGGAGAATTGGGCTCCACAGTCAGCGTTTCCTCCAGCACTTCGATCGCAGCCGCCGGATTGCCGGCTGCGCAATGCGTGAAGCCCAAAAAGTGACCATAAGCCGCGCATACCGGATCGAGCTCCCGGGCTCGATCCAGGCACTCGATAGCATCCGCATAGCGGCCCGCGGGAGTGAGGCAAACGGCTGCGTACCAGGCCAGCGGCGGGGCGGCCGCCGATAATTCCATTGCGCGCAGAAACTCTTTTTCCGCCGCGCCCGCATCTCCCTCGTACAGCGCCTGAACCAGACCCAGAACGACATGCGCCTCCGCCGCCCCCGGATCGCACTCCAATGCCCGAATCGCCGCCTGCTCCGCCTTCGGCATCACGTCCGACGGCGCATATTCGGCATCCGTAGCCAGCAATACCAGGGTCTCCCCCAGAGCGGCCAGCGCCGCTGCATATTGCGGAGCGGCAACGGTAGCGGCCGTAAGCAGGCGCAACGCTCGCTCCAGGTTTTCCCGCCCTGCGAGTGCCGCCAGATGCCGCCCCTGCAGATATAGTTTTCGAGCTTGCGGAGAACAATTGGATAGCGCGGCTTCCGTTGCAGCGCTCCCCGCGCCCGCCGTTTCCGCCCGCCCACGTAATGCATGGCAAATCGTGCGGCTCAGCCGTTCTTGCGCCGTCACCTGGTCCTCGATTTCGATTTCATACATTTGCGACCAGAGCACCGTACCATCCGGCACGCCGGTCAGTTCCACCGAAATCCGCAGCACCTTCTGCGCCTTGCGTACCGTCCCCCACAGAGCCGCGCTCACGTTCAACTGCTTGCCCAATTCGCGCAGGTCCGGCTGCGGTTGCTCCCCGTTGTTCGTGTGCCAGGCCACCACCCGCCATTCTTTTACCAGCGAAAGAGCGTGCACTAATTCGCGCGTCAGTCCGTCTGCGAAGTAGTTCTCCTCCTCCCGCGTAGGGCTGAGATTCGTGAACGGGAATACCACAATCGAATCCGCCGGCTCGGACGAAAGCCCGAACCCCGCCGGACGCTTCGGAAGGGGAGGCTTGGGAGGCCGGGCCCGGAAAACCGGCACGTACGTCCGCAGCGGCAGCCCGATCTCTATAGGATCTTCCATCCCCTCGGTTTCGTAATATTGCTTCAGCTTCGAGCGCAACCGCCGGGCGTGTACCCGCACTATCGGATCGATGCGCGGATCGAAATTGCTCTTCTTTTCGAAAACATCGATTCCGATCGAGTATTCGTTAACACTCACCCGCCCGGCTAAAGCCGCTTCCACTCCGAATTTGAGAAACCGGCTGAGGCGCACCGACTGCGCGAACATGCGGCTCCCCAGAAGCCGTTGTAATGCGCCCCGCACTGCCTCCTGGGACGGCTCAGCCTTTCCGTTCGATTCCATCCGCATGCAGTGTATTCTGATGCCTCAGTAGAAATCTAAAGCAGGAACCGATTTGCTTAGAAATGCGTAATGTTGCGCAGCGGACCGAACACAGGGGGCGAGTGGGCGAAAGCGCAACCTTCGTCACGCCGCGCAGCCGCGCACACAAGAAAAAACGCCCTGGGACCACTCCGCTACACTGCTCTGGATTTCTCCGCTACACTAATGCAGATGGTGGAACCGGGTATCTGCGAATTGTGCTGCCACGCGCAAATCGTCCGCTCCGGCCGCGGCTCCATTTTCTACCTTTGCCGCTTGAGTTTCACCTGGCCGCAGTTTCCCAAATATCCGCGGCTGCCGGTTACCGAATGCCCAGGCTATGCCCGCGGAGAACCACAAGCGCCGAAGGCGCCCCCGGATTTTCTGACCCGTTAGAGCTCCCAATCAGAGGCGGTCAGGGATGATAGCAGCATCGCTGCGAACAAGCCCCTTCCTCCCGAGCATGTCTTAGCTCGCAGCTCGAGAAGAAGGATGCTCCGAGCCCGAGCGGCAGAAGGCGGCTAATTGCCGCAGCGGTCTGAGGCGAAGACGAGTGAATAACGGTTATCGACCAGGGTGGCTCCCAACACCTCCGCTTCGGCGCCGATGATGGAATCAAAGATACTCACAGCCGTCCGCAGCGCCTGCTTCTGAGACGCGGTCAGAACGCATGGGACCGGTCCTGACGAAAACGGTTCGCCGGTGCACGAATGGAAGAAAGCGGCCCCGGGGCGGCGCCGCTTAGAATCTGTTCGGCGATGGGCACCGCTGCTGGGCCGCAGGTAGTCTCCCTATCCGATCCCCAATTCCGAAGTCACTTCACTTACCGGAATGCCCGTCTCTTTTGCGAGGATGGCGGCAGAAGTCAGAAATGGGAGCTTGGTATGTCGGGGATGTTCGCCACAGCCAGATGGGCTTTCGTCAAAGAGAGGTTGAGAAGCACCTCTGCGTAGGATTTTCCGAACTTGTCGAACGGCGTGGTGTTCCCCCCGAACAACGCCGGCAAGCGGGCATCATTATTGCCGAGCCAAATAATGGCCGTAGTCGGATGGAGAGCAACCGCCTGTTGCGCCGGGCCCGGCACGGCAAAGGGGCTTGGAAAGCCAAGGACAATGTTAGCCCAGCCGAAGACCGGATGCGTGGCGGTTGGATTTGGTACCAGAGTGAGCGCCTGTTCTACCGTAATGCCTGGGACCGGCAAGTTGGCTGCGCGGTTGGGTTGTCACGAGGAGGCAGTGGAAGAGTTCCGGGTGCCGGCTGAATTACGGGAGCCGGTCCAATGCTGAGCAGTTGTAGAACATTCGGCGCTCCATGGTAAGGCACCAGAGGGAGGACCAAAGGGACCTGGCCTGTGCTGCGATCAGCGCTGCGAGCCATTAAGTTGTTGCGTGTCCAGTAACGAAAAGTTTTGGACTCTCGCGGAGAGGGAGTCACCGATCACCACCAAGTGTATTAGTTCAGACTTGATCTGACAAAGAGCTATGCCACAACCGCGCGCGCAGCGCGCGGAGAAAAGCCGTCCGACGAAGTCCCGACAGGAAGACGGTCGAGTTGCTTTTCATCGGAAAGGTGCTTTGCATCCAGGAAGG
>DATGKM010000201.1:0-14531 GCA_035294665.1 Bryobacteraceae bacterium | reverse complement strand
AAGCGCAGGCGTAATCGCCGCCGCAGCTTCCGAGTTCGGCCGAATGATCTTCCGTCGCCAGTTCGAGCGAAGGAAATGCCGTGTCCTGCCCGATCTTCGCGGCGATCAACTGGTCCGCCGTGGTGCCGGAGCGGATTTCGGTGCCGTGCGCCGGCTTCACCCCGTTCAACCACATCGAATTGCTGATCGCATGGCCGTTCTCCGCGTTGATGGCGCAGCCAGTGACCACGGTGATGCGGTTCCGCAACGGTTCGAGCGGCTTCAGAATGCGCGAGAACGTAAAATCGGCGCCATCGCCAATGGGCGTCCATTGCGGCAGAATCGCGCCGTGCGGCACGTAAATGAAGCCAGCGCGCAGAGTGGTTTTGACGGCGGCGCGCACCGGGACCATCGCATCCAGAAATGGCAGCGCCACGGCGGCGCCCGCGCCGCGCAGAAGCGTGCGCCGGGAAAGATGTTTGCGGGTGAGAAACGTCATCGGGCTTGAGCCTCCAGTTCGCTCCCTTTCGCTTGCGCCGCGGGCAGCGGGTCAGATTGGTTTAACTGGAAAGCCGGGCTTTTCACAATGCCCAGCACCAGCTCCGAGAACCGGTAATTCTTCTTGGCGGCCTCGCGGGCGATGATGCGCACCGCGGGCATGTCGTAATACTCCAGCCCGCGGCCCAACGCATACGTCAGCAGCATCGAAGTCATGGTGCGGACGAACTGCTCGGGCCGGGCGGCCAGCGCGTCGATCATCGCGGCCGCGCCATCCACCTTCGTGCCATCCGGCAGCGCTCCCGAAGCGTCGATGGGAGCGCCGTTGTCGCGCGTGCGCCAGTGGCCGATGGCATCGAAATTCTCCATCGCGAAACCGACCGGGTCCATCACGCTGTGGCATCCGGCGCAGGCCGGGTTGGCACGGTGCTCGACCATCCGCTCCCGCACCGTGCCGCTCGCCATTTCATTAAACGCCGGCACGTTCGGCGGCGGCGCGGGCGGCGGCGTGCCCAGGATGTTGGTCAGAATCCATTTGCCGCGCAGCACCGGCGAAGTGCGGTTGGCGTACGAAGAAACCGTCAGCACGCTGCCTTGTCCCAGCAGCCCGCGCCGCGCCGGATCCTTCAGAGTCACGCGGCGGAACTGCTCGCCATAGACGCCCGGAATGCCGTAATGCTTCGCCAGCCTTTCGTTCAGAAATGTGTAGTTGGCCGTGAGCAGATCCACCACGCCGCGATCTTCGCGCACGATGCTTTCCGTAAACAGGTCCGTCTCCTTGAGGAATGCCTGCCGCAGATTGTCGTCGAAATCGGGAAAGATCTGCTGATCGGGGGAGGTAGCCTTAAGGTTGCGCAGATAGAGCCACTGGCCGAAAAAGTTTTCGATCAGCGCATCGGAGCGGCGGTCGGTGAGCATGCGGCGCACCTGCTGGTCGAGCACGGCCGGTTGTCTCAGCTTTCCGGCCGCCGCCAGATTCAGCAACTCGTCATCGGGGATGCTGCTCCACAAAAGGAACGACAGGCGGGAGGCCAGTTCCAGGTCAGTGAGCTGGCGAGTGGACACGTTGGCAGGCGAAAGCGCCTGCCCCACCTCGGTGCGGAACAGGAACTGCGGGTTCACCAGAATGAAGGCCAGCGCGTTTTCAATTCCGGCATCGAAACTGCCGCCGTGCTGAAAATAGGTCAGCAGGCGCTCCATTTCGGTATCGGTCACGGGGCGGCGATAAGCGCGGCGGGCCAGCGCCGAGAGAATCTGCCGCGCGCACGGGATCTGGTCGGAGCCCTCCGCCGGGCGGCAGATGAAGATGCGGCGGCGGCTGGGCGTATCGCCGGGGCCGGTGGGTTTCCAAGGCCCGGAGATCGAAACCCAATCGATTTCCGGAATGCCGGCCGTGTTGATTGGATCGATTTTTTCGCGGTCGAAAGGCTGCAGCAGTTCCACCGTTGGCCCGGTCGATTGCTGCAGGAATGCAAAGCCGACCCGATGCGGCCCGGCTTTCACGGGGATCTGGAGTTCCACGCGTTTGGAGAGTTGTTCGGCCGAAGCCGTGGGGTTCGTGTTTCCCAAATCGGCGTCTTCTTGGCCGCCGATGGTCACCAGCTTCACCCGCGCTCCATCCAGCGTCACTTCCACCTGGCTGGGCAGTTCCAGGCCGCGCACCGTATTCACCGTGTTGCCCCAGAAGCGGACTTTAAAGCGGTACTCGGCATCCAGCGGGAAGGTGTATTTCACCAGAATGCCGCCACGCGTGCCCAGCGGGAGGCCCTCGATGTGGCGGTCCTGCGAGAGGTCGGGGCGATTGCGGAAGGTGTAGGTAGTGGGAGGAATCTTCATGTCTCCCACCGCCAGCCCGCTCACCTTCCAGGCGGCGTTCAGGTAGCGCTCCATCAGCGACGGCGAAACGCTGAGCGAATCGGCAATGTTATCGAAGCCGTAATTGGCATCGTCGGCCGGCAGCAGCGAAGCAGCGTCTACATCCAGCGCCAGCAGATCGCGCACCGCGTTGCCGTATTCGGCGCGGTTAAGCCGGTGCAGCCCCACGCGCCCGGGATTTGGTTTGGCCAGGTAGGCCTGGTCAAGCTGCTGTTCGAGCGAATGGATAAAGGCGTCCAACTCCTCGCGGCCGGGCCGGGGCATACCCGCGGGAGGCATCATGCCGCCGCGCAGCTTTTCGATAACCTTTTCCCAGGTGGCGGCGCCGGCGGGGATGTTGGCCGTATCGGCCCGATCCAGTTCGAGTCCGGCAGTTTTGGCCTTCTGGTTATGGCACGCGACGCAATAACGATTCAGGAAAGCGCGCGGGGCATCCGCCTCGCCCGCGGCCACGGCCAAAGCCGGCAGGGCCGTGAGCAGGATCACCCCCCACCGGGACACACCCAGAGCGCCCATATCGGGGGAATTATATGCAGCCCAAAAACCAGCGTCAATGCGGCTTCGGGCAGACGCTTAGGTCATGACCTTCGGGTGAGCAGGCGCAGCGCCGTGGGGAGGTCGATCCCGGGCGCTCCTTTCAGAGGAGCGAGGCGGGCGAAGATCTCGCCGGCGGCCTGGTGAAAGCCGGCGGGCATACCGGCGGAGTCGAAGGTGGAAGCGATCTCGTTCATTTCGGCGACGAACCGCCAGGATTTCGGAGCGACGTGCTGGATGGATTCGAGGGCGCGGGCGAATGGCGGCCCCGAGCGCCCCCATTGCCGTTCGAGATCGCGTAGCACGCCCAACTGGTGGGCGGCGCCCAGCACGGCCGCGCGCAGCGCCGCCATTCCCTTGGTATGCGCGGCGAACACCATCTTCAGCGCGGAAGCCTTGCCAACCTCGCCTTCGAGCACCTCGGCTTCGAGTGGCCCCGCGGCGAACAGCGCGGCGGCCTCGGCGGCATGTTCGCCGGAGAAGTAGATCCAGGTCTCCGCGCGCTTACGGGGCGGCAGTCCGATCACGCAGGCATCCACAAAGCGTGCGCCCGCGGCTGTGATGAAGCCGGCAATGCTGCGGGCGCGTTCGGGGGAAATCGCGTTGGCATCGATATACAGGCCGCGAAATCCGTGCCCGGCGATTTCGCGCGCCATCGCTTCGGCGAACTCAGGCGGGCAGATACTGACAATCGCTTCGCACCGCCGACAGAGAGAGGCGATCGAGCCGGCATCGCAGAGCGCGGCCGCGGCGGCCCGGCGGCGCGTTTCCGCGCTCCGGCCCTCCGACGCCCACCACACCGCGCAACCGCTGCCGGAAAGCGCCGCCGCCACCGCAACGCCCATTTCGCCGGGATGCAACACGCCTGCGTTTGTCATGGTCGGAGTACCGTCTTTTTATAATAGTGACGATCTCTCATGCAGATACAGAACCTGGCAGCCATCGACACTCACGTCCACATCGAATCGAACGCAGGCAATGCCGCCGATGAGGCCGCGCGGAAATATTTCCGCGAAACCGGCCCGCGGCCCAGCCCGCAGGAAGTTGCCGATTATTACCGCGCCCGCAAGATCGGCTGCGTGGTGTTTTCGGTGGACGAGCGGCTTACCGGAAGGCCGCAGGTGCCGAACGAGGAAGTGGCGGCGCTGGCGGCGCGGAATTCGGATGTGATGATCGCATTCGCCAGCGTCGATCCGACGCGCGGCTTCACGGCCGTCAGCGAGGCGGAGCGGCTGATTGCGCACGGCGCGCGCGGCTTCAAGCTGCATCCGCCGTTGCAGCAGTTTCACGCCAACGACCGGATCGCTTACCCGTTTTACGAAGTAGTCGCGGCGGCCAAACTGCCCGTGATTTTCCACACGGGCCACAGCGGCATCGGCACCGGCATGCCCGGAGGCGGCGGCGTGCGCTTGAAATACGGCAACCCGATGGACATCGACGACGTGGCGGTGGACTTTCCAGACATGCCGATTATCATGGCGCATCCTTCCTTTCCCTGGCAGGATGAAGCGATTTCGGTTTGCCTGCACAAGCCGCAGGTCTATATCGATCTTTCGGGCTGGTCGCCCAAGTATTTTTCGCCCACGCTGATTCAGTATGCGAACACGCTGCTCAAAGAGAAAATGTTGTTCGGGTCGGATTATCCGCTAATCACGCCCGACCGCTGGCTGGCGGATTTCGAGAAGATCGCGATTCGCGACGAGGTGCGGCCGCTCATTCTGAAAGAGAATGCGGTAAGGCTGCTGAAACTGCGATCAGACGTTGACGGCGCGCCGCGCTAAACCGCGGCCTTCGGACCAGAAGGCTCCGGGAGAATGGGCCAGTTCGACGGCGGAGCGCATGGCTTCCACGAAGACGCCGGTATGTTCGGGTGACGCGGTCAACGGCGGCGCCGCTTTGAGGACCATGAAATTGTTGCCGCACATCTGGGTGAGAATGCCGGAATCGCGGAAGAGGCGCATCACCAACACCTGGCCGAAAATGCCGGCGTGAATGCCGCGAAACGCTTCGAAGGGGATGCGCAGACTGAGCCGGCTGGGAGCGGAAAACTCGATGCCGCACATCAGGCCGAGGCCGCGAATCTCGCGAATCATTTCGTACGAGGAGAGGGCGTCGCGCAGGCGGCTGCGCAGGTCTTCACCGAGCGCGGTGGCGCGGCGGCCGAGATCTTCGCGCTCGAGCACATCGAGCGTAGCCAGACCGGCGCGCATCGCCAGGCCGTTTTCGCCGAACGTGGAGGTGTGAACGATAGAGCGTTTGAGCGAATCGTAGACCGAAGAGTAGACCTCATCGGCCACGAACAGCGTGCCGTAGCGGCGGCAGAGCTGCTGGGCGGCGCGCAGGTACCCGGCGGGCGGGATCTGGATGCCGGCTTCGCCCTGAACCGGTTCCACAAAGAACGCGGCCATGCGCTTATGGCGGAGCTTCTGTTCCAGGGCGTCGAGATCGCCGAACGGGACAAAATCGGCGTGGGGCAGCAGAGGGCCGAACCCTTCGCGCCAGAACGAATCGCTCATCAGCGAGACCGCGCCGCGGGTGAGGCCGTGAAAGGCGCCTTGAGAGCCAACAGGCCGGGCCGGCGGGTGTGGGCGCGCGCGAAGTTGATGGCCGCTTCCACCCCTTCGCTGCCCGAGCTGCAGAAGAACACCTTGGCGGCCCGCCCCGCGGCGCTGCGGCATAACCGCGCGGCCAGTTCGCCGGCCAGCTCCGGAACATGGCTCTGCAGCATCGCCGGGCCGCAGCGATCCAGCTCGTCTTTCAACGCGCGAACGACACCCGGATGATTGTGGCCGGTATTGTGGACGCAATAGCCGGAGAGGAAATCCAGAATGCGGCGGCGCCCTGCAGTGCTTCGCGCTACAGTATAGACTTCGACTTTTGCCGTGATCGACGTCCACGCTCTGGAACACGAACTGACCGCCAGTCTTGCGGGCGAAGTGCGCTTCGATACGATTTCGCGAGCGCTCTACTCCACTGACGCGAGCGTGTATCAGATTCAGCCGGTCGGCGTCGCGATTCCTAAAAACCGCGACGACATTCTGCGGATTATCGAGGCGTGCCGCCGCTTCGGCTGCCCGCTTACGCCGCGCGGCGGCGGCACTTCGCAGGCAGGGCAGGCCATTGGGGAAGGGCTGCTGGTGGATCTCTCGAAATACTACAACCGGCTGCTGGAGGTGAACGCGCAAGAGCGGTGGGCGCGGGTGGAACCTGGAATTGTGCTGGACGAATTGAACGCGCAACTGGCGCCAGAAGGGCTGCGGTTTGCGCCCGATATCTCGACAGCCAGCCGGGCCACCATCGGCGGCATGATCGCAAATAACTCCGCGGGCGCACGGAGCGTGCTCTACGGCAAGACCATCGACCACGTGCTCGAGACCACGGTGGCGCTCTCGGACGCGAGCGTAGTTCATTTCCGGGAGATGGCCCGCAGCCAGGCGCCCACGGGCGGCACTTTGGAGGCGGCTTGTTACCAGACGGTGCTGCGCCTCGCCTGCGAACACGCCGGCGAAATCGAGCGCCGGTATCCCAAAATCGTGCGGCGCGTCGGCGGCTACAACCTGAACGAGTTCGTGCCAGCCGAATTCGAACCGGGGAGCCGGCCGATCAATTTATCGAAAATCATCGTCGGCTCGGAAGGCACGCTCGGCGTGGTGCTGGAAGCGAAGCTGCGCTTGGTGCCGCTACCGAAGGCGAAAGCGGTAATGGTGATCGGTTTCGCAGACCTGCTGGAGGCGCTGGCGGCCACGCCCGCCATTTTGCAACACCAGCCATCGGCCGTGGAGGTGATGGATAAGCACATCCTCGACAACACACGCCAGAACCCCGCGCTGGACCGCATTCGCGCCAGTTTCATCGAGGGCGACCCCGCGGCGACGCTGTGCGTGGAATTTTACGCCGACCGTAAAGAAGACCTGCCGCCCCGCTTGGAGGCCCTGGAACGGGATCTGCGGGCGCGGCGCTTCGGGTTTTCTTATTACAGCGAGACCGACCCGGCGCTGCAGGCGCGCGTCTGGAGCCTGCGCGAAGCGGCGCTCGGGCTTTCGATGGCGATGAAGGAGGACGCAAAATCGATCTCGTTCGTGGAAGACACCGCCGTGGCGCCGGAGAAGTTGAGCGAGTATATCGGGCGCTTCCTCGAAATCGTCCGCAAGCACCAGACTACGGCCGGAATCTACGCGCACGCTTCGGTAGGCTGCCTGCACGTGCGGCCGGTGGTGAACATGAAGACCGAAGAGGGCGTGCGCAAGTTCGAAAGCATCGCGCGCGAGGTGGCGGACCTGGTGCTCGAATACGGCGGCGCGCTTTCCGGCGAACATGGCGATGGCCTGGTGCGCAGCCCGTTTATGCGGCAAATGTTCGGGCCGGCGTTGTACGAAGCGTTCCGGGAAGTGAAGCGCACGTTCGATCCGCAAGGCATTTTCAACCCTGGAAAAATTGTGGATGCGCCGCCGCTCGCTTCCAACCTGCGTTTCGGAGCGAATTACCAGACGCCCAATCCGCAATCGTGGTTCGATTACTCGGAATTCGGCGGGCTGGGCGGGGCGGTGGAGATGTGCAGCGGCGTGGGCGCCTGCCGGAAGAAACTGGCCGGCACCATGTGCCCCTCTTACATGGCAACGCGCGATGAAAAGGATTCCACGCGCGGGCGCGCCAACGTGCTGCGCCTAGCCATGACTGGCCGCCTGGGAGAAACCGGCCTGGGCGACGAGGGCGTCTTCCGCGTGCTCGATTTGTGCCTGGAGTGCCGGGCCTGTAAATCCGAATGCCCCGTAGGCGTAGATATGGCGCGCTTCAAAAGCGAGTTTCTGGCGGATTACTGGAAGCGGCATGGGACGCCGCTGGGGGCGCGCGCGCTGGGCAACGTTCACAAGCTCGCCCGGTGGGGCAGCCGGTTCGCGCCCGTGGCGAATTGGGCGGCGGCTCGCGGGCCGGTACGCTGGCTGAACGAAAGGCTGCTCGGAGTGGACGCGCGGAGAGGGCTGCCGGCATGGAAACAGCAAACCTTCGAGAAGTGCGTGAGCAGCAGGGGAAACCGTACACCGGACGGCCGGCCAGTGACTCTTTTCAATGACACCTTCGTCAACCACTACGATCCCGAAATCGGCATAGCGGCGCTGGAGATTCTGGAGCGCGGCGGCTGCCGGGTGCAAGTAGCGCGGCGCGCCTGCTGCGGCCGGCCACTAATTTCGCAGGGCCTGCTGGGCGAAGCGCGCGCGCAGGCCGCGCAAGTGGTAGAAGGGCTGTTTCCGATGGCGGAGCGCGGCGAAAAGATCCTGTTCCTGGAGCCGAGTTGCCTTTCGGCGCTGAAGGAGGATGCGCCTTCGCTGCTGCGGGGCGAAGCGCAGGCCAAAGCGCGCGCAGTGGCGGGGGCGTGTCTGCTGTTTGAGGAATTCGCGACGCAATTGGATTTGCCGCTGCGCGCAGGGCCTTCGCGAATTCTGCTGCATGGCCATTGCCATCAGAAATCCATGGGTTTGCTGCCGGCAACGGCGGGGCTGCTTTCGCGAATTCCCGGGGCGAAAGTGACCGACCTCGATGCCGGCTGCTGCGGCATGGCCGGTTCCTTCGGCTACAAGCGGGAACACTACGAAGTTTCGCGTACGATCGCTTCGCGGAAACTGCTGCCTGCGGCGCTGGCGATGAAACCGGGCGAGGTGCTGGTCGCGCCGGGCACGTCGTGCCGCCACCAGGTCAGCGAGCTGGCGGGGGTGAAGGCCGTGCATCCGGCGGAGCTGGTGCGGGAGTTGCTCACGGAGCGCAACAGCGGCTGAGGATCGGGGCTATGCTGGAAAAAATGGGCGCGCAGACACTGGTATCGGTTGAGGAGTACCTGAGCACATCGTATTCTCCGGATCGGGAATACCGCGATGGTGTGCTGGTGGAGAGGAATGTGGGGACGCGAAGACACGGGCTGTTGCAGATACGCTTGGGCTCCTATTTCAACCGCCGCCGCAAGCAGTGGCAGATCGAGGCGTACACCGAGACGCGGATACGTGTCCGCGAGGACTGGTATCCGATACCGGATATTTGCGTCTATACTTTGCCCGCGCCCGAAGAGGACGTTCCCACCCGGCCGCCGCTTTTGTGGATCGAGATTCTCTCACCGGATGACCGCATGCCCGATGTCTGGCACAAGGCGAATGAACTGCTCGCTCACGGGGTCCCCTACGTCTGGATCATCGATCCGGAAACGCTGGATAGCGAACTGCGCACGCAGGCGGGCATCAGAGACGTGCCCGAGAAGACGCTCCGGCTGCCGGACTCTCCGATCGTGGTCCCGCTCGTAGAGGTAATGGAAGAGTAGTCCGTAGGCGGAGCGCCGCGGCGCCCTGGACGAGTCCGAAATGAGATGAAGGATCGCCGCATCCGGCTGGCGGCGTTACAGTAGAACTATGCGCAGGCTGTTACTGGCGCTGGGTGTGCTGGCTTTCACGGCTTGGGCAGCCAACATCAAGCTTTATCTGAAAGACGGGTCGTATCATCTGGTGCGGGAATACCAGGTGGAGACGGATCGTGTGCGCTTTTACAGCGTGGAGCGGAGCGAGTGGGAGGAGATGCCGCTGAGCCTGGTGGATCTCGATAAGACGCGCACGGAAGAGGCATCCCGCAAAGCCGAGATTGCCAAGCAAACCAAAGAGATTTCCGAAGAGGACCAGGCGGAACGGGCGCGCCAGCAGGAGATCCTCCGCATTCCGGAAAACCCGGGCGTCTATTGGGTGGATGGCACGGAAACCAAGACCATCAAAAACGCCGAAAGCACGGTGCATACCAATAAGGGCCGCTCGGTGCTCTCGCACCTTGCCCCGCTGCCGGTGGTTTCCGGAAAGGCCACTCTCGAACTGGAGGGCGCGCACTCGCTGAATGTATTCACCAATCCCGAGCAGGAATTCTACATTCAGCTTTCCGATCCGGAGCGGTTCGGCATCGCAAAACTCAAGACCAAGGGCCCTGTGCGGATCGTCGAGAATATTGAGATCATGCCGGTCACCAAAGAGACCGTCGAGCAGCCGGAAATGGTGGACATTTTCCAAACGCAGCTTACACCGGACGGCCTGTACAAGATCTGGCCCAAAGCGCCTTTGGAGCCGGGCGAGTACGCGGTGGTCGAATACACGGCCAGCAAGCTGAACATGCAGGTTTGGGATTTCGCCATCAAAGCCGCGAAATGAACCGCGCGCAGCCGCGCCGCCACCGGGCTGATAACATAAAAACCGCTATGCTGCGACGATCGCTCTGGCTGCTGGCTGCCGCCGCCTGCGCCGCTTTTGCCCAGAAATACGATGGGCCGCGCCCTCCCAAGCCGGATATACCGTACATCAAGCACGCGGATCATCTGATCCCCACCGAAGTTGTTCAGGCCAAGGAAGACAAACGGAAAGAGGAGACGCTCTACACCATCGATGGCGAGTCTTCCTCCGCCCGTACGCCGCTGGCGGAGCCGATTTTTCTGCTCGCGGCGGATAAGCTCAACCCCGACAAGTTACAGCTCTACAGGTTGGAAACGAAGAACGGCCACCGGGAGATTCTGTTCGGCAAGAAGAAAGGACCCATGCCGATCCGCGTCGAAGTGACCCGCTTAAGCTCGGATAACCTCTATAAGCTTGAGGTCGATGAGGAACTGATGCCGGGGGAGTACTCGCTCAGTCCGGAAGGCTCCAACCAGGTGTTCTGCTTCCAGGTGTTCTAAAACTCCCACTGAAAGCTGAACTGTACCTGGCGGGCGTTCCGTGTCTCGATTAGTCCGCAATAGGTATCGAGGCCGTAGCTGGCTGCGCCGGAAGGATCGGTAACCAGGCCCTGTATGGAAGATTGAGCGAAGACCGCGAGCGGGCACAGCAATATCGTCGCCAGGCGAGACACGCTGGAACGATAGTATCAGGGCTGCTTGCCGCCTTCATCGGCCTGGTAATGCTGGAGATCGGTGTTGCCTTCGATACAGGCAAACTCCATCGTCTCGTAGCCGGGCTGCATGTTCCGGTTGAAGGCAAACGCTATTTTCCACGGCCGCGTGTACGCCTTGGGATCTTCGATAGTGGCTTCGTAGTCGATGGTGCGGTCGTTCACCATGGTGAAGCGCTCCACTACGTGCATCTGGTCCGTGTGGATGTTGCCGGCGGAATCGAGCCAGGTGCGGTCATTGAAGTTGGTGGTATCGACTACGAACGTGTCGCCTTCCCAGTGGCCCACCGAATCGCCCTGGAATAATTTCACCGAAGCCGGAAGCGTGTGCGTGCGGTTATCGGTTGGGATGATGCGGTAGGCGTGCATGAATTCCCAGTTCATCACGATGTATCCGGCCGGCTCCAGAATTTGGAAACCGAACTGGCGGTACATCTGGTTCGGCAGGCCGGATTCGAAGCAATGCAACTCCGGCTCATCGGCCAGGTGATGCTCGAAATTATCTTTGGCTTTCGCGGCGGCCCAAGGCTGGTATGGGATCAGGCCATCGGGGGGATCGACAATGGCGCCTTGTCCCGCCGGAAGCGAGCGGCTTCTGGCCTCGTGCTTCTGCACTTCAAAAACGGCTCCGCCATTCTGCCCCGCGTTCCAGTAACCCGACATATCCGGCCGTCCATCCGCGGTGCGCGGCACCGGTCCGGGAGGAGGAAGGTTCGGCCCCCGGCCGCGTCCGAAACCACGGCCGCCCCCGCGGCCTCCAGGCCCCCCCGCGGGCGGTCCCTGCGCGAACAGAGGGACGGCGGCCAGCAGAGCCGCTGCCAGGAAACTTCGCCGCCAGTTCATACTACCTACTTACCCTCCGATTTCCCCGCCGCTTTCTGCGCCGCCACTTCCTTCAGGTACTCGCATTCATATTCCAGAATGCGCGCGTTCGGCTGCGTGTTCCGGCGCAGCTCGGCTCGAATCTTCCAAGGCTGGCTGAAGGTCTTCGGGTCTTCGATAGTCGCTTCGTAGAGCAATGTGTCCGGCCCAGTGCGCGTGTAACGCTCCGTGACATGCAAGGAATCGCTGTGATAGTCGCCCGCTTTATCGAACCAGGTCTGGTCGTTGAAATCGCCGACGTCCACCACCAGCGTGTCGCCCTCCCAGTGGCCGATGGAATCGCCCTGCCAGAAATCGATCCCATCCAGGTGCTTGTCGCGCTTCAGGTAAATATTGCGCCAGTTGTGAATGTATTCGTAGGCAATGGCCACTTCGGTGGGCGTTTGAAAGATCTGCAGCGGATAATTCAATAGGTTGATGCGGGGCACGCCCGGCATATAGCACTTGCCCAGCGGATCCGCCTTGGCGCTGTTCTTCTCGTTCTCTTTCTTCTTCTCCAGCGCGGCTGGCAGGTAGGGGATCTTCCCGTTCTTCGGCTCGACGATGACCTTCGACTTTTCCAGGTCTTTATCGGGCGACGCCTTCACTTCCCAAATACCCTGCAGGTCCGGTTGGCCATCGGCCGTGCGCGGCGGCTTATAGTCGCTCGCGGCGCGCAGTCCCAGGGGAACCGCCAGCCCGGCCAACGCGGCCGCCGCCCACAGCGATCTGAAACGACTCTTCATTGATCTCCTCCACCGCGCATTGGTCTCTTCCACGGCGGTCTCCTCCACCGCGCTAGGCGCGGTTGGCAGGCGAAAGCGCCTGCCCCACCAGCACTCTTATTCTTTCGGCGCGCCTTCGGGGCCGGTGGCGCCGCGGTCTTCCGGACGGCCGGAGAACAACCGGCGACCATCGGCCGTCGACACCGATTGGGCCCACATATAATACGATCCGTCTTTCGCCTTGAAGCCCTTCACGGTAACTTCATCGCCGGCCTTCACCGAATCTTTGCGCCATCCCTGCCGGTACAGGCCGTTCGGAGGCAAGCATTCCGCCGACCAGTGCTGCACCGTGCCATCCTCGGCCTTCACGTCGAACAGCAGGTGGGAATGCGGGTTCACCCAATCCATCTTGGTAACCGTGCCCTTCACCTCGATCGGCTGGGACGCGTCAAACTCCGCCGCGAACGAATGGTGCGCCACGACCGGCGCCGCGGCCAGCAGCAATCCAGCCGCAACGGCGGCGATTGCAGAACCTTTCCTCATGTAACTACCTCCAGTTACGTCCTTTCGTTCATTCATACCATGGCGCGGTGCGCGCTGCATCCCTCAATGGAGCTTAGTTGGCCTTCCCGATCGCCATCAGCAGTTCCGCTTTCGATACCTTCCGCCCGTCGTTCGGATAGTGAATCGGAATGATACGGTCCACATCCAGCTTCAGCCGCTCGATATTGGCTTCGAGGTTTACATTATACGGATTGATATCCTTCGGCGGCGCCGTCGCCACGCGCGCGGGCGGATTGAATTCATCGGCCTCCACCAGAATCTTCTCTTTTGGCAGGTACGCCATGATCATGCCGTCGTTATGCGTGCTGCCATCCACGCGGTAGAGTTCGAGAGTCTGCGAGCCGTCGGTCAGCACCTTCTTTTCGGTCATGGTTTCGAACTTCGGCTTTGCCTTGCTTTCGGCCATTTTGTCGGGATTGAGCGTGTGCGGGTTGGCCCAAACCTTTTCGTAATATGGCTTGTTCATCTGGTGCGTGATGACCGTAGCGCCTTCGGCCACGAAGGTTCGCAGCCCGCTGTTGTGGTCGAAATGATCGTGCGTATTCACCACGTACTTAATCGGCTTGTTGGGAATCAGCTTCTTCGCCGCGGCGATAATCGCCAGCGCGCGCTGCTCGCTCTGCGGCCCTTCGATCACCGCGATATAGTCCTTGAATTCCATCGCCACGGCCGCATAGCCGCCCAGAATCAGGTACGCGCCCTCGCCCAGTTTTTCCGTGGGCGCTTCCCCGCTCGCCGCATTGGGCCCGCCGAACCCGCCCCGCCCGCGCCCTTGTGGGGGCTGGATGTTGGCCTCCACGTTCGGCTTCACGCCGGTGATGGTGAGGTCGAGAATGGGATAGCCGCCCTGCCGCTCGACCATGCGGGTGGGGAATTTTACGCCGCTGAATTCCTTGTAATCGCTATACAGGGCTTCGTACGGCATATCGCCCAGCACCGGGTTATCGATCTTGGTTTCCACGCGCTCGATCATGTTCTGGTCGTCGATGAACGCGCTCACCGGCGCCTTGTTCTGCCCCAGGAACGACACCACGGTGAACTTCTTACCGTTCACCTTCGCGGATCTGGCGGTGGTATCGCCGGCCGCGTTTGCCGCGCGCAGAAATCCCCAGGGGAGCAGAATGAGACCCAGGCGCTGCGTCCAGGGGGTGTTGTCGTTGAAGATCACTACCTGGTTTTGATTCTGCTCGCCAACGAGCGGCTGCCCGCCTCCGCCATGTGGGGGATTCTCGCCCTGAGTGCGCACCCTCTGCACTTGCCACGCCTGCTTTTCGAAATCGATGGTGCGCGTGTACGTCTTGTCGTTGAAGCGCGGCCACGGCGAAGTGGGGCTGAACGCCTGCCCCAGCGAAAAATCCGCGCCCGAGCCGGAATACTGGATGGTTTTCAGGCCATCGGCGCCCATGGCTTTCGAAACATTGCTGAGAACCGCTTTCGCATCCGGCTGCCCGCTCGTAGCGGCCCAGGCGCTAAATGCCGCCGCCATCACCCCAAACCCGATTCTTCCGACCATGGCAATTCTCCTTCCGGGCCGCGACCGTCAGGGAGCGGCCCCCGGCCAACCCCCCGGATTACACCAAAAGACGTCAGCGCCCG
>DATGKM010000200.1:0-63476 GCA_035294665.1 Bryobacteraceae bacterium | reverse complement strand
CATGAATACCATTTCGTGGCGCAACCCCACCACGCCCAATCCCATGGAACTGAATCCGCGGGTGGTGTTCGAGCGGCTGTTTGGCGGCGATGGCGCCACTGCCGCGGAGCGCCTGGCGCGCATGCAGGCGAGCCTGAGCCTGCTCGATGGCGTGACGGCCAGCGCGAAAGACCTCTCTGCCAAACTCGATCCGCACGACCGGGCGCGGCTTTCCGATTACCTGGATAACGTCCGCGAGATCGAGCGGCGCATCGCGCAGGCGGAAAAAAAGAACAGCGAATCGGAACTGGCGGCGCCGGAAACGCCCGCGGGCATTCCGGATTCCTTTGAAGAGCACGTGAAGCTGATGTTCGACCTTTGGGCGCTGGCGTGGCAGGCGGATATTACGCGCGTGACCAGCTTCATGATGGCGCGCGAGCTGAGCACGCGCACTTATCCGCAGATCGGCGTGAACGAAGGCCACCATCCGGTTTCGCATCACCAGAACGTGCCGGAGCAGATCGAAAAGCACGCCAAGATCAATACCTATCACGTCTCGCTGCTGGCGGGTTTCCTGGAAAAACTGCGCAATTCGCCGGATGGCGAGGGCAACCTGCTCGACCACGCCATGATTCTCTACGGCAGCGGCATGAGCAACGGCAACGTACACAGCCACGATATTCTGCCGGCGGTAATTGCGGGCGGCGCGGCCGGGCGGCTGCGGGGGAACCGGCACGTGAAAGTGCCGCTGCTGACGCCGATGGCAAACCTGCTGGTGAGTGTGCTCGATTGCGCGGGCGTACCGGCCGAGCACCTGGGCGACAGCAACGGCCGGGTGGAGATCTAGCGATGCTCTTCTCACGCTCGATCGCCTTGGCCGCGGCACTCTCTCTTCCCACCCTGGCGGTTCCCACCTTCGCCGCCGATGTTGACGGCACCACGCCACTAATCGCCGCCGCGCACCAGGACGATCTGGCGCAAGTGAAGCGCCTTCTGGCCGGCGGCGCGGATGCCAAAGCCGCCAATCGCTACGGGGTGACCGCGCTGTGGGAAGCGGCCAACCTGGGTAACGGTGAAATGATCGAAGCGCTGCTCAGGGCCGGCGCCGATCCGCAGGCCACGGTTGGGCAGGGGGAAACGCCGCTGATGACGGCCGCGCGCACCGGAACGCTCGCTGGTGTGAAGGCTCTGCTCGCGGCGGGCGCGGACGTGAACGCGAAAGAATCGTACCGCGGCGAGACGGCGCTCATGTGGGCGGTGGCGGAAAACCACGCCGATGTGGCAAAACTGCTGATTGCGGCGGGCGCCGACGTAAATGCCCGCTCGACTTTTTACGATTTCAAATTCCGCAAGGTTGCCTCCGGCGGCACGCAGGCCGTTTATTATCGCGGCGGCCTCACGCCGCTGCTTTTCGCCGCGCGCCAGGGCGCGATCGAATCGGCCGAAGCGCTGCTCGAAGCGGGCGCGGACGTGAACCTCCCCGAGCCGGAATACCAGTTCACCCCGCTGCTTTTGGCCATCTATAACGATCACTACGATTTTGCGTCGATGCTGGTCGAGCATGGGGCAAAGCTCGATGGCGCGCTCTATCTCGCCGTCGAGATGCGCAACCTCGATTATTTCGGCAACCGCCCGCGCAAGCCCGTCACCGATAAACTGGACGAACTCGGCTTCATCAAGTTTCTGCTGGAGCATGGCGCCGAACCGGACGCGCCCTTGCGGACCAAGCTCCCCGGGCGGATGGCGCAGGGGGCGATCAGCGTGCCGGCGGGCGCGACCCCGTTTTACCGGGCGGCGCGGTCGGCGGATCTCGAATCGATGCGGCTGCTGCTGGCCCATGGCGCGGATCCTAACCGGCCCTCCGAAGATCACACCACACCGCTAATGGCGGCCGCCGCGGGACAGGGTGCGCGCTTCGCCGGCGGCCAGGAGCGGCCCGAGCCGGAATTCGTGGAAGCCATCCGCCTGTGCGTCGAAAAGGGCGCTGACATCAACGCCGCCAACGACCGTGGCGATACGCCCATGCACGCAGCGGCGCAGCGGGGCGCGGATCGGATCGTCGAATTCCTGGCCGAACACGGCGCCAAGCTGGATGTGAAGAACAAGTCGGGGCGGACGCCGCTCGATTTGGCGCTCGGTATCGGCGGGGTGGCGAATACCGGCGGCAGCGCGCATCCCACGACCGCCGCGCTCATCCGCAAGTTGATAGCGCAGGCCGGCGCGCAGAAGCTCGCCCAGGCACAATGATTTTTGAGCGAAGGATGACCCGTTACCTGCTGGTTTTGCTACCCCTGGCAGTCCGGGCGCAACCCGCCATGCCCGAGGGCGCGGGCAAGCAGATCATCCTGCGCGAATGCACCGCCTGCCATCTGCCGGACCACTTCACCAAGTACCGCCACACGCCCGAAGAATGGCAGGCCATCGTGATCCGCATGAGCCAGCGGGTGCGGTCGATCAGTAAGGAAGAGATCGATACGGTCGAAAAGTATCTCGCCACCAATTACCCGAAGCTCGATGACGCAACGAAGCTGAACGTCAACAAGGCGACCGCCGAAGAGATGGCGGACCGGCTGGGACTGACGCTCGACGAAGCCAAAGCGATCGTGGATTATCGGCAGCGGCACGGGACGTTCCGGGAGTGGGGCGAGCTGCTGGCAATTTATGGTGTGGATGGCCGGAAGGTGGAAGCGGCGAAAGACAAAATGAGCTTCTAGGTGGCCGCGATTTCTCGCGCCGTGACTTCATACCGGAAAGTGTCCGGGTCCAGACTGTCCAGCCGCCCTTCGGCCGTCTCGGCCTGCGGGTACATGAAAAACCCAATCGCCGGGCCTGGAGACCCGGGCAGAGCGACATCGTGGGCGAAGTTATACGCCATCCAGTTCATCTCCCACGATCCGAACAGGCGCGCGCGAGCCTGTTCCACCATCCGGTCGTCCAAGGGGCGGTTTCCCGGCGGTTCCTCCAGCATGACCTTGCGCACATCAGCCGGATCGACGGGCACCCATCCGTATTCGCCGAGATAGACCTCCGCGCGGCAGTGCTGGGCTCTCGTGACATTTTCGGAGGAGGCGCCGAGACTTTTATATCCGGCTCTGGAGGCGGCAACGCGAATGCCGTAGACATCGCGCGCCGCGAGACCGGCGGCCCGTGCGAGGCCGACATATAGGGCGTTGAGATCGGCGCACTTGCCTCCCAGATCTCCGGATTCCAGCATGAAGCGGATGTTTCCCAGCCCACAGCCGCGCGTCTTCGGGTTGCGATAGGTATTTTCCACGATCCATTCGTAAATTGCGCGGGCTTTGTCGAGATCGGTGCGGGCGGCTTTGGTGATTTCCAGGGCCTTCTGCCGGACGATGCCATCGGTCGGCAACAGTTTCGTGGGCTGGAGCCAATGTTCTAACTCCGAGCGGTTCGGCTCCGGCCGCGGGCGCCGCCTGTGGAGCAGGTCCACCGCCCAGTCTCGCGTCATCACGGTGGTGGTGACGGTAAGGCTCGGTTTCACGCCGGAAGGAAATCGGGCCGCGACGATGCCGAGTCCATCGGCCCCGCGGGCGATCAGTTTGGCGGTACCGCTTCCCGGTTGAACTGTATTGGCTAGCGTCTTCTGGTACGGAGTGGCTTTGAGGAGCGCTGCCGGGACCCAAATACGCGTTGCGCCGCTTGGGTTCAAGACCTCAATCCGGGTGGTGACCTCAAACTTACGCCACGCGGTGGGAGGGGCGGCCGCGAGGGGCTGGGAGGTTTCGAGGACCAGATTCGTCGAAAGGATGCCAATACCGCGAAGGAAGTCGCGCCGCTGCATGTTGCCTCACAGCTAGTTTAAACCCCACGCGGTGGCCAGCCGATTCAGCTTTGAACGGCGCGGCGCCGGCGGCCGTTAGCTCCGTAGACCAATCCTTCATTCATCAATCCTCCCGTCCACCGGTGCGATCGCACCGGTGAATCAAACCAGTTTTGTTGAATCTAAAAGGGAAACTCGAAGGCGCACCGGTGCACTTCACCCGTCGAACCAGCGGCGGAGGGCACAACGGCCCTTGCCCACCCCCGCCATCGCACGCGAGTTCGAAAAACCGGCTTACAACAAGTGCGTGGAAGAGCAACTCGTGGAAGGCAGCCAGCCTGAAAGGCGTGGCGCTTTCTCCGGCGGTGGTTCTGGACCCGGCGAAGCAGACCCTGGTTATGGTTGCGGACTCTTCGCCATACGCCAATTCGATCGCCTGGGGCAGTTCGATCAGTTGGGGCGCACTGTACGCTAATCAATTCGAGCGAATATGCCGATAACATACCTGAGGATTCTGGCCATGTGCGCCGAGACAACCGGCAACCACAGCGCGACAACGGTTTCAGGACCGCTCGACGACTCGGGGGAGCGTAGTTGGGAGGAATTGGGAATGCTCCTCGCATCGGAGTGGAAGTGGCTGGTGCTGGGCGCTCCGCTGTTGCCTGCGTACTCGCGATTCGCGGGAGTTTCGTAGGGTGCTGGGCACGGTGGCGCGGCGGCTGGCGCGGTTTGTGGCGGTGTTGGTGATCGGGGGGCTGCTGGGAGCCGCGCTGGTGCGTTTTGCGCCGGGCTTCGGAACCGATGAGCGCATGCTGGATGCGCGCTTGAGCAATGCCAGCATACAGGCGATCGCGCGGGAACGAAGCGACGGGAGCAACGTCGTTTCTTATTACCTGGGCTACCTGGGGCGGCTGGCGAAGGGCGATCTGGGCGAATCGGTCTCGCTGGGCAGGCCGGTGCGCGAGCTGCTGGCCGAGCGGGCGTCCACCAGTTTGCGATCGGTGAGCGCCGGATTTTTCTCCGCCTGGGCTGCGGCGCTGGGGCTGGTTCTGCTGCTCGAATGGCTTGGCTTTCGGCCGCTGCGCATGGCTGCTTCGCTTTCGGCGGGAGCGCTGCTGTGCGTGCCCGCGGCTGTGGTGGCGATCGCCTGTTTTTATTTTTCCGGCCCGCCGGCTTTGGCGATCGCGGCCATTCTGTTTCCGCGGATTTTTCGCTACGCGCAGAATCTGGCGCGGCATGCGGCCGAAGCGCAGCACGTGTTCGCGGCGCACGCGTTCGGGGAAAGCCGGGGCCGCATTTTTTGGCTGCACGTAGTGGCGCCGGTCGCCCCTGAGCTGATCGCATTAGCGGGTGTGTCCGTCAGCATGGCCATAGGCGCGGCGATTCCGGTGGAGGCGCTGTGCGATTCGCCGGGGGTGGGCCAACTGGTGTGGCAGGCCGCTCTGGCGCGGGATCTTCCGGTGATTGTGAACGTCACACTGTTAATCACCGCCCTGACACTGGCGGCGAATCTGGCCGCGGATGTGGCGCGCGGCGCGCGGGGGCACGCCGAGTGATGCGCCGGGTTGCCATTGCATTTCTGATTGCCGTGTTCCTGGTCGTGCTGCCGGCCGAGGTAGTGGCGCCCTATTCGTTCGCCACGCAATTCCGCGACCTGCCGAATGCGGCGCCCTCGCACGCGCACCTGTTGGGCACGGACGCGCTGGGCCGCGACCGGCTTTCGCGCCTGCTGTTCGGCGCGCGGGTTTCGCTGCTGCTGGCTCCGGCGGCCGCGCTCCTCTCGGTTCTGCTGGCGCTGGGATTGGCGTTTCTGGCGGCGCTGGGGGGAAGCTGGTGGGAGCGCGCGATTCTGGCGGCAGCCGATCTCTCGCTATCGCTTCCATGGTTTTTTTTACTGCTGGCGGCGCGCGCGCTGTTGCCGCTGAATGCGGCGGCTGCCACGGCCGCGGCCGTCACGTTCGGACTGCTCGGGGTTCTGGGGTGGGCGGAACCCGCGCGCGTGATGGTGGCGGCCATCCGGCAGCAACTGCGGAGCGATTTTGTGCTGCTGGCGCACGCCTCGGGGTGCGGACGGGGCCGAATCGCGCTGGTCCATCTGGCGCCGCACCTTGCGCCCGTAGCGGCCGCGCAGTTCCTGATTGCCACGCCGGCGTACCTGCTGGCGGAGGCGAACCTGGGCCTGCTGGGGTTAGGCATCCCGGAGCCGATGCCCTCCTGGGGCAACCTGTTACGGGAGTTGGAAAGCGTTTCGGCGGTGGCGGCGAATCCGTGGGTGCTCGCGCCCGCCGCCATATTAATTTTGGTTGTGGGGTGTTTTCATCTGGCCGTTTCCGCCGATAAGCGGGTTATATGAGCGGGAGAACGGGCCATATCCGCAATGGGTTTTTCTGCTGGCTGGTTTTCGCCGCTACGGCGTGGGCGCAGTGGGGTGGCGAGTTGCGCTTGGCGCTACGCGCCGAGCCGCGCAGCTTGAATCCCGCGCTGGCCGAGAGCGTGGTGGAGATCACCTATCGCGATCTCACCGGAGGCATGCTGGTGCGGCTCAATCGTGTTACGCAGGAACTCGAGCCGGAATTAGCCGTCTCCTGGACTACGGAAGACGCGGGCCGAACCATTATTTTCCATTTACGCAAGGATGTCTGCTTCTCCGATGGCACGCCGTTCACGGCCGGCGATGTCGCCTATACCATGCGGGTGCTGATGGACCCGGCGCTGCATTCGCCCACAGGCGATGCCTTCCGCTCCGGCCAGGGCGAATTGAAAACCATCGTGCGCGATCCGTACACCATCGCGATCCGCTTCCCGGCGCCCGTGGCCTCGGCGGCGCGCCTGTTCGACCAGGTGGCCATAATGTCGCGCCGGTCGCAGTTGAAAGAGGCGGCCGTGCTCGGGCCGTTTCACCTGGCGGAACGCAAATCGGGTTCGTACATTCGGCTGGCGCGCAATCCGAACTATTGGAAGACCGATCGCGGGCGGCGCCTGCCCTATCTGGACTCCGTGCGCCTGGAGATTCAGCCGAACCGGGAACTGGAACTCGTGCGATTCAACCGCGGGGATTTGCACATGATTTCCGATGCCGATCCCGAGCTGTTCGACCGTGTGGCGGCATCCGGCAAAGCGTGGACGCGCGATGCGGGGCCGACGCTTGAAGGCGAGCTGCTGTGGTTCAACATGAATCCGGCCGCGCCGGTAGCGGATTATGCCAAGCGCTGGTTCAACTCGCAGAATTTCCGGTTGGCGGTCTCGCACGCCATACACCGCGACGATTTGTGCCGCGTGGTCTATCGCGGGCACGCGCAGCCCGGAATCGGGCCGTTTTCGCCAGCGAATCGCTTCTGGTTCAACCAAAAACTGAAGCCGCACGCATTCGACCTGAAATTAGCCAATCAGTTGCTGGCGGCGGACGGTTTTCACAGACAGGGCGGCGCGCTGCGCGATGCCTCGGGCCACGCAGTAGAGTTTTCGCTGGTAACCAATGCCGGCAACCGCGCGCGCGAGCGGGAAGCGGCCATGATCCAGCAGGATCTGGCGGCGCTCGGAATCCGGCTTAATATCGTGACGCTCGATTTCGCCGCCCTGATCCAGCGCATTACCCAGACGTTCCAATACGAGGCCGTGCTGCTGGGTTTGACCAATGTCGATCTGGATCCGGATGGACAAATGAACCTGTGGCTGAGCTCTTCGGTAAGTCACGCCTGGAACCCGAATCAGAAATCGCCCGCCACGCCGTGGGAAGCGGAACTGGATCGGCTGATGCAGGCGCAGGCAAGCACCATAGATCCGGCGCGCCGCAAGGCGCTGTTCGATCGGGTGCAGGAAATCGTGTGGCAGCAGGCGCCGGTGCTCTACCTGTTGAATACGGACGCGCTCGAAATCGCTTCGCCCGCGTTACGCAACCTGGCGCCCGCGGTGCTGCGCCCCCAACTTCTATGGAATATCGATCGCCTTTATCTCGCGCAGGCGAAGTAAACACGCCGCCTCTGGTGGAAGTGGCCATTTCGGCCGATTATCCGGCTAAGCCGGGCGTGCTGCGCGATGTGCGTTTCGCAATTGAAGAAGGCGAGATTCTGGGGCTGATCGGGCAGAGCGGCTCGGGGAAGAGCACGATTGCCTTCGCGATTCCGCGGCTGCTCGAGCTGCGGGGCGGCACGGTGCGCGGATCGATTCGCTTCCGCGGCAGGGAACTGATGGCCGCCAGCCGGCGCGAGATGCAAGGGCTGCGGGGGCGCGAGATCTCGATTGTGCTGCAGAGTCCCATGACCGCTCTCAACCCGGTCCTGCGCCTCGAAACCCAGTTTCGCGAGGTGTGGCGGGCGCACCGGCGCGAAGCGCCCTCGAAACGATGGAGCGACGGGCGCGCGAGTGTTTGCGACCTGCTGGCCCGCATGGGGCTTCCCGCGGACGCGAAATTCCTCCGCCGTTATCCGCGCGAGTTGAGTGTGGGACAGGCGCAGCGGATGGTCATCGCCATGGCCGTGCTGCACCGCCCCAAGCTGCTGATTGCCGATGAGCCCACCAGCGCGCTCGATCCGGCAACCGGACAGGAAATTCTGGAACTGTTCCGGAAGTGCAATCGCGAATTTGGCGCGGCCATTCTGTATGTCTCGCACGATCTGGCATCGGTGGCGAACCTGTGCCATCGCGTAGCCGTCGTCTATGAAGGCGCCATTGCCGGGTGTGGCACGCCCCAGGAGCTGTTTCAGCGCGATGGGATGTTTTCCGCGAGCCCGGCGCTCAATGCTTCGCGAGAATCAGTGTTTCGCGAGAAACTGTAAGACTGCCCTATTGAATTGCTCGGGCTGTTCCCAGTAGGTGGAGTGGCCGGCTTCGGGCACGATGACCACGCCGGCGCCTCGGACGTGTGCCGCCAGCATGCGCGCAACCGGCGGTGGAGCAAACAGGTCCGCGCCGCCCGTGAGCAGCAGCGTGGGAACTTGGATATTTTCGAGCAACGCGAGCGTCAAGCGATTGCGCAACGGCTGCGCCGGCGCCAGGGGGCCTGGCGGGCGGCTGATTTTTTCTAACTCGATCCAGCGCCCGGTGCCCTGGGGATTGGCAGCGCGATAGGAAGGGCCTACTTCGCGGATTTCGGGTGGCAGCGCGGCGAATTGCGGAGGGCGGAGGCGGCGGTTAAGTTCCAGGAACTCGGCATCCTGAATACCGCCGATGCTATTGGCGACTACCAGGCTGCGCATCCGCTCGGGATAGGAAAGAGCGAAATCGAACGCCACAAACCCGCCGCCGCCGGTGCCTACGAGGTGAATCCGCTGGATGCCGAGACTATCGAGCAGGGCGCGCAGGTCATCGGCGGCCGTACTGTCTTTCGCGCCCGGCTCCACCTCAGTGCGGCCCCAGCCGCGCCGGTCGAAGGCGATCACCCGGTAGCCCGCCGCCCGAAATGCTGGAATCTGATATTCCCAAACCCGGCTGCTGCCGGTGTTGGCGTGCAAGAGCACTACCGGAGTGCCCCTGCCGCCGGTATCGCGGTAGAAGAGGCGCACTCCCGGAAGCGCGGCGTAGCCTTCGTGAATTGCCTCCGCGGCCTGCGCGGGCAGCAGGGGAGCGCAAGCTCCCAACCAGAACGCGGCCGATCCCGCCAACACACGGAGCAACATCAGTGCCATATTACCCCGCGGCTCTGTACCCCGCGCGAACGGGTTTGGCGGGGCGGCGCGTCTAATTGGTTGTGGGGCGCGCAATCTGGTTGTCACTGGCAATCGCATGGGCATCTTGCGCTCAGGCCGCGGTGTGCGATCCGCGAGCGTTTCAAGGCAGGTATGGTTTTCAGCTTTCCGGAACCACCACCATTTCGAGCACGCCGCAGCCGGTCGCGAGCGTGGGCCGGCTCGATCTCAATGGCTCCGGGGCGATTACCGGCGTCTCGGCTTCGATCAAATTCGCGGGCCTGCTGCTCGGCAATCCGGTCACCGGAACATACCAGGCGCAATCCGATTGCGCCGTGTCGTGGAGACTTCAGGACACCTCCGGGAATTGGCAACATTTCGAGGGGACGATGTCGCCCGGCGGCGACCGCGTCAGCTTCCATCAATCCGACCCGGGATCCCCGCGGAACGGCATCATGCTGCGCACCGCGCAAAGCTGCACGAACGCGGATTTTTACGGCATTTACCATTACACGTTGTCCGGCTGGGATATCGATATCGATACGGGCCAGATCCAGAGAAAAATTTCCGCGGTGGGTCTGATGGAAGCCGATGGCAAGGGCAATCTGCGGTACGCGCCGGACGCGTCCACTCCATTCCGGCACGCCGGCAGATACGAAATCGACAACGATTGTTTTGTGAAGCTCAAGTGGCAATTTCCCGGCGAAGCGGAAGGCTCCAGCTTCCGCGCCGTCCTGGCCGATGGCGGGCGGCAACTTCTGGGAATTCAATCCGATCCCGGCCCGGTGGTCAGTCTGCGAATGGCGCGGTAGAGCGGGGCGCCCGCCACGCGTCCATATCATATAATTGGGTGTTAGGGAATCCGAAAAGGAAGTTTATTAGTGTCGACAGTAGAGGTTTCTCCCCTTGAGTCTGGCCACTTAGATTTAGCGGCGCAGACGGTAACCAACGATTTCAGCATTCAGGTTGCGACAGTAAACGGCTCCGGCAGCCAGACCGCGAATACGGTGCTGCTGCGCGCCATCTTCCAGATGGGCATTCCGGTTTCGGGGAAGAATATGTTTCCCTCGAATATCGCCGGGCTGCCGACGTGGTTCACGATTCGGGCGAGCAAAGATGGGTACATTGCGCGCCGCAAGGAAATCGATTTTCTGGTGGCCATGAACCCCGAGACTGCGCGCGAGGACGTGATGAAGCTGGAAAGCGGCGCGGCCGTGGTTTACGACGAACCACTGAAGCTGAACCAATTGCGCAGCGATCTGCATTTCTACCCGGTGCCGTTCGATAAACTCGTCGCGCCGGTTTGCCCGGAAGCCAAGCTGCGCAAACTGGTGCGCAACATGATCTACGACGGGGTGGTGGCGTGGTTGATCGGAATCGAAATGCCGGAGATCCGCCGCGCGCTGGTCAAGCAATTCGGCAAGAAAAAAGCCAAGGCCGCGGAACTCAACTGGGGCGCCGCGCAGGCGGGCTACGATTGGGCCGCGGCCTCGCTCACGAAAACCGATCCCTACCGCGTGGAGCGGCTCGACCGAAATACGGGCAAGGTGATCATCGATGGCAACTCGGCTTGCGCGCTGGGCGCGATGTTCGCTGGAGTGACGGTAGTCACGTGGTATCCGATCACGCCGTCTTCTTCGCTCGTCGAGGCGCTCATAGGCTATCTGAAACGCTTCCGCCACGATCCGGAAACGGGGAAGGCGACTTATGCGGTGGTACAGGCAGAGGATGAACTCGCGGCTATAGGCATGGCATTGAGCGCCGGCTGGGCGGGGGCGCGCGCCATGACCTCCACTTCCGGGCCGGGCATCTCGCTCATGGCTGAATTCGCCGGCCTGGGATATTACGCGGAACTGCCCGCGGTGATTTTCGATGTGCAGCGGGTTGGCCCTTCCACAGGTTTGCCCACGCGCACCTCGCAGGGCGATCTATTGAGCACGGCGCTGCTCTCGCACGGCGACACGCGGCACCCGCTGTTTTTCCCCGGAACGCCTGAAGAATGCTTCTCCATGACTATCCAGGCCTTCGATTTCGCCGAACTGTTCCAGACTCCGGTGTTTGTGCTGACCGATCTCGATCTGGGAATGAATAGCTGGATGACCGACCCGTTCCCGTATCCGGAGAAACCGATCGAGCGGGGCAAAGTGCTGACCGCCGAAGACCTCGACCGGCTTGGAGGCTTCGCGCGTTACGAGGACGTGGATGGCGATGGCATCGGCTACCGCACCTTGCCCGGAACACGCCACACCGCCGCCGCCTATTTCACGCGCGGCAGCGGTCATAACGCAAAGGCCCAATACACCGAGCGGGAAGACGATTACCGCAACAATATGGACCGGCTGGCGCGCAAATTCGAAACCATGCGGAAGCATGTGCCGGGGCCGCTGATCGAAGCCAGCCGCGCGGTTTCCGGGTCGAACGGGCAACCGGCTCGATCCCGAATCGGGTTGATCTGTATCGGCAGCTCCGGTTATGCCGTGCGCGAATCGAGCGACCAGTTGTGGAAGGAGCATCACATCGCCGCCGATTGCCTGCGGCTGCGGGCTTATCCTTTTACCGATGAGTTAAAGGAGTTCATCCGCCGCTACGAACGCGTCTACGTGGTCGAACAGAACCGCGATGCCCAACTGCTGGGGCTGATGCGCCTGGAATTCGAGCCCGACCTGATCGCGCGGCTGCGCAGTGTCCGCTACTATGGCGGGCTGCCGCTGGACGCCCGCACCGTAACCGATGAAGTGGCGCGGCAGGAAACCGATAGCAACGGAAAGTAGATCGCGATGAGCACGACAGTCACACCCAGCCCCAGCCAAAAGAAAACCAACCGCGTTGGCCTGGAAGTCCTGAGCTATAAGGGCGGAAAAACCACGCTTTGCGCGGGTTGCGGCCACAATTCGATTTCCGAGCGCATCGTCGAATGCTTCTATGAGATGGGCATCGACCCCTGGCGGGTCGCCAAGGTCTCGGGAATCGGCTGCTCCTCGAAATCGCCCGCGTACTTTTTGGGGCAATCCCACGGCTTTAATGCCGTCCATGGCCGGATGCCTTCCATCGCCACCGGCGCGCTGCTGGCGAACCGCAGTCTTATCGGACTGGGAGTGACCGGCGATGGCGATACGGCTTCGATCGGCATCGGCCAGTTCATGCACCTGCTGCGCCGCAACGTGCCCATGATCTACATCATCGAGAATAATGGCGTGTATGGACTAACGAAGGGCCAGTTCTCAGCCACCGCCGATCTCGGTTCTACTCTCAAGAGCGGCGCGCCGAACGACCTGCCGCCATTCGATTGTTGCGCGCTGGCGCTGCGCTGGGGAGCGACTTTCGTCGCTCGCTCCTTCAGCGGCGATAAGAAACAGTTGCAGACTCTGCTCAAGTCGGCCATCGCTCACAAGGGTCTTTCGGTTATCGACGTGATTTCTCCCTGTGTGACTTTCAATGACCACCAGGGCTCTACCAAGAGTTACTCCTACATCCAGGATCATGAAGAGGCGCTGCACGATCTGGAGTTCGTTCCCTACTACGCCGAAATTTCGGTCGATATTCCGGAAGGCGAAGTCCAGGAAGTACCACTGCATGATGGATCGCGGCTGCGGATTCGTAAGCTCGACCGCGGTTTCGATCCGACCAATCGCATGGCCGCGATTGCCGCGCTCGAGGAGGCCGAAACAAAAGGCGAAGTCCTTACCGGGCTTCTTTATGTGAACACTACCAGACCAGACTTACTAGAAGTACTGGACTTGGTTGACGAGCCGCTCTGTACTCTACCGCAAAATCGTGTGAGACCGCCGCGCGCGGTGCTCGATCAGGTGATGGAAGAGCTTCGTTAAATTAGACCCTGGATTTACCATACAAAAGGTAAGTGAACGATTGATTTGATCGCAGTCCAATGTTAATATCATCACGGTCTGTCATCCTCCGAGACAGATTGCAGTAGACTCCAGCCCCACGCCTTGCTGGCATGGGGCTTTTTTTGTGTGATGCGCGGCGACCGGTGGTTGCTGGGGTGGCGGCTGTCGATTGTACGAGCGGCGGCTGGGGATGGTAGGGCCGCCCATTGCGCCGGCGCGGGCTTTTGTAGTCGAGAATACAGTGGCCGCTAATTCTCCGCGGCCCTGCACGTCGTTGGATTAGGCGTATTTGCGCATGCCGGATCGGCGGACCTAAATTATGGAGACCCCAGCGGCAGACCGTCCCGCTCTCAAACCGATGGAGCCGGCCGCATTGCCCGCAGCGGAATTTGAGCGCCTTTTCCGGGAAAACTATGCGGGCGTTTATCGAGCCGCGTACCGGATCACCGGTAACGCCGAAGACGCCGAGGATGTGCTGCAGACGGTGTTCTTGCGCATGTGGAAACGCGACGCCGCGCAAGAGCGGGTGGAGAATCTGGCGAGCTTTCTCTACCGCTCCGCGATGAACGCGGCTCTGGACGTGGTGCGGGCGCGCCACCGCAAACGGGACTTGCCGCTCGAAGAGTTGGAGCCTGTGCTGGCCGATCCGGCCCATCGCCGTCCGGATCGGACGCACACCGCCGGCGAGATTCGGGATTGGCTGCGCCGCGCCGTCGCCCGGCTCAACCGGCGGGAGGCGCAGATGTTTATTTTGCGATTCTTCGAAGGCAAAGATAATCCGGAGATCGCCCGCCTGCTGGATACGACTCCGGGCACGGTCGCGGTGACTCTTTCGCGCACGCGCAGCCGGCTCGAAAAAGAATTTCGCCTGGGAGGCATCTCGTGATCCCCGAAGACACTCCTTTTCATCCAGCGCTCGAACAGGCGGTTTCGGAGATTCGCGGCGAAGAAATTCCGGACGCCGTGGTAGATGCCGCTGCCGGGCGCGTCTGGGGCCGCCTGGCTATTGAAATGGAGGCCAGGCCAAGCGAGCACATCCGGGACTGCGCCGCCTTTCAATCCCTGATGCCGGATTACCGCGCCGGCCGCCTGCCCGAAGCCCGCGCGCTGCTCGTCAAAGATCACCTGCGCGACTGCGTCGCCTGCCGGCGCGTGTACGAAGGAAGAGTGGCGGTGTTGCCGCTCAAAGCGCCTGGCGGGCGGAAGCGCCAACCTCACGCCGGCCTCGCTGTAGCCGCCGGGGTAGTGCTCACCGGCGGTCTCGCGGCGTGGTTCGCCGTTACCTATTTCGGCGCGACGCCCGGCCAAGTCACAGTCCGTTCCATCACGGGAACGTTGTACCAGGTATCGGCGGATGGACTGCGGCCCATGCATGCAGGCGAAACCGTTCCCGATGGCACGGAAATTCGCGCCGCCCGCGGTTCGCGCGCGGCCATCGTTCTGGCTGACGGATCGACGGCAGAAATCCGCGAGCGCTCGGACTTGCGCACCTCCACCGCGGACGGAGAGATCACGGTTCACCTGGAGCGCGGGGGCGTAATTTTGCAGGCCGCGCATCGCAGTTCGGGCCATCTCTACGTTGCTACGGCCGATTGCCGCGTGGCCGTGAAGGGCACTTTGTTCAGCGTGAGCGCCGGCGTGAAGGGCTCGCGCGTTTCGGTGGTGGAAGGCGAAGTGAGCGTAAGCCACGAGAACCGCCAGACTTTGCTGCGCCCCGGCGACCAATGGTCTACCAGCGATGTGTTGCAGCCGGTTCCGGTGCGCGAAGACGTGGGCTGGAGCCGCAACACGAAACTCCAGCACGCTCTGGCCGCGCTCCGCGAAAGCCTTGGCCGGGTACGGCTGGCGCAGGTGCGCCACGATAGCCGCCTGCTGAAACTGCTTCCCGCCGCCACCATTTTCTACGCGTCCATTCCCAACCTCTCCGGCTATCTCGCCGAGGCGCGCAATGTTTTCCGGCGGAAATCGCAGGAGAGCCCGGAACTGCGCGACTGGCTGGCCGGGCCTGGCGCCTCCATAGATCCTCTGCTGGACAAGCTGCAATCCGCCAATGAATATCTGGGGGATGAGATCGTGGTGTTCGCCACGGCGGCCGCGGGCCCGGTGGTGCTGGCGGAAGTGAAAGGTAACGGCTTGCCCGAATTCCTGAAGGGCATTGGACTGCCGGTGGCGAGCGAAATTCGCAATGGTCTCGTGCTCATCGGCCCGAATCGCCAGTCGCTCAACGTATCGCTCGATTCGACATTTTCCAAAACCGCTTTTTACCAGCGCATTGCCGAAGCCTACGCACAAGGCGCCGGTCTGCTGGTCTGCGCAGATCTGCTGCACGTCCACCCGCCCGCGGGAGCGCACTTTGGCCCGCCAATTCCAACGGACCTGGGCGGGCGTTATCTGATTGCGGAACAGGCCGAGGTAGCGAAGCGCATCGAGACCCGTGCCAGCCTGGGCTTTGATGGAACGCGCTCGGGTATGGCAGCCTGGCTGGCGCCGCCGGCGCCCATCGGTGCGCTCGATTACATCACGCCCGAGGCCACGCTGCTCGCTGCGTTCACGGTCACAGATCCGGCCGCGCTTCTCGATCGGGCTGCCGGGACGCTACCCGATGCGGGCGGGAGCGCGCGGAGGCTCGAACTGCGCCGCGAGATCGCGGCCACGCTGGGCGGCGAGTTCGCGGTGGCGTTGGATGGCCCGCCGCTTCCGGTGCCTTCGTGGAAGATTGTGGCTGAAGTCAATGATCCGGCCCGATTTGAAGCCGCGTTCGAACGATGGGTGGCCGCGTACAATCAATCGGCCGCGGAGGCGGGCGGGGTTCCACTGCGCGCCTCCCACGAAACTTCTAATGGCCGCACCTGGTTCCTGCTTGGCTGGGGCAAGCCGAATCCTTTGGCCGAGGCGCACTACACGTTCGCCAGCGGCTACCTGATTGCCGCGCCCACTAAAGCGCTGGTATCGCGGGCGCTCGAAGCCAGCGCCAACGGGACTGGCGTAGCGCGCTCGCAGGCATTCACAGCTCTGCTTCCCCACGACCCATACACCGATTTTTCCGCCGTGGTTTACCAGAATCTGGGCACAACGCTCGCTCCCTTTGTCCCCCTCCTCGGCCCTAAGGGCGCTTCCTTCGGCAATCTGAAACCCCTGCTGGTTACCGCCTACGCACAGCCGGACCGCCTCACTCTGGCAAGCACAGGCGACCTGCTGGGCATCAGCCTGAATCATCTGCTGAGTGGCGCCGTATTTGGTATGGCAAAAGACATGCTGCCCATGGCCGGTTTGTTGGGAACAACCCGCCTTGAAAACTCGTCTCGCTAAGATGTGAAGGACAGGCTTTTTGGCTGTTCCCAAGCATGAGTCCCGTTATAGAACTTGACGCGCTGGAGGTTCGCTTTGGCGACCGGCCAATTCTCAAAAAACTGAAGGCTTCGCTGACCGGCCGGTCCATCGGCCTGCTTGGCCCGAATGGCGCTGGAAAATCCACGCTGCTCAGCACGCTAATGGGTTTCCACAAGCCGTTTTCGGGCGCGGCGCGGGTGCTCGGTCACGACGTAGCGCGCGAAGCCCGCACGGTGAGAGCGCTCATCGGCTACATGCCGGAAAACGACGCGTTCCTCGCTTCCATGAGCGGCGTGCGCTTCGTGCGGCTGATGGCCGAGCTTTCCGGCCTGCCACCCAAGGAGGCCCTGGAGCGGGCTCACGAAGCCTTTTTTTACGTCGGCCTCGGAGAGGTGCGCTACCGCGCGCTCGGAACCTACTCACTCGGCATGAAGCAGGCGGCCAAACTCGCGCAGGCCATTGTCCACGGGCCCAAGCTGCTGTTTCTGGATGAACCGACTAATGGCCTCGATCCGCCGGCGCGCACGCGCATGGTTCAGCTCATTCAGGAGATCCGCGGGCGCGGCGACTTGAGCCTGATTGTCTCCTCTCACCTTCTGCGCGACGTGGAAGAGTGCTGCGACCAGGTGCTGATTTTGAAAGACGGCAACATCGCGGCTTACTGCGATTTGGAAGAAGAGCGCCGGGCCAACCGCCGCTTTCTGGAACTGGAAACCCGGGGAGAATCGAACGGCTGTTTTGTCGAAGCGCTGGACCGGCTGGGCTGCCAGACGGCGGCGGGCGCGCAGGGACGCATCAAGGTAGTCATGCCGGAAGGGCTCGAAGTCCGCTGTTTGTACGCGTTGGCCGCCGAGCAGAACGTGCAGATCCGGCGGCTGACTCACAAGCGCGATTCGCTCGAAGACATTTTTTTGAAAGCCATGGAGGCCGGCAGTGGCGGTCTATAAGAAGAGCTACCGGCCCTACGAAGGCGCGTACACGGCGGCGTGGCGGCGGTGGCTGGCCATCCCCCGTTACGCTCTCGAAGACCTGCGCCGCTCGCGCTTTCTCAACATCTTCTATATCGCGAGCTTTGGATACCCGCTGATCGCCGCCATTGTGATCTACCTGGAGCACAACGTGGTGGCGCTGGAGGCGCTGCGGGCGGAGCGGGTGGCCGCGATCGTTTCCATCGACGCCGGATTCTTCATGAGCTTCCTCGGATGGCAGAGCATGCTGGCGCTGTTTCTGGCGGCATTCATCGGGCCGGGGCTGGTGTCGCCGGACCTCGCAAACGGCGCGCTGCCGCTGTATCTCGCGCGGCCGTTCTCGCGCGCCGAATATGTGGCCGGCAAGGCCAGTGTGCTGGTGCTGCTGATGTCGCTCATGACCTGGGTTCCCGGCCTGCTGCTGTTTGCTTACGAAGCGTATCTCGAAGGACGCCTGTGGAGTCTGTCCCATACGCGGATTGCGGCGGGACTGTTCTTCGGAGCGTGGATCTGGATCGTGTGGCTCACTCTGCTCGCACTGGCTCTTTCCGCCTGGGTGAAGTGGAAACCGGCCGCCGGCGCGCTGCTCTTCGGTGTGTTCTTCGTGGCTGCCGGATTCGGTGAAGCCATCAATCGCGTGGAAGATACCAGATGGGGCCTGCTACTGAGTGCGCCGAACGTCGTGGGCACTCTCTGGGAGTGGCTCTTCGAAGGCGCCCACCCCACCGCCAACGGCGGCGTCTTCTTCCGCGTGGATCAAAGCGCGGCGATTCCGGTTTGGATGTGCTCGGCCGCGCTGGCCGCCGCCTGTCTGATGTGCCTCTATATGCTGGGCCGGAAAATTCGGGGGGCGGAGGTGGCGAAGTGAGTGAGCGGCTTGTCACTTTTTCCGATGTCTCTCGCTTCTACGGCGAAGTGCTCGGCATCAATCGCGTGAACCTGGCGATTCCGCCGGGCATTACCAGCCTGGTCGGTCCGAACGGCTCCGGCAAAACCACGCTCATGAATCTGATGGCCGGGCTCATCCGTCCGACACGCGGCGAGATCCGCGTGCTGGGAATCTCGCCCGGCTCTCCCGAGCGGCTCTGCCAGGTTCTCGGCTACTGCGCGCAGTTCGATGCCTTCCCGCGCGGGCTGACCGGCTATCAGTTCGTCTACTCCTTTCTGCGGATTCGTGGCCTGACTGAAGAAGAGTGCCGGAAGCGCACCGCGGCCGCGCTACAAACGGTGAATCTGACCGATGCCGCGCAGCGTTCGGTGGCCGCGTATAGCAAAGGCATGCGCCAGCGGATCAAGCTCGCGCAGGCCATCGCCCACGATCCGCAAGTCGTGGTGCTCGACGAACCGCTCAACGGCCTCGATCCCATGGCCCGCGCCGAAACTATCGAACTGCTGCGCGCCTGGGGCGAGGAGGGCCGGCACGTGATCGTTTCCAGCCACATTTTGCACGAGGTGGATCGCATTTCGGACCAGGTTATCCTGTTGAGCCAGGGCTATGTGGTGGCCGAGGGGCAAATCCAGGGCGTGCGCAGCGAAGTGAAGGACCAGCCGATGCAGATCCTGGTCCGCTGCGATCAGCCCGGCAAACTGGCGTCCCGGCTGTTCCAGCAGGATCACGTGGTCGAAGCCAAAATTCATCCCGATGGCAAAAGCATTCTGTTGCGGACGACCGACGCCGACCGCTTCTATCTGCTTTTGAACCGCGTAGTGCTCGACTCGGGTCTTGAAGTGGAGTCCGTCGCGCCCGCCGATGACGATGTGAACTCCGTGTATCAATACCTGATTGGCGGAGAAGGCGGGGCGGTATGAGCTTAGCACTGCGCCAGATTAGAGGCGTGATCCGCCTGGAACTGAAAAAGACGTTTTTTGCGCGGCGCGGCTGGTGGGTGTATCTGCTGGCGCTCGCTCCCATAGCTCTCACGCTGTTTCACTCGCTCGTGGCTGCGCGCTTTCAGGGCTACGGACGCCGCGGCCATGCCATCTCAGGCGATACGCTGCTGTTCGCGGTGCTATTTCAAACCTACTTCCTGCACCTCGGAATTTATTTCGGATGCGCCGGCCTGTTTTCAAATCTCTTCCGCACCGAGATGCTGGAGAAGACGCTGCACTACTACTTTCTCTCCCCTATCCGCCGGGAGTGGCTGGTGATCGGCAAATATGTGAGCGGCCTGCTGGTCGCTGGGACCTTGTTCGCCGGCAGTGTTTCGCTTTCGATGTATTTCGTGGGACGGCACCAGGGCGCCGCCTGGAGCGCCTTTCTGCTCGATGGCCCCGGGCTCGTTCAGCTTGCCAAGTATGTAATGATCGCGCTACTGGCGGCGATTGGTTATGGAGCCATCTTCCTGATCGCCGGGCTCTACACGCGCAATCCCATGATTCCCGCGGCGGCGGTTTGGGTCTGGGAAAATCTCAATCCCTTTCTGCCCTCGTTTCTGAAAAAGCTCAGCATCATTTTCTACATCAAAGGACTTTGCCCGGTCAGCCTTCCCGCAAGCGCGCCGACCCCGATCTCGCTTCTGGTGGTCGAGACCGACCCGATCTCCGGCCACTACGCAGTACCGGGGCTGCTTTTGGTCGGGGCCGCCATCCTGGTGTACGGCGCATATTCGGCGCGGCAGGCGGAAATCAGCTACGGGGAGTAAGGTGGGCGGGGCGAATCGCGGCCGGCGGCCGTATGGACGGGGACCTTCCGATCTGACACCCTTTTGGAGGTCCCGCCGATCGAGGATCGGAACGGGTGGCGCGGGTCGCGACGCCACAACTCATAGGACCTGATGGCGAGTTCCTGAACATCGTCCGGCAGTCCGTGGAACCACGTCTACAGATTAGCAGGATGAGCGTGCCCAGGTTCAAGAGCGACGGCGCACTATCGGCCGTCGCCGGTCAAGCAGGCCGATGCGCTTTGAGAAAAGAATGGATCTGGCGCACGGCGAGCGGGATTCGTTCCTTCGGTTGTTTCCAGGGGAACATACTCACTTCGGCCTTTGGCGCGAGCATGGCGCACTCCATCGCTACATCGTACGGGTGCGCGGGAACATCGTCCGGCAGGATTAGAACCGGATTTTGGCAGTTGCGGACGAAATCGCGGGTTACGGTGAAGACGAAGTCGGGATTGGTTTCGAACATCCTGGTGACGAACTGATCGGTCGTCTGCACCGTGATTTCCGGACGCTTGGCCACCAGCGCCGGGCCCCAGCTTCTCCAAAATACGCCGGGATACTTTGGGTCGCGCATCTCCGGACGCCAACCTACGGGCTGAGCCAGGACGGCCGCGGGAATGCGATCGGGCGCGCGCTTTAGAAGAGTCCAGATAAACGGGCCTCCAATGCAGAAACCCATCACCAGGAACTTGTTGATGCCCAGATGGTCCATCAGGCCGAGTTGGTCGTCGGCATAGGATTCCCATGGCCGCTCGATTTCGACAGGGCCGGTGGACTGGCCGCTGGGAGCGTTGCGCAGGTCCGCGGTGATAATGCGGTACTCGGCCTGGAACTCTTCGATTGCGTTAAAAGGCGAGTTGCCGGTGAAGAAGGCAATCGTCGAGTTGAGGCCGCCGCCCGGAAGCAGCATCAGGGGGAAGCCGGAACCGGCTTCCTCATAATAGATGCGAACGGCGCCTCTTTCGTAAAATTTTCCGTTCCTGTTGCCCGGCTGCTGCCCGAACACGCGCGGCACGGCCGTAGCCGCGGCAGCCACAGCTCCGGTTGCCAGTACGGTGCGTCTGGTCGAACTCATAATCGGCGTCCTCCCGGTAATTGGCTAGTGCCGGATTTGCGATGTCACGTGACCAACTTCCGGAACCTCGCAGTCGCCTCGCTCCCGGATCAATCCCGCGTCGGGATTGAGATTGCGCACTACGGTTCGTGTGGGCAACACCCACGGTTCAACCAGCACTCCAGGATCTTCCACGGTGACGTCATAATACAGCGCGTCGCCTTGCCGGCGGAATCGCTCCACTACGTGCATCTGATCGGAGTGGAACAAGCCGCCGCGCCCAAACCAGGTCGCGTCCGTGAACGCCACGGCGTCGAGCACGAGCGTATCGCCTTCCCAGCGCCCGACGGTATCGCCCAAATACGTAACGTCGTACTGGGCTTCTTTGCCGTGCGGGCGCCCATCGGTGGGGATCACGCGATACTCGCCATATCCGCCGCCGGCATCGCCGCCGATATAGATGAACGTAATATCGCGGTCCGTCTGGTAGATCCGGCGCGGCGGGCCTTCCCGCGGGATCCCCAGGGGCTGGCATGTCATTACCGGGTCATACTTGTTCGTCCACATGTCGAGCTCCTGCACTTTGTCCCAGTATTCCGGCTTGTATATCGGCCGGCCGGTGTTGCCGAAGCGCGAGGGCGAGTACAGCTCAAAATCTTCCGTCTGGTTGGTCTGGCGGCTGCAATCCGGGCCCTGCCACGGGCTGCAGCGGCGTCCGCCTCCGGTCATATAGTTTCCAATCCAGTCGGTGAACGACCAGGTGCCCGAGAGGTCGGGATGCTCGCCCAAGTGCGGCGTGGGGGCCGACTTGTTCACATGAGGCTCGGCCTTAGCCATTACCCCACGCGGAATCTGCCCCGCGGGCTTGATGGCGGCCTGCACGCTTTGCGGAACGGGCGCGACCACATACACATTGCCCGTCTCGGTCTGCGTGGTTGTGAGATCGCGGACCACTGCGCCGTTCCGCTTCTCCTCTATTTTGCCGGCGTACAGCACGCCGATTTTGTTTAGCGGATTGTTCCAGTCCTGGTAGCCGCTGTATGTGAACTCGGTGGTGGCGGAGCCTTGTGTGACTACGACGCGCTCAGTCGTGAAATGGCTCGGATCGATGGTGGCTGTGGCGGTCGCCCCCGGAACGCCGGGTACGGGAAACGTGACCACCGGTTTGCCGCCCTGCCACGCAACCGACGTTTTGCCCGCCTTCATCAGACCGTCGGCGAAAAGCGTGCCGGGGTTTGCGCCCAACCAGAATGTCTCTGTAGTCCCCATCACGGCCGCCTTGGGCGCGCCCTGGGGGCTTGCCCACAGCCGGATCAGCCGTTCCTCGACGGTTTTTGGCATGGGATTCGCCTTTCCCTTGGTTCCGCCGATCTCCGCGCCCGGGGTATCTTCGTCCCAGGCGTACAGGCCGCTGACGACCTCGATGTTGGAGTACGTTTCGCCGTTCGGCCGTGTGCACGCGTACTGAATCCGCTGGCTGAAGGTCTGGTAGTTGGTGCTGATGCGATATTTGGTGAGCGTGCAAGGCTGCCCGTTGACCTGGATTGTTCCTTTGCCCTGATATTCCAGGGTTGCGACCATGTCACGTTCGTCATGGCCGCGCAGCATGCCCATGCCCCACATCCATTTGAAGAGCACGCTCTTCAGGTCTTTGGCATCCGCCGCGGGCGTGTAGGGTTCCGGAACCCGTCCGCGGCCGCCCTGCGCAAGTGCCGTAGACAGCCCGCCGGTCGCGATGATGAGAGCGGCTGTTGCCCAGATCGTCCCTCGTCGAATGGACATGATGTGTACCTCCGGCTTTTCGTACGGATCATTCTATACCCGCGCGGCGGAGGTGGCGGGGCGGCTGGGGTTCGGAGGAACGTTTTTGCGGTGTGCGCCCCACCTAGGCGGCGGTCCATTTTTTCAGCTTTTCGGCGTCCCCTGGCTCGCCAAACCGCAGACACTCGATCGGCGGCTGGATCCCGCGGAGCAGACCTGTGAGCACGGCTCCGGGGCCGACTTCGATCGCGCGGCCGACGCCCTGGTTTGCCAGATAGCGCATCGAGTTCACCCAGTCGACCGGATTGGGAACCTGCTGATACAGGCCTTCCCGGGCTTCCGGGCCGGTAGAGATCTCGCGCGCCTGCCAATTGTTCACGAGGGGGCAGGAGAGATCGCGAAATTCAGCGGCGTCCAGATCGGCGCGCAAGCGCTCTTGCGCGGGCAGCATGAGCGGCGAATGAAACGGCGCGCTGACCGGCAGCAGCACGGCATGGCGCGCGCCGGCGGCTTTAGCCAGATCGGCGGCGCGCCGCACTGCGCCGGCGTGGCCGGCGATGGCCACCTGGTCGGGCGAGTTCAGATTGGCGGCGGTGACCACTTCGCCCTGCGCGGCCTGTTCCAGCACGGCGGCCAGCTTCTCCGGAGGTAGCCGCACCAGCGCCGCCATCCCGCCTACGCCTTCCGGAACGGCCGTCTGCATGTACTGGCCGCGTTTGCGGACCAGGCGCAGCCCATCGGCGAAGCGCAAGCTGCCAGCGGCCACCAACGCCGAATATTCGCCCAGGCTATGGCCCGCCACGTAATCCGGCTTCCAGCCCAACTCCTGAAGCACCTGGAAGGCCGCGGTCGAAACCGTCAGCAGGGCCGGCTGCTGATTCTCCGTGAGGCGAAGCTGGTCTTCCGGCCCTTCAAAACACAAGCGGGAGAGCCGGAAACCGAGCACCTCGTCGGCCTCTTCGAAAATGCGCCGGGCGGCGGGAAAAACTGCGGCGAGGGCTTTGCCCATGCCTACGGACTGGGACCCCTGGCCGGGGAAAAGGAATGCGATTTTGGGAGTCAAAGGCGATTATAACTGCAAGCTGCCAGCGTTCCGCTTTCAGTTATCGGTATTACTTCAGGCGCAGGCTGTTGGTGACCACCGTGACGCTCGACAGCGCCATCGCCGCCGACGCCACCATCGGCGAAAGCAAGCCCAGCGCCGCCACGGGAATTCCAACCGTGTTATAGGCAAAGGCCCAGAAAAGGTTCTGCCGGATGACCCGCATGGTGCGGCGGGAAAGCTGGATGGCCTCCGCCACGCCATTGAGGTCGCCGCGCATAAGCGTCACGTGCCCGGCTTCGAGCGCCACATCCGTGCCGGTTCCCATGGCGATTCCCAGATCGGCCTGGGCGAGCGCGGGCGCGTCGTTAATGCCATCGCCCACCATGGCGACCCGCCTGCCGGAGGCTTGCAGCTCGCGTACCTTGGCCACTTTGCGATCGGGCAGCACTTCCGCCATGACGTGCTCGATTCCCGCCGCCTGCGCGGACGCTTCCGCCGCCGCTTTGCGGTCGCCCGTAATGAGCCAGACTTCCAGGCCCATCTTCTTCAGCCACTCCACGGCTTCGGCGGCTTCGGGCTTGTTCCGATCAGCGATCTCGATTGACCCGGCCAGTTTGCCATCCACCATGACCGTGATCCCCGGCCGGCCGACCACGACCTGCTGTCCCTCTATGACGGCGCGCACACCGTGGCCGGTCTCCGCGGAAAAAGACTCCGCGGCGGCCGGTTCGATGCCGCGTTCGCGCGCGGCCTCCGCGATGGCCCTTGCGATCGGGTGCTCGGAATGGCGCTCGGCCGAAACCGCCAGGCGCAACAGTGCAGCCTCGCTGTATCCATTCCGCGGATGAACCGCGGTGACTTGCGGCCGGCCCAGGGTAAGCGTGCCGGTTTTATCCAGCAGAATCGTATCGATCTTTTGTGCTGTCTCCAGTACTTCCCCGCCTTTGATCAGAATGCCGCGCTGCGCGCCGCGTCCCGTACCGACCATAATGGCCGTCGGCGTCGCCAGGCCGAGGGCGCACGGGCAGGCGATGATGAGCACCGCTACTGCGTTCACCAGCGCGGCCGCGAAAGGGCCGGCAAAGAACCAGCCGAGGAACGTTGCGGCCGCGGCCAACAGCACGCCCAGCGTAAACCACGCGCTTACCACGTCGGCTAGGCGAGCCACCGGAGCGCGCGAGCCCTGCGCCTGCTTCACCATCTGGATCATCTGCCGCAGCACGGTTCCGCGCCCCACCTTTTTCGCTTCGAAGCGGAACGCGCCGGAGCGGTTCATCGTTCCGGCGAATACCGGTGCGCCCGGCGCTTTGTCTACCGGCAAGCTCTCGCCCGTGAGCATCGATTCGTCCACCGCCGATCCGCCTTCCACCACCGCGCCATCCACGGGAATGCGCTCTCCCGGCCGGACCGCGACAATATCGCCCACCCGCACTTCGTCGAGCGGAATTTCCGTTTCCGTGGCACCGCGCAGAACGCGCGCTGTGGGCGGCTGCAAATCCATCAGCCGGCGGATCGCTTCGGAAGCTTTACCCCTGGCCCGCGTTTCCAGCATGCGGCCGAGCAGAATCAGCGCGATGATCACGGCGGCTGCTTCGTAATAGACCTGGTGGCCGCCGCGCAGAGTCTCGAACAGAGAATAAAGGAATGCCGCGCCCGTGCCCAGCGCGATCAGGGTGTTCATGTTGGCCGAGCGATGCCGCAGCCCGCTCCAGGCGGCCAGGTAGAACGGCGCTCCCGCATAGAACACCACGGGCAGCGTTAGCGCCAGTTGCAGCCATGCCAGGCGGTGCAGCATGCCGAGCACGAGCACTGGGAGCGCGAAGATGAGCGCCACGATCAACCGGTGGCGATAGAGCAGCGCTTCTGTATCGGGAGCAGGCTCGGTTTCCGGCACGCCGTAACCGAGGTCTTCGATGGCATCGATCAGATCGCCGACGCGCGCGCGGCCGGGATCGAATTCCACAGTAGCGGTCCGAGTGGCGAAATTGACGTGCGCGCGCTCCACTCCCGCCGTGCCCGCCAGGGTTCGCTCAATCGCGCGGGCGCAGGCGGCGCACGTCATCCCCGAAAGCGGCAAATCAACGCGTTCGGGCGCGGCTACCTCTGTCCTCATGCCGCTACTTCATAGCCCAGATCGCGCACGGCTTTGGCCAGCGCATCAGGCTTGACGAGATCTGTATCGTACTCCACGATCGCGCGAGCGGCCTCGAGGTCCACCGACGCCTTGGTTACACCCGGAGTGGAGGCGAGTTTTTTTTCAATGCTACGGGCGCAATTGGCGCAGCTCATTCCACGAACGTCGAGAGTAAGGGTTTCTGCCGGCATACTTATATGATGCAACCGGCCGGATGCGGGTGCGGTACCATATCGCGGAGGAATCTATGAATCCGGCGGAAGCCAAATCGATCGCAGGCATGTTACTTGGCGGCCTGGAGCGCGAGTACGCGACCACGCTGAGAGTCTTATCGGCGGTGCCCGACAAACAACTGGATTTTAAGCTCGGCGACAAGGGCCGAACCGCGCGCGAACTGGCGTGGCACCTGGCTGCCTCAGAGATGTGGTTTGCAAAGGCGATTGCCAGCGGCAATTTCACCTACGAAGAGACGCCCATGCCGCTGGAAGTTACCACGGCCGGCATCGTGGCTTTATATCAGAAGGAAGTTCCGGCGGGCTTCGAGCGCATCAAGGCTCTACCCGGCGAGCAGTTGGCCAAGGAGGTGGACTTTTTCGGCGTGATGAAAATGCCGAGCGTGATGTACCTGAGCTCCTGGAACAATCACAGCATTCATCACCGCGGGCAGTTGAGCGCCTATCTGCGCGCGATGAACGCGCACGTCCCCAGCATCTACGGCGGCAGCGCGGATGAGCCTTTCCAGATGCCGGCCTCCGCGTAAGGATTCTCTCGCGTCTTGGCTCGGGTAACCAAAGCAGGGCTGGCGGTTGCAGCCGTGGCCATGGCGGGCGGGGCGGCGGCGTGGCTCTACGCGGGCTGCGCCCACCGCCCGTCCGGCAGCTCGGCCAATGCGTACGTGGATGCGGCGATTTGCGCCACCTGCCATGCGGATATCGCCGCGCACTATCGCAAGACAGGTATGGGGCGGTCGTTTGCGCGAGTGCGCCCCGAAGATTCTATCGAATTCGGCAAGCCGTTCTACAACAAGACCTCCGACAGCTACTTCGCCATGGTCACGCGCGATGGCCGGCATTTCCAGCGGCGCTGGCAAATCGGCTTCGACGGCAAGCAAACCAATGTGGATGAGCGCGAAGTCGATTACGTCATCGGTTCGGGAAATCACTCGCGCACGTACTTGCACCGCACGCCGCGCAACACACTCGAAGTGCTGCCGCTGAGCTGGTATTCCGAGAAGGGTGGCTACTGGGATATGAGCCCGGGCTACGATGCGCCGGATAATCCGGGGCCGGCGCGGCCGGTGCATTACGAGTGCATGTTCTGCCACAACGCGTATCCGAAAATTCCGGAAGCCATGACGCACGCGGCAAGCGCGGAGTTGATCTTCGAGGAGCCGGTGCCCGAGGGCATCGATTGCCAGCGGTGCCACGGACCCGGCGCCCGCCATGTGGCGGCGGCGTCGAAGGGCGCGAGCCGCGACGAGATCCGCGCCGCCATTGTGAATCCCAGGCGCCTCAGCGCCGAGCGCGAGCTCGAAGTCTGCATGCAATGCCACCTGGAAACCACCAGCCTCGATCTGCCGCATTCAATCCGGCGGTTCGATCGCGGGCCGTTCGCGTATGTGCCGGGCCAGCCGCTGGGCGATTTCCAGATTGCGTTCGACCGGGCCGATGGCCAAGGGAACCGCTTCGAAATTGCGAATACGGCGTACCGGCTGCGGCAATCGCAATGCTTTCTAAAGAGCGCCGGCAAACTTCGCTGCACCACGTGCCACGACCCGCACAACATTCCGCGCGGCGCCGCGGCCGAAACGCACTATAACAGCGTCTGCCAAACCTGTCATGCGGCGGTTGTCCAGCAGGCCGCGGCATCGGGCCCGCACCAGGCCGGCGCCGATTGCGTCGCCTGCCACATGCCCAAGCGGCGAACCGACGATGTGGTGCACGTAGTAATGACGGACCACTTGATTGAGCGGCATAAACCGCAAGGCGATCCGCTCGCCCCGAAAGCGGAGGTGGAGGAGACGGCTGCCAATGCATACCGCGGCGAGGTGGTTCCGTATTATCCGGCGCCGTTGGCCGATACTCCGGAGAACGCTCTCTACACGGCGTTGGCGCAGGTGCGCGACCGGAAAAACCTGGCGGAAGGCTTGCCGCGCCTTGCGGGTTTAGTGGAGCGGTATCATCCGCACGAGACCGGGTTCTATGCGGAACTGGCGCAAGGTTACCGCGCGGCGGGCGAGCTGACGAAGGCCATCCCGTATTTCCAGGAGGCCGCGCGGCGTGAACCCACCTCGCTGCGGCTGATTCAGTTGGGCAATGCCCTGATGGAAGCCAGGCAGCTTGCCGAGGCGGAAACGGCTTTGCGGCGCGCGACCGCTCTCGATCCCGGCGAACCGATGGGCTGGGGTACGCTGGGCTGGACTCTCTGGCAGGAAGACAAAGGCGCCGAAGCGCGGGCGGCGCTCGAAAAGGCTGTGGAGCTCGATCCCGATCTGCCGGAACTGCACAACAACCTGGGGAATGTGGAATGGGGAACCGGCGACCACGCGGCGGCCGAAGCCCAGTTCCGCGAAGCGCTGCGCATTCAGCCCGGAATCGCAGAGTGGCGGCTGAATCTGGCGCGCGTGTTGGCAACGCGCGGCGACGCGCCGGAGGCCCGCTTTCAGTTCGAGCAGGCGATCCGCTTGAAACCGGAGCTGGCTGACGCCCGCGTGGATTACGGGCGGTTCTTAGAAGACCAGGGCGAAATGGCCGCCGCGATCCGGGAACTGGAGACGGCAGTGCGCGCGCAGCCGGCTCTTTCGCGCGCGCATTTCGAACTGGGCATGGCGCTGGGACGGAGCGGTAACCCGGCGGCTGCTATTCCACAATTGAAGATTGCGGCCGGCGGCACGGACCCGGAGGTCCGTGCCGAAGCCTTGGACGTGTTGCACAAATTGGGGCAGTAAGCGCTCATCAGAACGTGAAGCGGGCGACGATCTTGCCGGAGCGCGACTGATAGTTCGTGCCGTTCAGCGTGGCAATGTAGCCGTAGCCACCGGTAAGCACGCCTCCGGTGGATGAGGCGGGAGTAAGCGGGTTCACGCCGCCAAATCCCCCCACCGAAGGGGGCTGGAGGAAGAGGCGATTGAAGACGTTTTGGAATTCAGCGCGGACGTTGAAGTTGAACCGCGCTTCGCGGCCGAACCGAAAGTTGCGCCCAAAACTCATCGATTCGGCCGGTTGCCGCTGCCAGCGGTAATTGTTGTAGAAGGGAGCGGCGGTGCCCCAGGTGCCGCCCGGCGGATTCACCCATGCATTGGGATTCAGAGCTAAGGTAGTCTGCGGGTTGAAGCAGCCGCAGTTCGGGTTCACTGCCAGCGGATTTACTCCGGGCACAGGCGTCATGAAGTTCGAATCCGTGGATAGAAAATCCGGAACCGCCCGTTCCAACTGCGCCGTGAGCTGGTTGGTGGAAGGCGGACTTTGAATCAGCGCGCCATTCTGATAGCGCAAAACCCACCCGACTTGCCAATCGCGTGCGATCACCGAAAGCACTTTCATTCCCTGGTTGTCGGACTTGAACTTGGGTGTTATGTAGGTGCCCGAAATGAGAAAATCGTCCGGTCGCGTCAGTTGGTTGAGCTGTTTATTGATTCCGTAGTTGTAAATGTCGCTGACCAGGGGATCGCCGGCTACGTAGTACCCGGTCTCCGCGCCCGTGCCGAGGTCCATGGCCTTGGAGAAAACATACGACGCCTGGAGCGAAAGGCCGTGCGAGAAGCGCTTGGTGAGCTTGGTCTGCAACGAGTCATACCACGTTTTGCCGATCGGCGGCCCAAGCCACGGATCGGGCTGAAGCCACTGCGGGAACGGGCGGAGGGACTGGGCAACGGTGTCGGTCAGCGGAAAGCCCGCATAAGGCGGATTTCCAAATCCGGCGGCGATGGCCTGTGGAGAATCCAATTGGCTGGTGAGCAATGCCTGAGTTGCCGGATTGGCGATGTTGAGACCGTGCGCGGCCAGAATTGCGGGCGTGAGTCCATTGGCGGTCATCTGGTCCATGTAAGGCGCGGCCCACCACACGCCGCGGTTCCCTACATAAGTAGCTTCCACCACCAGATCTTTCGAAATCTCGCGCTGGATGCCGATGCTCCATTGCAGAATGCGCGGCGGCCGGGCCGAAGGATCGAAGAAGAGGAACGGATTTCCGGGGGGCAACTGACCATTCGTTTCGACAGGGTATTTGCCGGTGCTGAAGTTGGGCCAGGTCAGATTGGGATAGGGATTGGGGCTGGCGAGGCCGCCGGGTAAGGGGCTGATTCCATATCCGGGAGCGTTGAAGGCGTAGTAATCGGCGGTGCTGTAGGAAGCCCCGGCGGGGGTCTGCACCAGACCATACATGAGGCCCGCGCCGGCGCGCAGCACGGTTTTGGGGGTGATCTGGTAAGCCATGCCCAGGCGCGGTCCGAACGCGAACGGGTAGTTGTGCGAGAGCGAGCAATTGCACCGCCCGCCGCCGTAGCCTTCATAAATGCCGGCGCCGGGCAGGCCCCCGACCGTCGGATTCGGCGTGCTCAAAGACGCATCCTGCATGCGGCCGTGCTCTTCTTTCAGGTAAGTCTGGAAGTCGTAGCGAAGGCCGTAATCGAGCGTAAATTTGCGAGTCACCTTCCAGCTATCCTGCGCATAAAAACCCATAAAGTGGTTGCCCAGTTTGGTTTGCGTATAGGGGCTCAGCGACAGGTTATCCGGCAGGCCCAGCAGGAAGCTGGCGTAAGCGAACCCGCTGGGATTGGCGATGGTCAGCGGCTGGCCATTCTGCCAGGGATCGGCTGTCTCCGCGGCGCCAAACGCGAAATCGCCGTTGGCGCGCCAGGTGCTGTGCTCGGGGTACCCGTCTATGGTGAATTCGCCGCCGAATTTGAAGATGTGATTCCCATGGACCCAAGTCATGCTGGCATTACCGGTGGGCTTTTCTTCCCACAGCAATGCGCCGAATCCAGCGCCGAGTCCACCGAGGTTCGCCCCCCAGCCGCCACTAAAGACGTTGCTCAACCCGGAAATAGTCGGGAAAAGGTTCGGATCGAAATAACCGTGCAGACCGATCGAGGTTTGGTTGAATTGGGCGGGAATAGTCGGATCGTAGTCCTGGAAGTAGCCCACGCCGATGTGGAGTAGCAGGGTGGGGCGGAGAGTATCGTCGAAGTTCACGCGAGTGGTGGTGTTGGTTTCCGCCGTCGGAGTGGCTCCGCCGTAGGTGGTTGGGAATCCATTGGCGTTGGGGGAATTCGTGAGTAAGCGCGAGAAGTACCAAGAGAGTTTAGTTGTGGGGCTGAGCGAATGGTCGATCTTCCAGGAGAAGTTGGTCGTGTGCTGCCAATTGACAAAGGCGGGGACCAGATAGTTGTTGACGATCCCGGGTTGGTTGGGCAGGGGCAGCATATTCTGTAACGCGAGTGCCACTGGATCGAATCTGGAAAGCGGGATCGTATTATTTGGGAAGGGCGTGCGCACTTGGTATCCATTTACGAGCCGTGTGCTGGCGGGGTCGAAAATCTCTCCATTGGCGACGGCTTGGCCGGCAGAATCGACTGCAGGCCCGCCGCCGAGGAAACTCACTGAGGGAGCGAAGAAACAGCTATTCGCGGCCGCCACGAAGACATAACAACCCGCGGTGCCAAAGTCGCCCTGCCGGTATGCCGTCGTCGGCACAGTTTGGAGGCTGTTCTGTGTTGTCAAACTCTGCCGGAACTGTTCGAAGTTAAAGAAAAAGAATGTGCGGTTCGTTCCGTTGTAAACTTTGGGAATGCGGATGGGCCCGCCGATCGTGAATCCGTAATCGTTTTGCCGTACTGGATTGCGGATGTGCTGCCCCTCTTTCGACGGGGTGACAGTACCGGCATCGGAGAAAGGCAGGCCGGCATTGAGCGCTTCGTTAACAAAATAATCGTATCCGCTGCCGTGGAACTGGTTGGTGCCGGACTTCATCGTGTAGTTGAAGTAGCCCCCGCCCACCTGCCCGTACTCCGCTGCAAAGTTGCTGGTTTGAATCGAAACTTCCTGAATTGCATCCACGCTGCCCTGGCTGGCCTGCTGCGCCACTTTCCAGATGGTGCCGGTGGAATCCTGGCCTTCTGTACGGATGGTTTCGCTGTTGCTCGGCAACCCATTTACCACCAGGGAGTTGTCATTGGAAAAAGTCACGCCGGGAATCAAGCTGGCCACCGCCAGTGGATTGCGAATGTTACCCAGAGGCGTGGCGCCAAACACGCCGCCGCCCGAGATCGAGAGCACCGGGAGCGTATCCGCGTCGTTTGTGGTGACGTTATGGCTCATCTCGCCGCTTTCGGTTTTGAGCAGTGGCTCGGTATCGGCGACTGTGACGACTTCGTTCGTTCCGCCGACTTCCAGTTTGACGTCCGTGCGCGTGCTGGTAGCCACGATCACCTGAATATTTTGTTCGACGAATTTCTTGAATCCGGGGGCGTTCACGCTAATCTCGTAGGTCCCGGCCGGTACCTGGATGACGTAGTTGCCTGTCGCCGAAGCGCCGCCGCGATAGACGACGCCGGTATCGCTGTTTTTCACTTCAATCGCCGCGCCGGGAACGACCGCGCCGGCGGGATCGGAAATCGTTCCAGTAATTGTGCCCTGATTCGACTGGGCAAAGGCGCCGAATGTTAGTAGACACACTACAAGTGACCGCCGGACTGAGCTCATCATAGACGTTTACCTCCGCAAGAGAACCAGGAAACCCACTGAAACGGGTTAATTGTAACGATGGCCGGCGCGATAGTCGATACCGGCGCGATGATAGTTCCTATCAAGCGAATTGATAGACCCGGCGATAGTGGCTACTGCGAAAAAGCCGCCGCGTAGCTTGACTTTCCCCCGTCGCACGCTATAGCATGGTCACCCATAGAGGGAGGTCTCGTGCGCCCGGTCACCATCGCACTCAGTGTACTCATCTGCTCCGCTGAATTGTTCGCGCAAGCCGGCACCGGCACCATCACGGGGATCATTACCGATCCCGCCGGAGCCTCGATTGCCGGAGCAAACGTCGAAGTCAGAAATACGGAAACGAATGCGCCGTATCCGACCGTCACCACCGAGACGGGCGCCTACACGGTTCCGCGCCTGCCTCCCGGACCTTACAGCGTCACGGTCACCGCGTCCGGTTTCAAGAAACTGACGCGCTCGGGTCTCACGGTGGATGCCGGCCAGACGATACCGCTGGATCTCATGCTCCAAGTCGGTGAAACGACCGAATCGGTTACCGTACAGGCCGAAGCCACTCTGCTCAAAACCGAAAGCGGCGATATCGCTCACGACATCACCCTAGAGCAGTTGGACGACTTGCCGATCCTCGGTATCGGGACCGCTAACGCAGGCAGCCTGGGCATCCGCAATCCGTTTAATTCGGTGCAGTTGCTGCCGGGCGTCAGCTATTTCGCCAATTTCAACATGATCATCAACGGGGCGCCCACCAACACCGCCGCGTACCGTTTGGAGGGCCTGGATTTCACGAATCACGTGACCCCGCCCAACAACTTCGCCATTCAGCAATCCCAACCGAGTGCGGACGCGATTCAGGAAATGGCGATCCAAACCAGCAACTATGCGCCGGAGTTCGGGCAGGCGGGCGGCGGCCTCTTTAACATCATCATGAAATCCGGCACCAACCAGTTCCATGGCAGCGCGTACGAATACTTCGTGAACGAAGCGCTCAATGCCGGCGATCCCTTTTCCTTCAACGCAGGCACCCCCGGCGCCCCTTCCGGCGGCAAATACCGCCCGTTCAACCGCCGCAACGATTGGGGCGGCACTTTCGGCGGCCCGGTGTGGATTCCCAAACTCTATAACGGCAAAGACAAGACATTCTTCTTTTTCGCCTACGAGCGCTACAAGGAATCACAAGCGTTGACGTTTCCCGATACGCTTCCAAACGCGCAATATCAGGCGGGGAATTTCTCCGCCATCTCACCGGCTGGAGGCGCCGGATTCAATCCTACTTTGGGTGTTCCCGCAACCGCAATCACTACAGTCGGCGGGCAGCCCGTGTTCGCCAACGAAATCTTCGATCCGCTTAGCCGAACCACCGCTAATGGCCAGGTAACCGCGACTCCGTTTCCCAACAACGTGATTCCCCAATCGCGCTTCAGTCCCGTTGCAGTGGCGATCCAGAGCTTCCTGCCGCCCCTCTCCAATGGAAACCTGGTTACCAACTACACTGGCTTCAACGATGGGGTACGAATCACCAGCGTTCCCTCCATCAAAGTCGATCAGATTATCGGGCCGAAGCAGAAGTTATCTCTGTACTTCCATAACTCGGTGACCAACGCCCAGTACACCACGCCGAACGGCAATGCGGATGGCCTTCCGCCTCTGCTCACCGCCGCGCGCGGCTCCATTCCGATCGGCGGCCCCGCATGGCGCGCCAACTACGACTACACCATTACGCCCACTCTCTTGTTGCACCTTGGCGCGGGATACTCGTACATCTATTTCTTTGACGACGGTCCGTACACCAAGAGCGGCAAAACCGTCAACTGCCAAACCATGCTCGATCTCCAGGGTTGCGAAGGCAGTTTTAACTTTCCAACAATCGTCGCCGGCAATGTTACCAGCCCGCAGGCGTTGGGCGGAATGCAGCAGTTGGGGAACGCGCTGGCCCATACGCACACGCGCGTTGAGCGGCCCGCCGCGAACGCCAATATGACATGGGTAAGGGGCAATCACACGTTCAAGGCGGGAGCCGAAGTGTGGTGGCAGGCATTTATCCAGGCGCCACCCACGGGCGTGGGACTCTATTTTGCCAATCTGACCAATCTGGGCGTGCAAAACTCGTCCATGGGATCGGTAACCAATCTGGGCGCGGGCGCCACGGCGTACCCCGCGGCCCTGGTGACCGGCGCCTATCAAACGGGCTTTCCTTATGCCAATTTCCTTCTGGGCGACGTAACTCAAGCCACGCAATATGCGCCGGTCGACTCGCGCATGGGTAAATCGCAATGGGGCGTGTTCATTCAGGATGACTGGAAGGTGACGCGCAAGTTGACCGTCAATTACGGCTTGCGCTGGGATTATGGCACGCTCAACACGGAAGAGCACGGGCGATCCGCCGACCTGGGTCTCAATGTGCCCAACCCGGCCGCCGGCGGCCGCTTGGGAGCGGCCATTTTTCAAGCAACTTGCCACTGTAGCTTCGGCTCGGCCTATCCGTATGCGATCGGGCCGCGATTCGGCATCGCGTATCAGATCGATTCGAAAACCGTGTTCCGCGGCGGCTGGGGCTTCGCATACGACCCCGCGCTCGATCTGACTTTGCAAAATACGGCCAATGTGAGCAACACCGCCACTGGCATCAACAACTATTTGCCGTTGAATACCCCCGGCACGATCCCCCAGCCCGTATGGCCGAACTTCGATCCCGGCCAAACGCCGCTGCCAGGCTTTACCACCAGCGGCTTTCTGCAATACATCGATCCGCACGCCGCGCGGCCGGGGCGCCAGAACCAGTGGAGCATCGGGGTACAGCGCGAGATCACTGCCAACACGTTAATCGAAGCGTCCTACGTGGGCAATCGCGGCGTTTGGTGGACCGGCGGCGCCACCAGCATCACGGGCGGCAGCACGGTAGGACCCTACGGCTACATCAACCAGGTGGCGCCCTCCGTGTTTTCCGCTTATGGGCTGAATCCTTATACGAACCCGGCCGACAATCTGCTGCTGGGGGATGCCCTCTCCAATCCGGCGGTCATCTCGAGAGTGGGAAACATCGTTCCCTATTCCGGCTATTCCACCAGCAACACCCTGATTAATGCGCTGCGCCCCTATCCGCAGTTCAGCACGATCACGGTATACAATTCACCGACCGGCAATACCTGGTACGACTCGCTGCAGATGAAAGCGACCAAGCGGCTTTCGCACGGATTGCAGGTGTTCGGCACCTTCACCTGGTCGAAGGCCATGGTGGGCATCCGTCCCAACCTGTACGTGCCCTCGGTGAAGTCGCTCCAAACCACCGACCAGCCGTTTCTGTTCAACACCAATATCGTATATACGACGCAAAAGTGGTTCAACAACCGCTTTGTCGCGGCAGTCACGAAAGATTGGGCTATCGGCGCCTTTTTACAATACGGCAGCGGATTGCCACTTACTCCGCCTACGGCCACGAACATCAACTATATCGGCGGGAGTGAATATTTCCGCGTGCCGGGCCAGCCGCTGTATACCAAGAACCTCAACTGCGGCTGCATTAATCCGTATACGGATGTCGTGCTGAATCCGGCTGCCTGGGCCAATCCGGCTAACGGCGCTTTCGGACCGGCACTGGGCACACTCTATGGCGATTTTCGCCAGGCGCGGCGGCCCGATGAGAATATGAATCTGAGCCGGACATTCCGTTTCAAAGAACGGCTGGCATTAGAACTCCGCGGCGAGTTCGTGAATATTTTCAACCGCACGCAGATCGGCAATCCCAGCACGGTGGCTCCCGGCGCCCCCGTTAGCCACAACAACTACGGACAACTGACCTCCGGTTTTGGAGTTATCAACCTGACGGTGCCGGGCGCGCAATCCGCGCCTTCCACCACTCTGAACGCCGTGGTCGGCCAGCTCTATTCGCTTCCGCGCACCGGCACGCTGATTGCGCGCTTTACGTTCTGAAAGCAGCCCTACCCTTATACTGGGTAAATGAACTGCGCGATTTGCGCCGTGCGCCGCCCCAAGCGGCTGTGCCCCGGAGTGGGCGGCGAAATCTGCTCGATTTGCTGCGGCACCGGCCGCGAACAGACCGTGAGTTGTCCTCTCGATTGCGAATATCTGCAGGATGCGCGCCGGCACGAGAAAGCAAACCGCAAGAGCGCCGATGAGTTGCCGGATAAGGACATCAAGGTAACGGACGAGTTCCTCAACGAGCGGCAGGCCCTGGTGATGGCTCTGGGCGGGATCGTTTCCGGAACCGCTCTGGAAACGGCGGGAGCGGTGGATTCCGACCTCAGGGACGCGCTTGCCGCGCTCGTGCGGACCTACCGCACGCTGGTGGCTGGCGTCTACTACGAAACCGTTCCCGAAAACGCGGTTGCCGCCCGCGTGTTTCGCGGCGTGCAGGACGGAATCCAGAAACTTCGCGACGAGGAGCGGCGCAATCTGGGCATACAGGCCATACGCGATGGCGACCTTCTGCGCTGCCTCGTCTTTCTCGAACAGGTCGCGGTTGTGAACGACAACGGCCGCCGCCGCGGGCGTGCCGCTATCGATCTGTTGCTGGCTCTTGCTTCGCCGGAAGAGCAGTCTCCCGCGGCGCCGCGATCGCTTTTGGTGCTTCCTTAGAGGGCTCGCGTACCTGCTGGATGGCAAAGGCCCTTCGGGCGGCGGTCGAGACTATCTGGCCAAAGTATTGCCTGCGGCCGTTCACAATCAATTCCACCGGACTGTTGACGGACCGCTCGAACACCAGTACGTGGCCCTCGGCGAGGTCGAGCAGGTTTTGAACCGATAGCTCCAGACCTTCGAGGCGCGCCTCCAGCGTCAGGGAAGCGTCCCGCAGCATTGCCAACAGACGCGCCTGTTCCTGTTCGCTGGCGTGCGTCTTGCGCACCGACCATTGCTGATCGAACTTATGGCGCATCATTTTAATCACGATCGACGGCAGGGCAATATTCATCATCCCGACCGCCTCGGCGATGCGGATTTCCACGCCGATCGCCACCACGGCTTCGTTCGGCGCCAGCACGTGCAGCAACTGCGGCTCGGTCTCCATGGAGTCGATCGTAAAATCGATTTCCGTGACGCCCTTCCAGGCTTCCCGCAGATCGTTCAGGATGATGCGGAGCAGGCCGTCCAGCAATTTCTGTTCGATTTCGGTAATATCCCGCTGGATCGCGCCGGACTGTTTCCCGGTCCCGCCCAACAGCATTTCAATAATCGGGAACACCAGCGAGGGATTCAGTTCCAGAACGCCGTTGCCGTCGTATGGCTGTAACCCCATGGCTACCAGACAGGTGGGTGAAGGTAATCCCTCCAGAAATTCGGAGTACGATAGTTGCTCTACACTGACCAGGTTTACTGTAAGGTAGGAACGCAGGTACGCCGACAGGCTCGACACCAGGTTTCGGGCGAAGACATCGTGAAGCAGGTGAATGGCCCGGACTTGGGACTTCGGAATACGGTCCGGACGGCGGAAATCGAACTTGACGGCGGCTTCCCTTTTCCGGTCCTGTCTTTGAAATACCGCGTCAATTTCCTGTTGTGAAAGCTGGCGGGCCATCCTTCCCCAACCTCCTCCTCTTCTATCGGTTCCTCGCGCGCTCTCCATTAGTCGAACTCACCCGGATTTTGCGGTTTTTTCTGCGGCCCCGCTAATGAAAAACCGCGGTTCTGCCGATGAAAGGTTTTGTAAGGAGTCGAATGGAATCCAACATCTTAGTTGTGGATGATTCGGCTGCGATCCGAAAGATCTTGCAGCGGGTATTGCGGCAAACCGGCATGGCGATTCAGACCATCCACGAGGCCGGTGATGGCGAGGAGGCGTTGGCGCTTTTGCAGTCCAACAAAGTGGATCTCATTTTGACCGACATCAACATGCCCAAAATGGACGGCCTGGGGCTGCTGGCGGCGCTCAAACGTTCCGCTGATTGGGCGAGCGTGCCGGTAGTCATGATCACTACGGAGGGCGGGGAAACCAAAGTGGCGGAGGCAGTCAAACTGGGCGCATCCGGCTACGTGCGAAAGCCTTTCACCGCCGACCAGATAAAGGAGAAGCTGGCCGGAATTCTGGAGCCGGCGCAGCCACTATGAACGTGCAAAATCTGATCGTTAGTTCGCTCCGGCACTCGGTTACGGAAGTGTTTTCCACCATGCTCACCGGAAACATCGAATTCGAGGACATGACGGTGGAAAAAAGCACCCCGGAGGTGACCGATCGTGTTGTGTCGTTCATCGGCATCGCCGGGACCTGGACCGGAACCGGCAGCCTGACGTGCTCCCCAAATGCGGCCTGCCGCGTCTGCTCCCAGATGCTGATGGCCGATTTCGATTCCGTTACCGAAGAGGTGCTGGACGCGGTGGCGGAGTTGACCAATATGATCGTCGGCAACCTGAAAAGCGACCTGGAGCGTCATTTGGGTTCTTTGGGATTGAGTATTCCCACGGTTGTATTTGGCCGCAACTTCAAAACCAAGTGTGCCGGGGCGGAATGGATTGTAGAGCGATTCCGTTGGGATGGGGATGATGTCCTGCTCCGCGTCTCTCTCCGGCCAGGAGACAGGCCAAAAGCCGTGCCCGATCAGAGCGAAGTGTTTGCGCTCGATGTCTGATCTGTAGAGGAGAACTATGCCATCTATCGTTGCTGACGATAAACAGGTAAGTACCGGCAACTCCGCCGACGAACGGTCCGGTAAATATCTTACCTTCCAATTGGGGCAGGAAGAATTCGGAATCCGCGTCCTGAAGGTCCGGGAAATCATGGGAATTCAGGAAATTACAGCGGTGCCCCAGACACCGCCGCATGTCAAAGGCGTGATCAACCTGAGAGGGAAGGTGGTCCCCGTAATCGACTTGCGTCTGAAATTCGGTCTGGCGGCAGCCGACTACACGCAGCGCACCTGCATTATCGTTACGCAAGTCAGAGGAGAATCCGGGATCATTCTCATGGGGGTGATCGTGGATGGAGTATCGGAAGTGCTCACGCTGGCTTCCTCCGACATCGAAGATACACCCGATTTTGGAGAAGAAACGACCGGCAATTATCTGCTCGGTCTGGCAAAAGTGAAGGGCAAAGTCAAGATCCTGCTGGATATCGACCGCGTCCTCTCCGCACAGGATCTGCATCACCTGAAAGCCTTGATCCAATAGCCCGGAGCCGAATTTCATGCCAGAAAACAGAATCAACTTTTCCACCAAGTTCCTGCTGTGCCTCGGGGCCAACCTGCTGATTGCGTTTTGGCTGGCATGGCTGGCGGCCGATGCCGGGCCAGGCTCTTCGCACTGGATGGCATGGCTGCTGGCGGGAGCGGCCTGCGCCGCCGGGGCGGTCGCGGCGTATGTCGTAATCACCACGAGCCGGGCGTTTCAGCAAATCGCCGCTGGCCTAATGGAAGGTTCGCGCCAGGTAGCGGTGGCTTCCACCCAGGTCGCTTCTACCAGCCAGTCTCTGGCTCAAGGAACTTCCGAACAGGCAGCCACTCTTGAGGAAACGTCGTCTTCCGCCACTGAGATTACTTCCATCACGCACAAAAATACGGAAAACACGCGCGCTGTCGCCAGTCTGATGGCCGATGCCACCAAGGCCGTATCCGAAGCCAACCGGAACCTGGAGGAGATGGTCCGATCCATGAAGGAAATTACCGGGTCTAGCGAGAAGATTTTCAAAATCATCCGCGTTATCGATGAGATTGCATTTCAAACGAACATTCTGGCGCTGAATGCGGCGGTGGAAGCGGCGCGCGCCGGAGAAGCGGGTATGGGCTTCGCGGTGGTAGCCGACGAAGTTCGCAATCTCGCCCAACGCAGCGCCCAAGCCGCCAAGGACACTGCCTTTCTTATCGAGGATTCGATCGGTAAATCGAACGAAGGCAGCCGGAAACTGGACAATGTCGCCAAGTCGATCAACCAGATCACCGAAAGCACCCTGCAGGTCAAGACTCTGATCGACGAGATCGACGCCGGCAGTCAGGAGCAGTCCCGTGGCATCGAGCAGATCGCCCGAGCCGTGGGGACCATGGAAACCATGACCCAGCAGGGAGCCGCCGGAGCCGAACAAAGCGCCGCTGCCAGCGAAGAACTCGCATCTCAAGCCAGTAGCCTCTGCTCTATGGTGGATCGCCTTCGAGGATTGTTGGGACGCAGCGCGCACGCCATCTCCGTGCAGCCGGAGCCGGCGCTGGTGAGCTCCGCCGCCGGCCCGCAAGTGGCCAGTGCCGATCACAGCCAGCCCCCTGCCAGGCCATTCGCCCCGCTGGGCAACCGGCGCCCGGCCTTTCCCTTGGATGGCGATGACCACCTCTTCTGAGGCCCGTAATGGCAGCTTATATCGAAACGCGCCAAAGAGTGGAAGACCTCGCCCTGCGCCTGGTTCTAGCCACCGGTGGTAACCAGAATGCCTGCGCCTGGGACGAGGCGCTGGAGGCCATCCAAAAGGATGCCCTCCGCGAGGGCGCGGCGGATGCCGCGAGCGCTGCCGCCAGTATTCTCGCGGCGATTCGAGCGGCCGGAGCCCAGGATCCGGGGGCGATCCTGCAAGAGGGACTGGTTCGCTTGCAACGTGCACTGGATGAGCCGCGCACGGCTGAAATCGCTATCGCGCAGGACCCGGAGTTGCTCTCCGATTTCGTGATCGAGTCACGCGAGCACTTGGCGAATCTTGAGTCGCAACTGCTGGTTCTTGAAAAAGAGCCAACCAAGTCCGAGGCCCTGCACGCCATCTTCCGCAATTTTCATACGATCAAGGGACTGGCCGGCTTTCTCGAACTCCGCGAAATCCAGAAGGTGGCCCACGAAGTAGAAACGGTTCTCGATCAGGCCCGCAACGGCCAGTTCACGGTCACTCCCGAAGCCATTGATGTGATCCTGCTCAGTGGCGATTACCTCAAAGGCTGGCTGACTCATCTCGAATTGATTCTGCAAAATCAGCCGTCGTCGGCCCCCGATCTCGATCCGACACTGCTGGCGCGCATTACAGCCATTCCCCGCCTGAAGCCGGGCGCGAAAACCCGGGGATTAGAGGCACTCGCCGCCGCTGTGACCCAAAGCGCGCCAACTCCGGAGCATCCGTCTAACCCTATCCCCGAAACCCGGCGCGATGCTGCGCCCAGATCCGAGTCCATGGCCGTAAAAGTCGATACGGCAAAGTTGGACTACCTCGTCGATATGGCCGGAGAGATGGTGATCGCCGAAACCCTCGTCCGCCACGATCCGGAACTCGCCAAACTCAAGAGCCCCCGGCTGCAGCGCAACCTAAGCCAACTGACGCGCATTACTTCGGAATTGCAGCGGACCGCCATGTCTATGCGTCTGGTGCCCGTCGGTCCCCTTTTCCGCCGCATGGCCCGCCTGGTTCGCGATTTATCCCGGCAAATCGGCAAAAAAGTTGAGATGCAAACAGCCGGCGACGATATTGAGCTGGACCGGACCATAGTCGAGGAACTCGCCGACCCTTTGATGCACATGGTGCGAAATTCCCTGGATCACGGCTTCGAAATGCCGGAGGAACGGATTGCGCTGGGAAAACCGGCCGCGGGCCGGCTGCTGCTCAAAGCGCAGCACCTCGCCGGCCAGGTTGTAATCGAGCTAACCGACGACGGGCGCGGTTTGAACCGGGAGAAAATCCTTGCCAAAGCCATCGAGAAAGGGCTTGTAAACGATGGCGGAGGGCTGTCCGATAGCGAGGTATTCGAACTCATCTTCAAGCCCGGTTTCAGCACGGCCGCGCAAGTGACCGATGTTTCCGGACGGGGTGTAGGAATGGATGTTGTCCGCAAGCATATTGAAAAGCTGCGGGGACATATCGAAATCCGATCGCAGGCTGGAATCGGCACTACCTTCCTGCTGAAGCTGCCTCTCACGTTGGCGATTATCGAGGGTCTGGTGGTCGGTGTGGGCCAGGAGCGCTATATTGTCCCGCTCTTTGCGATCCGGGAGATCTTCCGTCCCAAAGCCGATACTCTGTGGACCATACAGGAACGCGCCGAAATGGCGCTGGTCCGGGGCTCACTCACGCCCGTTTTGCGGCTTGGCCGCAAGTTTGGGGTCAAACCCGCTTCTGAAGACGCCAACGATGGCGTGCTCGTGCTGGCCGAGGCCGAATCGCAGCGCTTCTGTATTTTGGTCGACGAAGTCATTGGTAAACAGGAAGTCGTCATCAAGGCGTTGGGTGAGACCTTCCGCGCCGCCAAAGGTATTGCCGGAGGAGCGATTCTCGGCGATGGCAGGGTGGGATTGATCCTCGATCTCGACCGGCTGTTCCGGGATAAGACCAGCGATGCCCAGATTTGATCAGCCGCTGAGCGTCGCTTTTGAGGACCCTGTGCGCCCTTTGGCGGACTCCGAATTCGAGGAGATTCGCGAACTGGCGCGCCGCACATTCGGATTGGATCTGCGGCCAGGGAAACAAGAACTGGTGTCGGCCCGGCTGCAGCGCCTGGTCCGCGGCGGCGGGTTTCGTTCCTATCGCGAGTATTACCGGCACGTGCTTTCCGACCGCAGCGGCGAGGCGCTAATGGCGCTGATTGACGCTCTGGCCACAAATCACACCTCATTCCTGCGCGAGGCGGATCATTTCGACTTCCTCCGGGAGAAGGTGCTCCCGAACATAGCGCGCCGGTCCTCAATTGACATCTGGAGCGCCGCTTGTTCTACCGGCGAAGAAGTCTGGACTCTGTTGCTGATATTGCAGGAAACGCTGCCGGCTTCCCGGTTTCTGGTGATCGGCAGCGACATTTCCCGAAAAGCTCTGAGGCTTGCGGCTCGGGGCGTCTATCCGGCAAACCGCATTGCTACTTTGCCGCGGAAATGGCAGGAATCCGGATTTCAGCGGGAATCAGACGATCCGCCGGCCTATCAGGTTAAGCCCGCGCTTCGGGAGCGCGCACAATTCCGGCGGCTTAATCTTATCGAACCGATCAGTTGGCCGGTCCGTTTTCCAGTAATCTTCTGCCGCAACGTGATGATCTACTTCGATCAGAATACCCAAAGGAAGGTGATCGCGAACTTGACCGCCAACCTGGAGCCCGGGGGCTACCTTTTCGTGGGCCATTCGGAAAGTTTTTCGGGAGTCCAGCACGGGCTTGAGTACGTAAGGCCGGCCGTTTATCGCAAACCGCAGGAAAAAGGAGGGGGAGCATGGAGCGGGACATCGTAGTCGGCATGGCGGACTGCCGTACTACCGCCGATCCGCGGATATTGCTGGCTACATATGCGCTCGGCTCCTGTGTCGCCGTGGTCGTGTACGATCCTGTGTCGAAGGTCGGCGGCTTGCTGCATTTCATGCTGCCGGATTCGGCCATGGATCCGGCGCGCGGCCAGGAGAACCCGTATAAATTCGCCGACGCCGGGATCCCTCTGTTACTCAATAAGGTATTTTCCCAAGGCGCGTCGAAAAACCGGCTGATGGTTTGGGCCGTGGGCGGCGCCCAGATTCTCGACGATCAGGGTGTTTTCCAGATCGGCAAGCGTAACTGCCTGGCAGCGCGGCGGGCACTGTGGAAACTCGGCGTGATGGTCAGCGGCGAGGCCGTCGGCGGAGTCGATTTTCGGACCGTAAAATTGGAAATGGCGACCGGCCGCCTCTTTGTGGAAGAGGGCGGCCGGCAGCGGGAGCTCCGGAACGCCCCGGCAACAACCCGCGGGATTGGAGGATGAAATGGCCTACCGAGTTCTAATCGTAGATGATTCGCCGGCGATGCGCGCCTTCGTGCGGCGTGTGATGGAAATTTCCGGCTTTGATCTGGCGGGCTGTTTAGAAGCGGCCAACGGCCTCGAGGCGCTCGAGGTGCTTCGAAACGAGTGGGTTGATGCCATCCTCACCGACATCAACATGCCCGAAATGGACGGTGAAGAACTGCTGCGGCGCCTCGAAGCCGATGAAGCCCTCCGCCAGATTCCAGTAATCATCATTTCGACAGACGGCACTCCGGTTCGCACCGAGTGCATGCTCCAGTTGGGCGCTAAAGGTTATGTAACCAAGCCTTTTCGACCCGAAGTCTTGCGCGCCGAACTGGAGCGCAGCCTGGAGGTTGTGCATGGCTGATGTTGTCCTCGAACAGGCCCTGACGGAATGCACGGAAGAAGTACTCGAACAGATGTTCTTCATCCAGCCGGTCGAAGAGGCCGTGCCGCAGGATCCGCCCCAAAACGGCGACGCCTCTCATCTTTCGGTGGATGTGGATTTTTCCGGCGAGCCATCCGGCCGCCTGCTGTTGCGCATTTCCAAACCCGCCGCCCGCTCGATTGCCGCGGATTTCCTCGCCGAGGAGGAGGCCGTGCTTTCCGATCAACAAGTCGGAGAGGTAATCTGTGAACTTGCCAATATCATCTGCGGCTCCGTTCTCACCAGAGTAGAGAGCCGGACGTCTTTCCGCCTCGGATCGCCGCGCCTTTTAATCCAGGTCCCCGAACCGGAAATGCGCCCCTCGGCGGTTCGCTCTCTGGCTCTTTGGAACGGGAATATCACGATCGCCATGACAATGGAGCCGGAACTATGTCCCGGAATGACCAAATTCGCGTCCTGATCGTCGACGATTCAGCCATTGTCCGCAAGATTCTGACCGAGACTCTCTCCGGAGAGCCCGGCTTGCAAGTCGTGGGAACCGCTCCGGATCCCTACGTGGCGCGGGACAAAATTCTCGATCTCCAACCCGATGTCATCACGCTCGACATCGAAATGCCGCGCATGGATGGCCTTACTTTCCTGCGTAAACTGATGCATTATCATCCGCTGCCGGTTGTGGTCATCAGTTCGCTCGCTCAGCACTCCTGCCGGGCGGCTCTCGAAGCTCTCGAGTCGGGGGCAGTCGAGGTTTTGGCCAAACCAGGAGGACCGTACTCGGTGGGCGAGTTGCGCGAGACGCTGGCAGCCAAAATCCGAGCCGCGGCCGCCAGCCGGCTGCGCAAGCCTGTGCCGCCGTCCGCCATACCAGTGCCGAAGCAATCTCCCCCGCTTCCGGCCGCTCCGCCGGCGGTTTTCCCTCCCGATGGCATCATCGCCATCGGCGCCTCCACAGGTGGAATCGAAGCCATCTCCACGCTCCTGCGCGCCTTCCCCGAAAATGCGCCTGCCGTAGTTGTCGTGCAGCATATCCCCGCTGGGTTTTCGCGCGCTTTTGCCAATCGCATGAACGAAGTTTGTGCTATCGATGTCAAAGAAGCCGAAGACGGTGATATGCTGCGCCCAGGCCTTGCTCTGGTTGCGCCCGGAGATCTGCACATGGTGCTGCGGAAGTCCGCCGCAAAATACATGGTGAGTGTGAAAACCGGACCGCGCGTCTGCTATCAGCGGCCTTCCGTCGACGTGCTCTTCTGTTCCGTTGCCGAAGCCGCCGGCCCGCTCGCCGTCGCCGCCCTGCTAACCGGTATGGGAGCGGACGGCGCCCAGGGTCTTCTCAAACTTCGCCAAGTTGGCGCCCATACGATCGCCCAGGATGAAGCGACATGCGTGGTATTTGGCATGCCCCGCGAGGCCATCGAACGCGGAGCCGCCGAAAAAGTACTACCACTGGACCGGATCGCTGCGGCACTGCTCGCGGCCTCCGGTACACCGAACCGGAGGCCAGACAGGCTCCTCGTCTCCTGAATTCCCGCCTTTCGTGGTCGATTCTATCCGAGCGCCTCGGGCTCGGGCCCGGCCCTTCGCCGTAACCCCGCCGGCCGCTCTCCAACTTCCATGGTGCTCAGCACGATGCGGTGGACCTTCAGCAACAAATCTACTTCCTGCCGGGGAACCTCCAAAATGCTGGCGATCTTTTCTGCCGGCTCCCCTCTCCGGTGGAGCCGCAAGACCTGGCTTCGAGTCGTCAGATTCAGCCCGGATCTGGGTTTCCCGGGGGACATGGAAACTAAGGGCTGCTGTCCAAAATCTTGTAGCTGGGCCCTTAACTCTTCGATTTGCGCTTTCGCCCCTTTGACAGCAGATTCCACTCCACTGTGCAGTTCGCGGGCGCGGCGATTGGCCGCCTCGACCAGCGATTTAGCATAGACGAACGCGAACCAGCTTACCCCTATAGCTGTGAGAGCCAGCGTGGTTACCATGGCGAGCACAATGGCCACGCCAGATACATCGGCTCTTCGTGCTTATTTCTTTAGAGCGGCGTCAGGCTTTCTTAAGGTAGCCTTAGGCTTGCACGAGGCCTAGAATGGTCCGCCGCACCACGGCCTTCGTGAGCGGCACTTTATACCCGTTCTTGGCTAGCGGATTCGCCCCTTCCACGGCCGCTTCGCCGGCTTTTGCAGCCAACTCTGGGGTGATCCGCTGTCCGGCGAGCATCGCTTCCACCTTCTCGAGCCGCCACGGAACCGGCGCCACGCCTCCCAGCACGATCCGCGCCCGCGCGCACCGCTCCCCGTCCATTTGCAGAACCACCGCGGCGCTCACCACCGCGTGTGTCCAGGCTTCGCGGTCCAGCACTTTATGATAGGTGCTCCGGCTTCCTTTGGCCGCCCGGGGAAGATGCACCGAAGCCACCACTTCATCCGCCGCCAGGCTATTCTCCTTGGCCGGGTTCGCTTTGGGCAGGGTGAAGAACTCGGCTGCGGGCACCGTCCGTTCTCCCCCGGGGCCCACCACCCGGAACTTCGCATCCAGCGCGACCAAAGCGGGAGCGGTATCCGAGGGGTGCACTATAAAGCTCGGCCCGCCGCCGAAAATCGCATGGAACTGGTTCTCCCCCGCCACGCTGAAGCACTTGGTTCCGCCGTTCTTGAAGCATGGAAAGTTATTGCGGTAGTACCAGCACCACGGCCGCTGGCAGATATTGCCCGCCAGAGTGCCCGCGTTACGGATCTGCGGCGTCGCCACGCTTTCGGCCGCTTCCGCCAGCACCGTATAATGCTCGCGGATTGTCGGGTCGTGGCTAAGGGTATCGAGTGTGATCAATCCGCCTATATTGATTTCCGAGCCTTTCACCGATATTTGATCCAGCCCGCGAATGGTTTTCAGATTGACCAACACGTCCGGCTCGACCAGGCGCTCTTTGACCATGCCCAACAGATCGCTGCCGCCTCCCACCGCGATAGCGTTCGGCCGGCGCAGTTGCGTTACCGCGTCCTTCAAATTCCGGGCATTCACGTTGGCAAAGGATTTCATGCGAGCACCCCCAGGATTTTATCGCGCGTGATCGGCAAATCTTTCACTCGCTTGCCGATGGCATTGTAGATTGCGTTCGCCACTGCCGCCACGGAAGGAATAATGGTCGGCTCTCCCAGTGTCTTGGCGCCGTAAGGGCCGTAAGCGTCTTCGGTTTCGATCCACAGCACCTCAATATCCGGCGCGTCGCGGTGGGTCAAAACGCGCGCGCCATAATATCCTGCGGTCAAGGGCTGGCCGGATGCGCGGTCGTAAAGGAGTTCTTCGTGCAGCGCCATGCCGATCCCCATCGTGGCCCCGCCTTTCACCTGGCTGGTTGCGGTGAGCGGATTGACCACCCGGCCGCTATCGTGCGCTGCCACATACTTCGTCACACGGACGTGCCCCACTTCGGTATCCACTTCGACTTCCGCGAAATGCGCCACAAAACTGTAGCGTGCCTTCCCCGGAATGGAGGGGTTCGGATTCGCGGTAGCGGACAGAATGTCCTTGCCCTGCGGCATCCCCTTTTCGGCAATCTGCGCTTTCAGGGCCTTAGCGGCTTCCACCACCGCCCACCCGGTCTGGGTTGTCGTCCGGCTGCCTGATTCGCCCACCGAATACGGGCACCGGTCCGTATCGCCCCAGATGATATCGATCTTTTCGAGCGGAACCCCCAGCGCCTCGGCGGCGATCAGCGCCATCGTCGTCTTGGCGGCGGTGCCGATGTCCGTTACCCCGACATGCACATGGTACACGCCTTGCGAATCCACATCGATCACGGCGCTGCTGCGGCCCAGATTCGAAAAAAACGAACCCATCGCCATGCCGGCGCCGCGCTTCACCGGCCCCGCGGCCGATCCCGGCTCCGGCCGCCAGCGCTTTTTCCATTCGAAGGCCTCGGCTCCCTTGCGGATGCAGTCTTCCAGGCCGATGCTGGTGTACGGCACCTGATCGTTGAACTTCCGCGTCATGTTTTTCAGCCGGAATTCGACCGGGTCCATCTTCAGCGAGTAGCAGATGTCGTCCATCAGGGATTCGAGACCGAACACCCCCTGCGGATAATCCGGCCCGCGAAGATTTGCCGAAACCGCCATGTTCGTGTAAACCGGATAGACGGTGCGCTCCACGTGCGGGCATTGGTAAATTTCTATCCCCGCAATACCGCCCGTGCCTTTGCGGTACGGCCCCATTCCGCTGTACCCGCGAAGCTGGATGGCAGTCAGCGTGCCATCGTCCCGCACGCCGATCTTGTAGTACTGCTTCGTCGGCCACCGGCCGTGAACGCACACGAAGTCTTCCTTGCGCGTGAACTCCAGCTTTACCGGCGCCCCAGCCTGTTTGGCCAGCACGGCCGCCATCAGGTCGAAATCCTGGTCCTGGTTTTTGTTGCCAAAGCCGCCGCCCATGAACTGGCAGATCACCCGCACCTTTTCCGGCGGAAGCTTCAGGTCCCGGGCGATTTCCGTGTGACAGTTCGAAATGCCTTGGGTGGACGCGTACACGGTGAGGTGATCGCCTTCCCAATGAGCAATGGAAACGCGCGGCTCGAGTTGCGCGTTGTTGATGTGTGCCGACGTGTAGTGGTCTTCGAACACTCGGCTCGCGTTGCGCAGCCCTTCCTCGATATTGCCTCGCCGGTAGACTTCCGGAGCGCGCTGCCCTTGATTGTTCGGCGAAAGATTGCCGCCCGGCTGGATTTCCGGCGCCCCCGGCTTCAGCGCCTCTTCCGGATCGAGCACAAACGGCAGCGGCTCGTATTCCACCTCGATCAGCCGCGTCGCTTCCTCCGCCGTATGCCGGTCCGCCGCGGCCACTGCCGCCACGGCATCGCCCGCAAACCGCACCGGGTTATTAAACAGGTAGCGTTTATTGCGCGTATCGCCGCTGCCCCAAACCACGTCGCAGTTCTCATGCGTCACAATCGCCTTCACGCCTGGCAGGGCCTGCGCCTTCGAAACATCGATGCGTTTGATGCGCGCATGCGGATGCGGGCTGCGCAACACCCGCGCGTACAACATCCCCGGCAGCTTCCGGTCGCCCGTGTAGATGGCTTTGCCGGTGACCCGCTGGAGCGCGTCGATGCGCGCCGAAGGATGGCCGACCGATTGGAGCGTGTTCATGCCTTCCTCCCGGATCTGCCGGCGCCCGCTGCCGCCGCGCTGGATTTCGCGGCCGCCAGCACCGATTCCACGTACCGGTTATAGTTCGAGCAGCGGCAAATGTTGCCCGCCATGGCCGCCCGCACCTCGTCCGCCGTAGGGTTCCCATTGCGGTTCAGCAGCGCCCGCGCGCTCATCAGTTGCCCGGATGTGCAGAACCCGCATTGCGGCCCGTCGTGCTCGATGAAGGCCTCCTGCAGAGGATCCAGCCTGCCGTCTCGCGCCAGACCTTCCACCGTCTCCACCGAACGGCCATCCGCCCACACCGCAAGCTGGCTGCAAGAGTATACCGGCTTGCCGTCCAGCAGCACCGTGCAAGCGCCGCACTCTCCGCGATCGCAGCCGATTTTCGCTCCGGTCAGGTCCAGGTGGTCGCGCAAAAGCTCCACCAGCGTCCAGCGGTCTTCTACTTCGAGTTTCTTCAGAGCGCCATTCACCGTCACCTGAATGCGCTTGCCAGCGGCGCTCCCAGGTGAAAGCGTATCGGATTGCTGGGCTTTGAGAGGAACGGCACTGGCGACGATTCCAGCGCCCGTCCCCTCCACGAACTTCCGGCGCGAGATTCTGCTCATCCACCCTCCTGCGCGACTCGTATATTGCGGACCAAGTCCGCCCGGGCCTATGGCGACCGATTGTATCGTGGCCGCTGCGTGGGGGTCAATCCGGCTGGAGGGGGCGCGGAGCGGAGGCGTTCCCGAAGACGAATCCGCAAAGGGGGTACCCGGCAGAAGCAGAGTGCCGGCGATTAGAGTAATGTGAGGAAACTTTCCAGGTTGACCTGAAGGGACCGGCCAGCCGCCGGTCCCAAGTCCCACCTTCCCGTTACGCTTCTACGCTTTGCTTGACTTCCTTAACGTAGGGATCGAGCATCTTCTGCACTTCCTGCTTGCCTACGGCGCCTACGCGCTGTTCTACCACCCGTCCGCCCTTGAATAGCAGCAGTGTCGGAATCCCGCGGATGTTGTAGCGCATGGCCGTGTTGCCGTTCGAATCCACGTCCAGCTTTCCGACCTTGATCTTACCGGCGTATTCCTGCGCCACGGTGTCGATGGTCGGAGCCATCTGGCGGCACGGGCCGCACCACTCCGCCCAAAAGTCCACCAAAACCGGGACGTCCGACTGCAACACGTCCTTGTCGAAGCCGGCGTCGGTAAAGGTTAACGTATTCTGACCTGCCATTTGATCTCCTGTTTCATTAGAATCTGTCTTTCGTACAAAAGATTCACCGCGGCCCCAGCAGCTTTCGGTACAAAGCCGAATACGCCGCCGCCGGCCGCCCCCAGGAAAAATCCTGTTCCATCGACCGGCGCATCCTCGCTTCCCATTCGGACCGATCGCAAAATGCCCGCCCCGCAGCCCGTATAGCGCTCATCAGCGCCCGCCCCGAGTATTCCCGGAATTTGAATCCTGTGGCATCTTCGATGGTATCATTTAGCCCCCCAGTCGCGCGAACCACCGGAATGGTGCCGTATTTCAAGCTGTACATTTGGTTGAGGCCGCAAGGCTCATATTGGCTCGGCATCAGAAAGAGGTCCGCTCCCGCTTCAATGCGGTGCGAAACCCCGCTGTCGAAGCCCACCCGCACGGCAATCCGGTCGGGATACCGCGCGGCCATGCTTGTCAGGAAGTCTTCATACTCGGGCTCACCGCTGCCGATCGCCACCAAATACATACCTTCCGCGACGATTTCCCCGGCTACCTGGGCGATCAGGTCAATCCCCTTCTGCCGTGTGAAGCGCGAAACGATCCCGATCAAGGGAGCATCCATAGCGGCCGCGGGCATGCCAAACTCCGCCAGCAGGTGCTGCTTGCAAATCCGCTTGCCGCTCAGGTCGGAGGCGGAGTAGCGCGCCGGAATCAGCGGATCGGTTTCCGGATTCCAGTCGCGATAATCGACTCCGTTCAAAATCCCGCTCAGCACCCCGGCCCGGGCGCGCAACACGCCATCCATTCCAAAGCCGTACTCCGGCGTCTGAATTTCCTGCGCGTAAGTGGGGCTGACAGTGTTCAGCGCGTCGGCATACATAATGCCCGCTTTCAAATAGCTCACCTGGCCGAAAAACTCCAGGCCGTCCGGCGTGAAGGTGGATTCGTCCACGCCCGCTTCCGCCAGCGCGGTTTTCGGAAACAGACCCTGGTAACCGAGATTGTGAATCGTAAAAAGGGTCTTAATGCCCATAAATGTCGGATCGGTCGAAAAGACGACTTTTGTATAGACCGGGACCAGGCCTGCCTGCCAATCGTGGCAGTGAAAGATATCTGTTCGGAACAGGCAGCGCGCCACGGTAAGGGCGGCACGGGCCAGCACTCCGAAGCGAATGTGATTATCCGGGTAATCGGCGCCGTCTTCCCCGTAGATCCCTTCGCGGTCGAACAAGCGAGGGCAATCGACGAGATATAGAGGAAACTCCGTGGGCGCGAGATAAATCGAAATGTCGTAGCGATCCAAACCGAAATAGATGGCGTCGTTGTCCCACACGCGACGCGCTCCCTGCAAATCGATGGAGCGGTAACGCGGCGTAACCACGGCGACCTCGTCGCCCAAAGCCTGCAGAGCGGCTGGCAAGGCGCCCACCACATCCCCCAGTCCTCCTGTTTTCGAGAAGGGAAACACTTCCGATGCGACCATCAGGACGCGGGTCACCCGGAAATTGTAACAGCCCACCGCCGGGCGTCTTCGAGACCGCGCATCCGCGTTCGCCACACCAGCACCGGGGAACTGCCAATCAGAATGAGCGCTACGGTTAAGCCGGTCCAGATGCCGCGGGCGCCCCAGCCGAGCGGGAACCCGAGGATGTAACTGATCGGCAGGCCAATAATCCAGTAGCCGGTGAAATGAGCCAGCATGGGAGTGCGCGTATCGCCCAAGCCGCGCAGCGCTCCGGTAGTGACCACCTGGAAACCGTCGAAGAGTTGAAAGAACGCGGCAATCCGAAGCAAGGCGATACCGGCCGGGCTGACGCTCGCATCCACGCTATAAAGCGCGACAATCCACCGCGGAATCAGCCACAGGCACAGGCCGGCGCTGGCCATGAACAGGGATCCCAGCAGGATGGCCGTCCACCCGGATATGGCCACTCCGCGCGCGTCCCTGCGTCCCACCGCTTGCCCCACGCGCACAGCCGCGGCCGCGCTGATGCCGAGCGGCACCATAAACGTGGTGCTCACCACGTTCAAAGCGATGCTGTGTGCGGCCAGCGAAACCACGTCCATCTTCCCGGCGATCACCGTGACCAACGAAAAAATGACGCCTTCCGCCGCGATCTGTCCCGCCGCGGGCAAGCCGAGCGCGACTAGCCGGCGAATCCGCGCCAGGTCCGGACGCCGGCTAATCTTCCCCAGTAATCGGCCGGAACGCCGCTCCTGCCAGACAATCGTGCCGAATAAAAAAGCCGCCATGAATACCCGGGCGATCGTAGTGGACCAACCCGATCCCGCCAGGCCCATGGCCGGCGCTCCCCAGTGGCCATACATCAGCACCCAGTTCCCGGCAATGTTCACCAGGTTGGCTCCGAGCAGCGAAATGGTCACCGCCTTTACGATGTTCACCGCTTGCAGATAGCGGCGGAACGCGCTGTACAGCAGAAGCGGCGGCACGCTCCACAGCAGTGCCCGGAAGTAAGGAACGAATTCCGCCAGCACGTTCGGATTGGTTCCCGCGGCGCGAAGCAGCGGAATGAGCGCGACGAGCAGGACCACAATCGGCGGCGTGAGGAGCAGAGCCAGCCACAGGCCGTTCACCAGCGTCTTGCGGCAATCGGTGGGATCGTCTGCTCCGAATGCGTTCGCCACCACTGTATCCATGCCCATGAGCACGCCGATTCCGGAGACGGCGACAGGGTAGAAAACCATGTTGCCGAGCGTGCACGCGCCGAACGCCGCCGCGCCCAGAGGCCCGGCCATCACAAGGTCGATAAAGCCCTGGAGCATCCAACCCAGCTCGGCCACCACCAGCGGCCATGCCAGTTGCCACATGGGCCGGATCTCTTTGCGAACGGTGGTCACGCTACCTCGCCCGGGGGTGAGCCTTGTCGTATACGGCCATCAGATCGGTCAGCGAAACCTGGGTATACTTCTGCGTGGTCGAAAGCCGTGCATGCCCCAGCAGCTCCTGAATCGCGCGCAGATCGGCGCCATCGGCGAGCAGGTGCGTGGCATAGGCGTGCCGGAAGCTATGCGGATGGAGCGATGGGTCGCCCGCCAGCAGCGTGGCGTAGAGCTTGACGATGCCGCGCATGCCGCGGTCGCTGAGGCGCGTGCCGCGATGGTTGAGAAACACGGCCTGCCCGGCTTTCGCTTGCGCGCCTCCCGCAACCGGTCGCTCGGCCAGATAGTTTTCCAGCGCCTCGGCTGCTTTCCGCGGCAGCGGCACCTGCCGCTCCTTCCGGCCTTTGCCGCGCACGCGCAGCCAGCCCTCGCCGCGGTCGATATCGTCCAGATTCAATCCGGCCAGTTCGCTGATCCGCGGGCCGCAGCCATAGAGCACCTCGAAAATCGCCCGGTCGCGGGCAGGGTGCGGCCGCTCGATCCGCCCGGCCGCGACGGCGTCGATCAGGGCGTTCACCTGTTCGGCGGAAGGAACCTCCGGCAGAGTCTTCGGCGCTTTGGGCGTGCGCACCAGGCGGGCCGCATTCACCCTTATGACGCCCTCGCGATGCAGAAAGCGGAACAGGCCGCGCACCGCCGCGAGCTTGCGCCGGATGGTGACCGCGCTCAATTCGTCGCGATAGAGCGAAGCCAGCCACTCGCGCACTAGCAGCGCGTCGATGGCTTGGGGTTCCGGCGGGGCCGGGTTCGATGGAGAGGCGCCGGGGGGGGAAAGGTATTCCCGGAATTGGGCGAGATCCGCCGCATACGCGCGCAGAGTGTGCGCCGAAACGCCCGTGCGCTCCAGCTCCGCCAGATACCTCCCGGTTTGGCGCGCCAGCTCAGACATATGCGTGGCGGTAGGTTTCGAGTGCTTCCAAAGCGCGCCGGCACACTTCCGCATGCCGGGCGGCCTTATCGCGCCGCAGCCGCTGCCGCGACGCCTCGTCAAGCGGTGGCAGCAGATCGAAGGTAATATTCGCCGGCTGGTAATCGGCTGCGTCGGCCGCGGAAATGAAATGGCAAAGCGAACCGAGCGCGGTTTCGCGCGGCAGCGGCGCCGGTTGTTCGCCCATCGCCAGTGCGGCCGCATGCATACCGGCCACCAGGCCCGTGGCGATCGATTCCACGTAACCCTCCACTCCCGAAATCTGCCCCGCAAAGAAAACTTCCGGCCGGCTGCGAAGCTGCAGCGTCGGGTGGAGCAACTCCGGGCCGTTGATATACGTGTTTCGATGGATCTGGCCGAAGCGCAAAAACTCCGCCCGTTCCAGGCCCGGAATCATCCGCAGCACGCGCGCCTGCTCGGTGAATCTCATGTGATTCTGAAACCCCACCAGGTTGAAGCTGGAGGCCCGCAGATTTTCCTGCCGCAGTTGCACTACCGCGTAAGGCCGCCGGCCGGTTCGCGGATCGGTAAGCCCCATCGGCTTCATCGGCCCGAAGCGTAGCGTCTCGCGTCCCCGGCGGGCAAGTTCTTCGATGGGGAGGCAGGCTTCGAAATACGGCGCGGCGTCCTGCGGAATGTGCGCGCTTGCGCTCTGGGCCTCCAGCAGCGCGTCCACGAACGCCTCGTACTGCGCGCGCTCGAAAGGACAGTTCAGATAATCGTTCGTTCCGGTGGTCGATTTCCCATAGCGCGAAGCCCAGAAAGCGATGCTGGTATCCACCGATTCCGCTTCCACGATCGGGCTGATGCTGTCATAAAAGTACAGCCGGTGAGAGCCGGTGATGCGCGCGATCTCCGCGGCCAAAGCGTCACTCGTGAGGGGGCCCGAGGCGATTATGACGACGCCTTCCGGAATGGCGGTAATCTCTTCGCGAACGAGTTCGATCAGCGGCTCGCCCGCTATGGCGTCCGTCACCTGCTGCGCAAACGCGTCCCGATCGACCGTGAGCGCGTGTCCGCCCGGCACGCGCGCCGCTTGGGCCGCTTGGAGCAACAGCGAATCGAGCCGCCGCAGTTCTTCTTTCAATAGCCAGGGCGCGGTAGAGACCTGCTCGGATTTGAGCGAATTGCTGCAAACCAGTTCCGCCAGCCGATCGGTGCGGTGCGCGGGCGTGCTTCGCTGGGGCCGCATCTCGTAAAGAGACACCCTCAAGCCGCGGCGCGCCACCTGCCACGCCGCCTCGCAGCCTGCCAAACCTCCGCCGATAACGTGAACTCTCTCCAAGAAGAACCCCGCTCCTCTCAGCATAGCCGACGTGCGATTTCTTCCACGTTGCTAGCTCTATCTCGCTCTTCATCGATATACTTGCCTGAGGAGGAAAACGCATTGGCGGCAAAGAAGAAAACCGCGGCTAAGCAAAAAGGGCGAGCGAAAGTCGGAAAAGTAATGCGCGAGTTCAAGCACGGCCAGTTGAAATCGGGCGGGCGCGCGAAGGTGAAAAATCCCAAGCAGGCAATTGCGATTGGATTGAGCGAAGCGCGCCGCGCGGGAGCGGATGTGCCGCCAAAGAAGAAAGGGGCAGCCAAAAAAGGCGCGGCGAAAAAGACCGCTGCTAAACAGGGCGCCTCCAAAAAATCGGCGGCGAAAAAAACTGCCTCGAGGAAAACATCCCGCAAACGGGCCTGAGCGATGGACGAGAGTCTGCTGGCGCGCCAGTTCTTGGCCTATTCCGCGAGTAAGCTGCGCGAACTTGCCTCCCGCATTGAGGCCTGTCTCGATCGGTTGAGTGAAGAGCAGATTTGGACCCGCGGCAAGGAAACCGAAAATGCCGTCGGCAACCTCGTCCTGCATCTTTGCGGCAATGTTGGGCAGTGGATCGTTTCCACGGCCGGTAATCGTCCGGATACGCGGGATCGCGCCAGCGAGTTTGCGGCGCGCGGCGGCGCTGGTAAAGACGCGCTGCGCGCCCGGCTCCGCGCCACCGTGGAAGATGCGCTGGCGGTGATCGAAGCGTTGGCGCCCGCGCAACTGGCCGCCCGGCACACGATTCAAGGCTACGACGTTTCGGTTTTGGAAGCGATCTATCACGTGGTGGAGCACTTCTCCATGCACACCGGACAGATCATCTTCGCAACCAAGCTCCTGACCACCGCCGATCTCGGCTTCTACCGCCACCTGGAAGCGATGCCTTAGTCTGCAGAGCCGTTCGCGGCCGAGACATGGATCGCCGGCCGGTACCCCGCGCGAATGCATTCCGCAATCGGTCGCGGTGTCAACACCGCCACGGCCGTGCCTTGCCGGAGCCGGTCTTTTCCCGCGTAGCCTTCCGGCGTCCAAAGGTGCCGTGCCCCGTTCCAAACCAGGTAAGAAGATCCCGCCACCTCGACAAAGCATCCATCCGGCACGGATCCAAGCTCCGCCTCGTACGTCACTTTCGCGCCGCGCGGCCCAATGCGGGCCTCGTGCGGTTCCACGTCCATTTCCGAAGCGCCCGGAGCCGCCGCGCTTCCCTTCCACCGTTGCCACGCATTCTGAAAGGCGCGGAACCGCTCGCGCCGGCATTCGGCGCACGGCCGGTGTCCCGCGGCCAGCGCCACCGCTTCATCCAGGAAAAACAGCTCGGTGTACCGCCCGGGCGACATCACGGCGCGCTTCCGCCCTCGGAATTCCAACACGCGCGCGATCCATCGCCGGCTGGCATAGCGGCGCACGATCTCCCGCGCCTCATTATGGATGGCCCCGCCGCGATTCCCCATCATGGTCCCGCGGGCCGGCGAGCGGAAAATGGTTCCGTAAGGATCCACGCGGTTCTGTAAAGCCATTCCGAAGCTCACAGAATCTCATACCCGGCCGTTACGATCCGGGAGATCCGCTTCGATGTGTGTCTCGCGTGGCCCTTTTTCTTGAAAGAGAATTGATGTTGTCGCCGAGGCTAGAACCTATTTCGGTGGCCTGCGGCTATAGGGCCGCACGGTCTCGCCCTTTTTCGTCGTGTACCCGTGGACACGTTGCGTCTTCTGGCGACCGTCCGGCTTAGCGTGATTGGAACCGGATTTTGCACCGCCTGCTATAGCGAGCAGAGCAGCGAGAGCTAGGAGCCGAAATGTACGCATGTTGAAAAGGTGCCTCAGAGAAGGTTTTGTCTCAACGATATTTTCAGCGAGCGGGAATAGATCAAGCCGGTTCTGTAAAGGTATTCCGAAGCTCACAGGATCTCATAGCGGCGGTTACACTATATTCAGGGCTGCCATACCGCATGACCGACGACGAGCTGAGAACCAATCTCACATCCCTTCACGACTCGTGCCACGAGCTCTTCGAAGCCTCGCAGCGCCACGACGCGCAAATCGAGGCGTTAATCGGCGCCTCGCAGCGCCACGACGCGCAGATCGCGCAACTAACCGCGATTGCCCGCGACGCCCTCGATAGCATCAAACGCCTGGAGCGCATCGCTACCGCCCACCAGGACCGGCTCGACAACCACGAACAGCGCATCGAAGGCATCGAGAACGATTAGCGCTGCTAAAATAAAGTTGATTCACTTCCCCGGGAGGAAACAGCTAAATTGAATTCCGCCATCCTGGCCCTGGAAGACGGCACGGTCTTCGAGGGCAGCGGCTTTGGTGCGCCCGCCGAACGCGCCGGCGAGGTCGTTTTCAATACCGCGCTCACCGGCTACCAGGAAGTCTTCACCGACCCTTCCTATGCCGGCCAGATCGTCGTCCTCACCAATCCGCAAATCGGGAACTACGGCACCAACGCCGCCGACAGCGAAGCGTCGCGACCTTATATTGAAGGCTTGGCCGTTCGCGAGTTTTCGACGGTGGCGAGCAACTGGCGCTCGGATGCCGAAGCCGGCGAATTTCTCTCCCGCGGCGGCGTCCCAGTGATCTCGGGTTTGGACACGCGCGCGCTCGTGCGGTACCTCCGCACCCGCGGCGTCATGCGTGGCGCCCTCTCCACCGTCGATACGGATATCAAAAAGCTGGTGGAAAAAGCCCGCTCCATTCCCGCCATGGCGGGTTTGGATCTCGCCTCGCGCGTGAGCACGCCTCAGCGCTACCAATGGACGAAACCCGTTGACCCCTGCTCCCCTTCCGAACACGTTGCCGGGCCGGCCGAGCCCCGCTTCCATGTAGTGGCTTACGATTTCGGCATCAAGCAAAACATTCTGCGCCGCCTCGTGCAGGTAGGCTGCCGCGTTACCGTTGTGCCCTCGCTCACCAGCGCCGAAGACGTGCTGGCCCTCCAGCCCGATGGCATCTTCCTCTCCAATGGCCCGGGCGATCCCGAGCCCCTCCAACAACAGGTATCCAATATTCGCAAGCTCATCGGCAAAAAGCCCATCTTTGGGATCTGCTTGGGCCATCAGCTCCTCGGCCTCGCTGTCGGCGGAAAAACGTACAAGCTGAAGTTTGGCCATCGCGGCGCGAATCACCCGGTTCGCAACGAACTCACTAAGCGGGTCGAGATTACGTCGCACAATCACGGCTTCGCGGTCGATCCCGATTCGCTCAACGCCAACGAGGTCGAATTCACCCACACGAATCTGAATGACCAAACCCTGGAAGGGTTCCGCCATCGCCATCATCCTGTGTTCTGCGTGCAGTACCATCCCGAGGCCGCTCCCGGCCCGCACGATTCGCATTACCTCTTCGATGATTTCGTCACCCTAATGAACGAGAACCGCAAATGAACCCTTCCTTGCCTTCTCTGCGTCCTCTGCCCCCGCCTCTCCCTCAAGGTTTTGAATGCGCTTCGGCTTTCTCCGCGCCCCGGCGCCTCCGCGGTGAATCCTAACCATGCCGCGCCGCAACGATCTCCACCGCATCCTGATCATCGGCTCCGGCCCGATCGTCATCGGCCAGGCCTGCGAGTTCGATTACTCCGGTACGCAGGCCGCCAAGGCTCTCAAAAGCGATGGCTACGAAGTGATCCTGGTCAATTCCAATCCGGCCACCATCATGACCGATCCGGAGATCGCCAGCCATACCTATATCGAGCCGCTTACCGCGCCCTACCTCGAGGAGATCATTTCCCGCGAGCGGCCGGATGCGCTGCTCTCAACCGTCGGCGGGCAAACCGGCCTCAATCTCTCCGTCGCGCTGGCGGAGGCCGGTGTGCTGGAGCGCTACGGCGTGGAACTGATCGGCGCCAACATCGACGCCATCAAGAAGGCCGAGGACCGGCTCCTGTTCAAGGATGCCATGCACAAAATCGGCCTCCAAACGCCCCAATCGCAGCTCGTCAACTCCATCGCCGCCGGGCTGGAATTCGCCGAACGAATCGGCTACCCGGCCATCCTCCGCCCCAGCTTCACTCTCGGCGGAACCGGCGGCGGCATCGCTTATAACAAGGAAGATCTGGCCGAAATTCTCGAACGGGGTATCGGCCTCTCCCCGGTCCATGAAGTCCTCATCGAACAGAGCGTGCTCGGCTGGAAAGAGTTCGAGCTGGAAGTGATGCGCGATCTGGCCGGCAACTGCATCATCGTCTGCTCTATCGAAAACTTCGACCCCATGGGCGTCCACACCGGCGATTCCATTACCGTAGCCCCCGCGCAAACCCTTACCGATCGCGAATATCAGATGATGCGCGATGCCGCCATCCGCTGCCTGCGCGAAATCGGCGTGGATACCGGCGGTTCCAACGTGCAGTTCGCCATCAATCCCCGGGATGGGCGCATGGTCATTATCGAAATGAACCCGCGCGTTTCCCGCAGCTCCGCCCTGGCCTCCAAAGCCACCGGCTTCCCCATCGCGAAAATCGCCGCCAAGCTGGCCGTCGGCTACCGTCTGGACGAAATCCCCAACGATATTACGAAGAAGACTCCCGCCTCCTTCGAACCCACCATCGATTACGTCGTCGCCAAAATTCCCAAGTGGGCTTTCGAGAAGTTTCCCGGCGCCGATACCACCCTGGGCACGCAAATGAAGTCGGTGGGCGAAGTGATGGCCATCGGCCGCACCTTCAAGGAAGCCCTCTGGAAGGGCATGCGCAGTCTCGAAACCGGCAAAGCCTTCGGCTCGGAAAAGTTCGATAAGAGCCTGATCGCTCAAAAGCTGATCACCCCCACCCCCGATCGCCTGAATTACCTCCGCTTCGCCCTGGCCTCGGGCCATAGCGTCGAGCAAGTGCATGAGCTCACCTCGATCGATCCCTGGTTCCTCGAACAGGTAAAAGAGGTGGTGGATTTCGAAACCCGGCTCGCCGGAACCTCCCTTTCCGCCGCATCCCCCGATGAACTGAAAGATCTCTTCCGCGCGGCCAAGCGCTATGGAATTTCCGATATTCAGTTGGCAAAATCCTGGAATACGGAGGAAATCGCGGTTCGCGACCGCCGTAAAGAACTCGGAATCCGCGCCGTATTCAGCCGCGTGGATACTTGCGCCGCGGAATTCGAGAGCCACACGCCCTACCTCTATTCCTGCTACGAAGCGTCCTGCGAGGCCGAACCGGCGCCCCGCCGGAAAGTCATGATTCTGGGCAGCGGGCCGAATCGCATTGGCCAGGGCATCGAATTCGATTACTGCTGCTGCCACGCCTCTTTCGCGCTCCAGGAAATGGGCGTCGAATCGATCATGGTCAACTGCAATCCGGAAACCGTCTCCACCGACTATGACACCAGCGACCGCCTCTACTTCGAACCGCTCACGCTCGAAAGCGTCCTGAACATCTACGACACCGAGCGTCCCGATGGCGTCATCGTGCAGTTCGGCGGCCAGACGCCGCTCAATCTCGCGCTTCCGCTGAAACGCCTGGGCGTGCCCATTATCGGCACCGATCCGGAATACATCGATCTCGCCGAGGATCGCAAACTCTTCGGCGCATTGCTCGACGACCTGGCCATTCCCGCGCCGCCCAACGGCTCGGCCACCAGTGTCGAAGAGGCCTGCGAAGTCGCGCGCCGCATCGGCTTCCCCGTGCTCGTGCGCCCCAGCTATGTGCTCGGTGGCCGCGCCATGGTGATCGCCTACGACGAGCACATGGTGCGCGAATACATGCGCGAAGCCGTCACGTTTTCGCAGGAGCGGCCCGTGCTCATCGATCGCTTCCTCGAAGACGCCACCGAAGTGGATGTCGATGCCCTCTCCGATCGCGCCGATGTCCTCATCGCCGGCATCATGGAGCACATCGAAGAAGCCGGCGTGCATTCCGGCGATAGCTCCTGCGTGCTGCCTGCCCAGTCGCTCGCCGCCCCCGTGTTGCGGACCATCGAAGACTACACCATCCGGCTCGCCCGCGCGCTGCGCGTCTCCGGCCTGATGAACGTGCAATATGCCATTCAAAACGGCACGGTCTATGTTCTCGAAGTGAACCCCCGCGCCTCCCGCACGGTTCCCTATGTCAGCAAAGCCACGGGCGTGCCGCTGCCCAAACTAGCCGTGGGCCTCATGTGGGGCCGCCGCCTGCGCGATTACGGCTACTCCACCGGGAAGCTCTCCGTGCCGCAGACTTTCGTCAAATCGCCCGTCTTCCCCTTCGACAAATTTCCCGGAGTCGATCCCGTGCTCGGCCCGGAAATGCGCTCCACCGGCGAAGTAATGGGCGTCGGCATGAACTTCGGTGAAGCGTTTTTGAAGGCCCAGATCGGCGCCGGGAGCCCATTGCCCGAAAAGGGCACGGTCTTCATCAGCGTGAACGATCACCACAAGCGCGATGCGGTGGAAGTGGCCCGCCGCTTCGTGCAGCTTGGTTTCGGCATAGTCGCCACCCGCGGCACGGCATCCGCCCTGCGCGCCGCCGGCATCCCCTCCAAAACGGTCTTTAAGGTGAATGAAGGCCGCCCCAACGCCGTAGACCTGCTCAAGGGCGGTTCCATTCAACTCGCCATCTACACCACCACCGGCGCCCCCGGTTTCGCCGACGAAAAAGCCATCCGCCGCGCCGCCGTCCAATACCGTGTCCCCTGCATCACCACCATGAGCGGAGCCCGCGCCGCGGTCGACGCCATCTCCGCCCGCCAGCGCGACCCCATCCGCGTCTGGAGCCTCCAGCAAATCCACGGGACCGAAGGCACCGTGGCGTAACGGCCGGAGAATCTCTTCCTGGTATTCGGTGCTGTTGGTGTGCTGCCAACGTGGAGCCGGACGGAATCGATACACCGGGTTCAAGCGCGACTCTCGCGCTCAGCGGTATCGCGCCTCTATTAACCGCCGCTTCCCCGGAACTTGCTTCGTGGCTTCAGGCGCGGGCGGCGGTGCCGGAGAGTTCCGCGCGGACGATCGCCGCGCCTTCCACCATTGCCTTCAGTTTGCCCACCGCCGATTCGCGCGGCAGGTATTTCAAACCGCAATCGGGGGCAATCACCAGGCGCTCGGGGCTGACATAGGGCAGGGCGCGCCGGATGCGCGCCGCCACCGTCTCGGCCGTTTCCACTTCGTGCGTGCCCAGG
>DATGKM010000199.1:0-42676 GCA_035294665.1 Bryobacteraceae bacterium | reverse complement strand
CACAAGCATTGCAATGCGGCCATGAAAAGGTTGCGGTCCGAGTCCTTCGGTTTCCAGAACCATCGAACGGTCCCGGTGAATGATCTTAAACCGCAGCGCCATCAGCAAAAGATCGCCTTTACCTGCCGGAATCCGGTTAATTCAGGCGCCCTTACGACCGACCTGGCCAGGCCGGCCCACAATCTCGTCCACCGCGTTCCGCTCTTCGTCGCTCAGTTTCCAACTACCCGCCGCCGCGTTCGCCCGGATCTGCTCCGCCGTTTTCGCGCCCGCAATTACGGAGGCGATCGCCGGCTGGCATGCCAGCCAGGAAATCGCCAGTTCCAGCAGCGAATGTCCTCGGGTTGCCGCGAATTCCATCAGCCTGTCTGCCAGGGCGAGATTCTCCTCCGTGAATACTTTCGGACCAAAGCCCGCCTTGCCCCGGCTGTCCTCCGGAAACTGCTGCCCCCGGCGATATTTGCCGGTGAGTAGCCCGTTCGCCAGCGGAAAATAGGGAAGAAAAGCCAGTCCCTCGCGGACGCATTCCGGCAGCACTTCGTTTTCCGGATCGCGCTTCAGTAAACTGTACTCGTTCTGCACGCTGGCGAATCCAGCCGCGCCCGGTTTCACGGCCGCCGCTGCTTCCCGGATTTGCCCGGCGTTGAAGTTGGAGCAGCCGATCTCTCGCACTTTGCCCGCGCGCACCAGCTCGTCCAGCGCGCCCAGTGTATCCGCGATGGGCGTCTCCGGATCGGGCGAATGAAGCTGGTACAGGTCGATGTAGTCGGTCCCCAGGCGGCGCAAACTGGCCTCAACCGTTTTTCGGATATAGGCCGGCTTCGCGCCCCCTTCGTTTGCCCCGAACTTCATGCCGAACTTTGTGGCGATGATCGCCTCTCGCCGCCGGGGAAGCGCGCGGCTCAGAAACTCTTCACTGCGGCCTTCGCCATAAACATCGGCGGTGTCGAAAAAATTGATGCCCGCATCAATGGCAGCCTTCACCACCCCGGCCGATTCCTCCGGCCCGATGCGCCAGCCGAAATTGTTACAACCCAGGCCCACCACCGACACGTTCAGCGTTCCGATCTTTCGCGTTTCCATTTTCGGTTTTCTCCGGGCTTCTATTCTCGCACGCAGCCCGCGCTTATCTAATCGAAGACAGGCAAAGTTTCCCGACGGCTCGAATGTTACGATAGTAAGTTAATTAACATGCTGTCGATCGTCATCCCCGTCCACAACGAGGAGCATTCGATTCTGCCGTTGTATGACCGGCTGACCGCCGTGCTCGACCAATTGCAGCGGCCTTACGAAATCCTGTTCGTGGACGACGCTTCTACTGACCGCAGCTTCGAGCTGCTGGCCAACTTAGTGGAGACCGACGGCCACCTGAAAGTGATTCGCCTGCGGCGCAATTTTGGACAAACAGCGGCGCTTTCGGCCGGATTTCATGAAGCCAAAGGCGCCGTCGTGATTGCGATGGATGGCGATCTGCAGCACGCCCCCGAAGACATTCCCGCGCTGCTGGCCAAAATCGACGAGGGTTACGACATTGCCAGCGGCTGGCGCAAGAACCGCGTCGATAACCCGCTAAGCCGCAAATTGCCTTCCCGCATCGCTAACTGGCTCATGGCGAAAGCTTCCGGTGTCGAACTCCGGGATTTCGGGACAACCTTTAAGGCTTACCGCGCCGAAGTCCTTAAGGACGTCCATCTATACGGCGAACTGCACCGCTTCATCCCCGCGCTGGCCAGCTTCTACGGCGCGCGCGTAGCCGAGGTGCCGATCCGCAACACGCCGCGCGCTTCCGGGGGGTCGCACTATGGAATCGGCCGCACCTTTCGCGTATTGTTCGATATCCTCACCATCAAGTTCCTGCTGAAATATTTCACGCGGCCCATGCACTTTTTCGGCTCCTTCGGACTGGCGGGTACTACGCTGGGCAGCGGCGTCATGGTCTATCTGCTCTTCCGCAAGCTGTTCGGAGTCGATATCATCGCGGAACACGGACCGCTGCTGATTGCCGGAGCTCTGCTTCTGCTAGCCGGGCTGATGATGTTCAGCACTGGGCTGATTGGCGAAATGATGATGCGCACATATTTTGAAAGCCAGGATCGCCGCATTTATGCCGTGCGCGAAATCCTCACGCAAAAGCGGCGCGGCCTCGCCAGCGGCACGCGCTAGACGATCCCATTACAGATTACGGCTCCGTCTCCAGTGATCTTCGAACAGCCCTTTCATCGCTTGGCCCATACCCTCGTGGTGAAAAACCACCGCCGTCCAGCTGGGCCGCGTAATTACCGGATCGAGTAGCGCAACCATCCCGTGCTGGCCATCGAACACCGCCAGCTTCATCGGCAGCGAATCGGCCACCCGCACTTCCACCTTCGATGCCTGGTAATCGGCCATTCGCTGGCGATGCGCGTCGTCCAAAGAGGCGGCTTCGAGCAGCAGGCGGCACGCGACTCCGCCCATCCCCGCTTGTTTCACCAGCTTCTCATCCAGGGGGTCCACCGCATACGGCGGCCGTGAAAACTCCAGGTACTCCGTTTTGACTTCCGCAAGCATGCGGCGATATTCGGCGGCGGTTTGCGCCGGCTCGGTAACGATGCGCAGGAAATCCAGCGTGCCACGCCCGCCCTGGCCTTCCGAGTACAACTGCTTCAGGTCGTCGATCAGGGCCGTGCCCGCCCGCCCGTTATCGGTCAACTCCTGCTCCAAACTCTGCCGTTTCCGGGAAAGATAACCGGGAATCGCCAGGCTGGGTTCCACTGCGGAAAAGAGCTTGGTTTTTTCCTGAACTACTTGCGCAAATCCCTTTTCCACCAGACTGTCGAGCACTTCGTAGATCTTCTGCCGCGGCACGTGGGCACGTGCAGCCAGTTCCAATGCTTTGAATTTCGGGTGCCCGAGGAGTACCAGATAGGAACGGGATTCATAAGCATTTAGCCCTAATTGCTGCAGGCGCCGCCAGAACCTCTGAAAATCCAGTTCCGCAAGTTCTTGGGTCATTTGTTCCAACTTATCAAACCAAATGGTCCTTTTCCGCAAGTTGTTTACTCTTAACGGTAACATCGACCACTTGACGTGAGTGGATCAAAATTCGCCAAAATCGGGAAAAATCCCGATGGCTCTCACATTACCATTGACTTAGTACTATGACGTCCATAGAATGTATAGGTGGTCTTCGGTATGTCTGAAAACAGTTTGCTTCCCGCATCGGAAAGCACGATTGCGGCTAAACCGAAAATTCGAATTGTCATTGCGGACGATCATCCTATCTTTCGGGACGGTCTCTGCAAACTTCTGGCCCTGGAAGAGGATTTCGAAGTGGTGGCACAGGCTTCCGATGGCCGCCAGGTGCTGGATATCATTCAACAACTGGAACCGGACATTCTGCTGCTGGATCTCAAGATGCCCGGCTTGGACGGGCTCGCGACCCTGCAGCGGCTGCAATCTTCGAAGAGCAAAACCCGGGTTATCGTGCTAACCGCCTCAGACGACAAGAACGAATTCGTGCAGGCAATGAAGCTGGGCACTTCCGGGATTGTTTTGAAGCAAACCGCCACGGATATGCTCATCAAGAGCATCCGCAAGGTGCACGCCGGGGAGATCTGGCTCGACTCCCACACCACCGCGGAGGTAATTCGCCGCTTCGTTTCGGCGGATGAGATGCCGGTCGCGGCCCCGATGGCATCATCGTCGCCCCTGCCTTCGTCTTCACCGCGGGAGCGAGAGCGTTCGCCTCTCAGCCAGCGCGAGCGCGAAATTGTCGCTCTGGTGGCGCAAGGTTTCAAGAACAAGGAAATGGCCGAGAAGATGTTCATTAGCGAGCAGACCGTGAAGAACCACCTGCACAACATCTTCGACAAGCTGGGCGTTTCCGACCGCTTAGAGTTGGCGCTCTACGCAATTCACAATAATCTGCACACGGGGCGGTAGGCAGAAGACCGATCCAGTTCGTCAAGCGATTCGGCTTGCGTGTGACACCCGCGAAGTTCGGGAACGGACGCAATGTAATAGCCATCTTCATCACGCTCAATCACTACGTCGAATTGCCTTTGCATCGCGCTGTCCTCGCTCTCCTGATTCTATCCCCGGCCGTTCCCTAGCACCTTCCGCAGCGCTTCGGCCGTGTAGCTCTTCTTTGAGCGCGCCACCTGCTCCGGTGTGCCGCAGGCCACAATGCGGCCCCCGTATTCGCCGCCATCGGGGCCGAGGTCGACGATCCAGTCCGCGGTCTTAATCACGTCGAGGTTGTGCTCGATCACCACCACCGTATTGCCTAAACTCACCAGCCGCTGCAAAACGTCGAGCAGCTTGCGCACGTCGTCGAAATGCAGGCCGGTGGTCGGTTCGTCGAGCAGATAGAACGTCCGGCCGGTCTGGCGCTTGCTCAGTTCTTTCGCCAGCTTGATACGCTGCGCTTCGCCGCCGGAAAGCGTCGTCGCCGATTGGCCCAGGTGCACGTAGCCCAAGCCCACGTCGTAAAGCGTTTGCAACTTGGCGCGGATCTGCGGCAGGTTCTCCATCAGGGGCAGCGCGTCTTCCACTGTGGTATCCAGCAGGTCGGCGATGGAGCAGCCTTTGTATTTCACCTGCAGCGTTTCGCGGTTGTAGCGGCGCCCGCGGCACACATCACAGGTGACGTACACATCCGGCAGAAAATTCATCTCGATGCGCTTCAGCCCATCGCCCTGGCAGGCTTCGCAGCGCCCTCCTTTCACATTGAAGCTGAAGCGGCCCGGCTTATAACCGCGCTCGCGCGACTCGGGCAGCATCGCGTAGAGATCGCGAATGGGCGTGAACAGGCCGGTGTACGTTGCCGGATTCGAGCGCGGCGTCCGGCCGATGGGCGCCTGGTCGATGCGGATCACCTTGTCGATGTTTTCGATTCCTTCAATCGCATCGTGCGCGCCCGGCTCCTCGTGCGAGCCGTAGATTTCCCGGGCTAGCGAGCGGTACAGGATTTCGTTAATCAGCGTGGATTTGCCGCTGCCGGAAACGCCGGTCACCACCGTCAGCACGCCGAGCGGAATATCTACGTCGATATTTTTCAAGTTGTGCTCGCGCGCCCCGCGAATGGTGAGCGCCTTTCCGTTCGGCTTTCGCCGCTCGGCCGGAACCGGAATCTCCAGGGCTCCGGAAAGATAGCGGCCCGTGAGCGAATCCGCGTTCCGCGCCACATCGCCGGGTTCGCCCGCCGCCACCAGGCCGCCGCCCAGGCGGCCCGCGCCGGGCCCGAGGTCGATCACGTAATCGGCCCGCTCGATGGTCTCGGCATCGTGCTCCACCACGACCACCGTATTCCCCATATCGCGCAATTGGGCGAGCGTTTCGAGCAGACGCTCGTTATCGCGCGGGTGCAGGCCAATCGAAGGTTCGTCCAGCACGTAGAGAACACCCCGCAGTTTCGAGCCGATCTGCGTCGCGAGGCGAATGCGCTGCGCTTCGCCGCCCGAAAGCGTGGCCGCCGAGCGCTCCAGGCTCAGGTAATCGAGACCCACGGCCGAAAGAAATTCCAACCGCCGCCGGATCTCATCCAGCACGCGCCCGGCGATCTGCATTTCGCGCTCGCTAAATTCCCAGTTGCGCGCCGTCAGTAGAGCCCGCGCCACCGGCAGCGCGGTGAATTCGGCGATGGAAAAATTCTTCACCCGCACCGCCAGGCTTGCCGGCCTCAGGCGCTTGCCACGGCACGCCGGGCACTCCACCGGCGACATGTATTCCATCAGCCACTCGCGGTACGCTTCCGCGGAGGATTCGTAACCCTCTTCCAGAATGCCCAGAATGCCCGGCATGCCGTTGGTTCCCATCAGCAGAATTTCCTGCGTCTTCTTGGGAAGCTTGTCAAATGGCGTATTCAGGTTGATCCGCTGCTTGCGCGCCAGTTCGTTCAGCCTGTGCTGCATGGTCCAGGAACTGCCGCCGGGGCCGAGGCCGCCGTCAAACAAAGGTTTGGTCGGGTCCACGATCACTTTCGCCGGGTCCGGCGACCAGATCGCGCCCAGGCCGTGGCACTCCTCGCAGGCGCCATAGGGGCTGTTAAAGGAGAAAGACCGCGGCTCCAGTTGCGGAATACTCGTACCGCACTCCGTGCACGCCAGCTTCTGCGAATAAAGCCGCTCTTCGCCGTTCACTACCGCCACCAGCACCAGCCCGTTCGCCAACTTGGTGGCGGTTTCAATCGAAGCTTCCAGGCGTTTCTCGATGCCCGGTCTTACCAGGAGGCGATCGACCACAATTTCGATCGTGTGATTCCGCCGCTTATCGAGCGGAATCTCCTCATCGAGCGAACGCAGCACGCCATCGATCCGCGCCCGCAAAAACCCCTGCCTGGCCAGTTTTTCCAGGTCCTTCTTAAATTCGCCCTTGCGCCCGCGCACGATCGGCGCCAGCACCATAATGCGGTCCTCGGGCTTCAGCGCCAGCACGTGCTGCAGGATCTGCTCCGTGGTCTGGCGCGAAATCTCGTTGCCGCAAACCGGGCAATGCGGCACCCCGATTGAAGAGTACAAGAGGCGCAGGTAATCGTAGATTTCGGTGATGGTGCCGACCGTCGATCGCGGGCTGCGGCTGGTGGTTTTCTGCTCGATGGAAATCGCCGGGCTCAACCCGTCGATCGAATCCACGTCGGGCCGTTCCATCTGGTCCAGGAACTGGCGGGCATAGGTCGAAAGCGTTTCGACGTAGCGGCGCTGGCCCTCCGCGTAAATCGTGTCGAAGGCGAGCGACGATTTGCCGGAGCCGCTCAGGCCGGTAATCACCGTGAGCGTGTTCCGCGGAATGGAGACATCGATATTTTTCAGGTTGTGCTGGCGCGCGCCATGCACAGTGATCCGGTCGAGCATACGGTGAAGCGCGGAAGGCGAGGGTTAACTTCTCATTGTCACAAGTCTTGTGCCGCCATTGCAATTGCGCTATAACAAGGCCAGGAAATGATCAAATGCGGCCGTTGTGGGGGCAAGTTGCGCCGGGTGCACCGTACTTTTTTCGAGCGCTTCCAATACCTGGCGATCTATGAATGCCTGGAGTGCGATACCGAGCACTGCTTCCCGCGCCCGTACCTCTACCACTTCGGCCCCAATGCTCGCTGCCCGCGCTGCGGCACGCTGCGCCTGAGCCGCCTCAAAGAGCGCGACCGCATTGATGCGATGCGCGGCGGTCCCATGAACCTGCTGAACCGCCTCCGCGGAGGGAAGCTGGCCCACTGCCGCTTCTGCCGCCTGCAGTTCTACGACAAGCGGCCCGTGGCCACCGCCCCCCAGGACCCGCCACCTGCTCCGGACGGGCGGCAACTGGATACCGCGAATCTCTGAGCAGGAGGAGATCCTACATGATGGCCGGAGGCGATCATATTATGATGCGCTTCTCGGCCGCCTCGGCCGATGCCGGCAAGCGGCTCGACCAATTCCTGCGGGAACAGATGCCTGAATTCAGCCGGTCGCGTATTCAGGATTGGATCAGGCATGGGCGGGTGCGGGTAAATGGCGGCGAGGCGCGCGCCTCCTATGCGGTGCGACCGGGAGATGCCATCGAGGCGGAGCCCGCGGCTTCCCCGCCCCCGACCCCTGTACCCCAGGCGATTCCCCTGGCGATTCTGTACGAAGATGCCGATGTGATCGCCATCGATAAACCGGCCGGTATGGTGGTACATCAAGGCGCCGGCATTAGCGAAGGCACCCTGGTGAACGCGCTCGTGAACCGATACCCGGCGCTTTCCTCCGTAGCGGGCCCCGCCCGGCCCGGCATTGTTCATCGCCTGGACCGCTACACCAGCGGCGTGCTGCTCGTCGCCCGCAACGACGCCGCTCATCGCGCGCTCGCCGCTCAGTTCTCCTCACGCCAGGTGGAAAAAGTCTACATCGCGCTGGTGCACGGCACGGTAAAGGCCGAAAGCGGGCGCATCGACAAACCGATTGCGCGCGATCCCATCCGCCGCACCCGCATGACCGCGCGGCTGAAACACGGCCGCGCCGCCTGGACCGAATACCGGGTACTGCGCCGGTTCCACCGTTTTACGCTGCTCGAAGCGCGCATCGGCACAGGCCGGACGCATCAGATTCGCGTGCATCTTTCGAGCATCGGGCACGCCATCGTGGGCGACACTGTGTACGGAGCGCCGGCCAAGCCTCCCGGCCTGCCACCCCTCGGCCGCTATTTCCTGCACGCCCGCCACATCCGGTTTCGCCAGCCATCCAGCGGCGAAGAGATTACTGTCGAGTCACCGTTGCCACTGGAACTGAGTGACTGGCTCAGAAGACTGGAGCGACTCTAGCACCCAATTCTAATTACTGCCGGACGTGCTTTTCCAGCATCTTGCGGCGGACTACGGCGCCGTAGACATTGCCCTGGGCGTCCACGCCGACCCCTTCCGCGCCGCTGTGTTCCTCGGTGGTCGATTCCATATCTTCGATGAAATACCTCACCGAGCCGTCCTTTGCGCTGCCGATGCGAATGCCCTTTTTCCAGCCCGGCTCGTCCTTGCCCCATGATTCGGAATCGGCGACGTACATGGTATCGTCCTTAGCGATAAAAATCCCGCTCGGCCGCCCCCATTGGCGCCACGTATCGAGATAGCGGCCGTCCTGGTCATAGATTTCGATGCGGTTGTTGCCGCGGTCGCCGATGAACAAGCGCCCACGCGAATCGATCGCAATGGTGTGCGGCGAATGGAATTCGCCAGAGCCGTCGCCCCGCTTGCCCCAGGCCTTGATGAACTTGCCATCCTTCGAAAACTTCGAGACGCGGTCGTTTCCCGGGCGCGGTCCCGAGTGGCCTTCCGTCACGAAGATATCGCCGTTAGCGGCAATGGCCACATCCGTAGGTTCATCGAACAGACCCGGTTCGGCGCTGGCCACGCCCGCCTTGCCCAGGGTCAGCAGCACTTTTCCTTCGGGGCTGAATTTGAACACCTGCATCCCCTTGCCATCGCTCATCTGCTCGTCGGTCACCCACAGATTGCCCTCGCGATCGACCGTCGCTCCGTGCGGAAACACGAACATTCCCGATCCCCACGCCCGCAGCAGTTTGCCGGAGGAATCGAATTTCAGAATTGGCGGCTCCGTACGGCCGATGCAGGAATTCTCGTGACAGCGGTGGATCACATAGACGCTGCTATCGGGCGAGACTTCGACAGCGGTCACAGCGGCCCAGGGAGCGCCATTGGGAGGATGCGCCCAATCGCGCACTGTGCGGAAAGGGTTGGGCAGATCGTTAATGGGCGCCGGTTCATTCGCGCCGAACGCGGCGGCTGCCAGTGCACCGGCAAGCAGAAGTCGATTGAGCACGGTGAACCTCCTGGGTTACGGGATTATACTACTGCGGGAGGCACACGTATGCGCGGGTTCTGGCTCCTGCTCGCTGCAGCACTTTCCGCTATGGCCGCGGACTCTCCCACAGTTGCCCTCGCCACCGGCAGATTGCGAGGCAGTCTTTTGGACGGCGGAGGGGCGGTATTCAAAGGCATCCCATTCGCCGAAGCGCCTGTGGGCAACTTGCGCTGGCGCCCGCCCGTCCCCGCAAAACCGTGGAGCGGCACCCGCGACGCCACCAGCTATGCTTCTCCGTGCGCACAGAACGCCGGCGGAAGCATGCTCCGAGGCAGCAGCGAAGATTGCCTGTATCTCAATGTTTGGACGCCCCAGTGGCCCCCGAATTCGCCGATGCCGGTAATGTTCTGGATTCACGGCGGCGGTAACTACGCAGGCACTGCTTCCACCGGTAATTTCGATGGCCAAAGCCTCGCTCGCCATGGTGTCGTAGTTGTAACCGCCAATTACCGCCTCGGTGTTTTCGGCTTCTTCGCGCATCCCGAACTGACGCGCGAATCGCCGCACCACTCTTCCGGCAATTACGGCCTCATGGATCAGATTCTGGCGCTCGAATGGGTGCGGGATAACATCGCCAAATTCGGCGGCGACGCGAAGAACGTGACTGCCTTCGGCCAGTCCGCCGGGGCCGTGGACGCCAACGTCCTGACCACTTCGCCGCTCGCCAAAGGCCTGTTTCAACGGGTGATCGCAGAAAGCGGCACCGTGACGCGGAACCCCGACGCGCTGACCCTCTCGATGACCGCTCTGGGCGCTGTGATGAAAGTGAAAGAGGGTCCAGTCGAATATTCGGATGCGCCGGATTTGGCGGAAGCGGAACGAGCCGGGAAGAAACTGGGCGCGAGCATCGCCGCGCTGCGGGAGATGCCGGCCGAAGCGCTTTTGAGGTCGGTGGCTGGGCCGCGGATGGCGATCGGACCCGCAAATGGAATCGTGGTGGATGGGTGGGTCCTCCCCAAACCGCCCGCCGAGGTATACGCAAAAGGAGAGGAGCTGCCGGTTCCCCTGCTGATCGGGAACAATGCCCGCGAGCGCACACCGCCCGATACGAATCCTGGAGATCTGGCCAAAGCCGCGGAGGCGATGTATGGCGCATTGGCGCAGCGGGCCGCGAATCTCTACAACTTCCAAGACGCGCTGGAGCCGGATCCACTCTATGGGGGAGCGGCGGCGCAGTGGGTGGTCGATACGATGTACCGCTGCCCGGTGGTCGCGCAGTCGGTCTGGCACGCGGCCGCGGGCAACACAGCCTACGAATATCAGTTTGATCTGCCCGCGCGCGGACGCGAGTCGCTCGGCTCGGTCCACGGCGCTGAAGTGCCGTACGTGTTCGGCAGGATGGGAGACGACCCAGCTTCGAAAGCCATCCAACAATACTGGACGAACTTCGCCAAATCCGGCAATCCGAATGGCCCGGGCCTGCCCCAATGGCCGAAATTCGAAAACGTGGCTCGCGGGTATCTGGAATTCACCGCGAACGGTCCAGTTCCGGGCAAGGGCCTGCGCCGTCCTTTCTGCGATCTTTATGTAGAAAACGTGAAGCGCCTTATGGGGCGCTGACCTCCAGGGCTTCGGCCATCTCTTCGCGCGGGGCCACGAAAACAAATCGCCCGAACAGGGCCGCGCCGCCCAGAGCGACCACGGCCATCACAAACGTAGCCGAGTAGCCCCAGTGGCCGGCCACCGCTCCGGCGGCAAAGGAACTGGTTCCCACAAAGAGGTCATAGAACGCGCTGAGCACACCCACCGCCGAGCCGCGCGATCCCGGATGCACGCGTTTCAGTACAGTGGCCAGGATGGACGACCACGGGAACGAAAAACCGAAGCCCAGAATGCCCGCGCCCAACAACGCCATCGCCGGCCGCGGTCCGGGAGCAAGAATCGCAAGGCCCACGGCCATGCCGGCGATGCCGCCGAAGTAAGTAATCGCGGGCGGCAGGCGGTCCGGCAGGCTCCCCAGGAAAAAGCGCGAGAGCAGCATGGTGAGGGCGTACATCGAAAAGGCCGCCGGGCCGGAGTTTCCGTGCTGCGCCAGGTGCAGTACCAGAAAACCCGCGATCACCGGATAATGAATATTCACGAAACCGATAGCGACCCCCGGCACGGTGAGCGAGCCGATCAGGCTGCGAGGAGTGGTTTCGTGCGGCACCGGGCGGTAATCCTCGCCAATGCGTGTCACCACGGCGAAGGCCACCAGAGCGGCTGTCACTTGGAAAAACGCGGCGTGGGAGAAAGTGCCCAACCACTGCCCCACCATCGGTCCCGCCGAAATGCCGCCCCAAATTCCGCTGCTCACGTAGCCGAGCGCCTGGGAACCCCGATCGAGGCCGGCATATTCGATGGCCCAGGTAGCCGCGCCGGTGTACAGGCATGCCTCGCCCACGCCTTGCAGGATGCGGCCCAGGTATGGACCCGCGAGCCCGATGGGCAGAAGGTACGCCACGCCGGACAACGCGCAGCTAAACAGGCCCACCAGAAATGCGATCTTGCGCCCGCGCCGGTCGGCCAGCGGACCGGCGAAGAAGCGCGCGCCCAAAGCTACAAACGAGAAGACGCCGATTACCAGTCCGACCGTCTGGTCCGAACCGCCAAGATCGAAACGGACGTGCGGACCCAGTTGCGGAAGAACGGTTCCGATGCCCAGAAAACCGAGGAAAGTCGCTCCGATGAGAGCCCAAAACTGCCTGACAAAACCCCTCCCGCTCGCGCGGGACCCCTGACCCATTTATTGATTGTACAAGGATGCACCGGCTGCCCAAAGTCCCCGCCGCCGCTCAAATAGCCACTCAAAGATAAGCGCCGGGAAAAGGCCCAAGCTGTTGATTTCAAAGCGCAAACCCCAAATAACGGCCGCTCAACTTGAGCGGCGCGACTCTCCCTGCCGGAATGGTGGAAACACGCGCCCTAAACGCTTGTACCTGAAAGCTATAATCGAGAGATGAAGTTTTGGGGATTCCTGGGGCTGGCCGGCGCGTGCGCAATCGCCCTTTGGGCCGCCGATCCGGTTGCGCCCAAACCACCCGCGCAGGCGGCGCCCGCGGACGAACAGGAGCCGGCCCGCATTCTGGTCGATGTCACCCGCGTGAACATGCTGTTCACGGTGACGGACAAAAAAGGGCGCTTCATCACCGATCTCAACAAAGACGATTTCGAGGTGATCGAAAACAAGAAGCTGCAAACGATTCAGGAATTTACGGCCGAATCCGACCTGCCGCTCCGCCTGGCTGTCCTGATCGATACCAGCAGCAGCATTCGCGACCGCTTCCGTTTCGAGCAGGAAGCCGCAACGGAATTCATCAACAACGTCGTGCACCCGCGCGTGGACAAGGCCATGGTGGTGAGCTTCGATTCTTCAGCGGAACTGGTTTCCGATTTGATCGACGATACCCGCCAGCTCGATAACGCCGTGATGAGCCTGCGCCCGGGCGGCGGCACCGCCTTCTACGATGCCATCTACTTCGCCTGCCGCGACAAGCTGCAACAGGATCAACCCAAGCACAAATTCCGGCGGGCCATGGTGATTCTTACCGATGGCGAGGATAACCAGAGCCGCTACACCCGCGACCAGGCCCTCGAAATGGCGCAGAAAGCCGACGTGGTGATCTATGCCATTTCGACCAACATCACGCATTCGGAAACCGATGGCGACAAGGTTTTGAAGTACCTGACGGCCGAGACCGGCGGCCACGCGTTTTTCCCGTTTAAAGTGGAAGACCTGGCGCAATCGTTCGAAAACATCGCCAACGAGTTGCGACACCAGTACAACATATTCTACCGGCCGGATCCTCTTAAAACGGATGGCCTCTACCACACGGTGGAACTGCGCGTGAAAGGCCGGAAGGACCTGATTGTACAAGCCCGCAAAGGCTATTACGCGCCGAAATTCTAAGGCCGCGCGAACAAGCGCTTCACATTTCCAGCCGCCCGCGCCATATCAGGTCTTTCAGTTTAAACAGGACTTCGCGCTCCGGAAACGGCAAACCCGGCAGATACAGGCGGAAAACGACCGTCTTGCCCGATAGCTGGACCCGCCGCGGAAACGCCAGCCGGAGGACAGGATCTTCTTTCGTCGGAGGGAAATAGCCCAGAATCGGATACGTGCGCGAGCCGGTCTGCATGGCGGCCGTTTCTTCCATTCGCTGCTGCTGCCGTTCGGCGCCGAAACTGCTACCGCGCGGGTACGTAACGGCTAGGATCAGTGCATCGTCACGATGCTGGCGCAGATAGTCGTTGTAATCGAAATCCAAAGTGGCGTTTGGGCCGCCCGGAGCGATCCCCCTTACCCGCTCCTCCGCTTCCGCCAGAGCTGCCGGAGCAGCGGTCGCCAGATACACTGCCACCAGGGGCGGCGGCCCGATGGTTTGCGCCCAGGGGCTATCGTGCAGCATCTCGCCGACTTCCAGGTCGGACCACTTTTCCGGTGGACGGGCGTCCCAGAACGGCGGCTTCAGAAAGAATAGCGCCACAGCCATCCACGCTCGCAGCATCATAAGGTAATATATGCTAGTCATCCGGCCGGGCGAACCGCGCGACGTGGCGGAAATCCGGGCCATTCAGGCCGCCAGCCCGCAAAGCGCCGGCTGGGATCCTGTCTCGTACCTGAATTACGATCTGCGCGTGGCCGCCGAAGGCGCGCGCGTGGCGGGTTTTCTGGTGGGCCGTACACTGGCTCCGCGTGAACACGAGTTGCTGGATCTCGCCGTAGCACCCGAATTCCGCCGCCAGGGAATCGGAAAGGCGCTGCTGAGGGATTGGCTGAAGCGCGCCAGGGGCGACGTTTTCCTGGAGGTGCGCCCCTCCAATAGTACCGCCCGCCTGTTTTATAAACTGCTGGGTTTTCAGGAAGTTGGCAGTAGACCAGACTATTACCGGAATCCATCCGAGCCGGCTATTGTTCTGAAGTTTCATTCATGTTAATGTTCGAGTAGGCGGTGAGACCGCCTACGCACAAATGAACCACGAGATTACCCACCGAGCCTGATTCCGAACCACGACTCGGCGTGGCAACCTCATAGGAGGAATTGCCTCACTATGGAACGGAACGCACAGGAAGAGTTGAAAGCGCATCTGATGGAAACCAACGAGGAGTTTCGCGCGCTCGCCGGGGAGCACTCGCGCTACGCCCGGGAGCTCGAAGACCTGGAATCCCGTGCCCATTTGACTTACGATCAGCAGATGGAAGAAACGCGATTAAAGAAACTGAAACTCCGCTTAAAAGACCAGATGGAAGCGATCATGAATCAATACCGTTCGCAGCAGGTCGCTTAACATCAGGTGCGCGCAGGAACTAGGAGGCCCGGGCAGCTTCGGCTGGCCGGGCTTTTCCGATTTTTGGGGAGCGATTTTGGACGACGATCTCGAAGAACCGTTCCGCATTCCGATCACCGGCGTCTTCGATCTGCACACGGTCCCGGCGCGGGACGTGAAAGCCGTTGTGGAAGAATACCTGGCGGAGGCGCACCGCCTGGGCTTCAAGGCGCTCCGCATTATTCACGGCCGCGGCATCGGCGCGCAGCGGGAAATCGTGCGGGCGGTTCTGGCGCGCACGAGCTTCGTCGTGGACTATCGTGACGCTCCCGCGGAAGCCGGCGGATGGGGCGCCACGGTGGTCACCCTGCGGTAGCTTGGCTACTGAAGAGAAGTCTTCGCCGTGGTGGATATGCCTGCCGAATTGGAAAACGCCGCTTGCACGTAGGTGATTTCCGATGCGTCGCCGGTCACCGGGAAGGTCGCGCTAAGCGAAAATCCCCCGCCCTGCGATGTGCTGAAGTACTGCGCGAAAGCCGCGGTAGCATTCACGGAGATGGCTCCCGGCGCGATCGTGTTGCCCGCGGCATCGTAGAAGGCGAAGGAGAGCGGCCCGGCGCTGCGGGTATTATCGTAGCCGGTAATTTGGACCACCACACTTCCGCTATACCGGTTGGCCTCGATGCCCGTGAAGGAGACGGTGGCCGGAGCGATGGTCACCGCCTGCTGGTCCGACTGGCTGCCGATTTGGGCCGTAAACTGAATCGAACCCGCCGTCGTGCCCGTCTGAAATCCCGCGCTATGGCTCCCCCCAAAGCTGGCCTGAACGTCTCCGGCCGCGAAAGTGAAGGGAATGGACTGGCCGCCGGAAGCAAAAGCGACCGCCGAATCCACCGCGCCCGGAACCGCCGGCTGGAAGGCGAGCGCCAGAGAGCCGCTGCCGCCGATCGCCGCCGGCGAATCGAACGTCACCGTGACCGTCCCCTGCTGCGCGCTTTGCGCCTGCGACAGCAGAATATTGACGTGCGGCTGGGGCATCGTGGCGACGACACCGGTTCCGGTGAGGGCGTACGAGTTCGTGCCGATCGTGATCGTTCCCGAGCGGGTTCCCGCGGCCGAGGGCTGAAACTGCACGCTGAAAGTGATTTGCGCGCCCGGCTGCACAGTGGCGCCCGAAATCGAGTTGTCGAGCAGGCTGAAATCGCTACCCGTAACGCTGATCGCCGGCACCTTCAATGGCTGTGCCGTCCGGTTGGTGGCTGTGAATTGCACCGTACCGGTAGCGCCCAGACCCACCGTACCAAAATCGATGGCCGGCGCCGCCCCCAGATTTTGCATTCCCGCGGCGGTTGCGACCTGGTAGCTCAAACCTGGGACTACCGCGGCCGTCAGGATCGCGGTCACTCCGTCCGCAAGCAGAAACGCGCTGTACCCGCCATTCACGTTTGCCGCGAAACTCACGGTGAACGTAGCGGTTTGCTGCGGGTTGAATACAGTCCCCACCGCAGGGGCCGACGAAATCGTGAAGGCGGGCGGACCATCCAGAGCCAGCAAGCTGAGCTTCGCGGCCGCTGCGGAGGTGTTCTGAATCTGGAGCGAGACAGAGACCGTTACGCCCGGCGGAACGTTGCCGAAACTGTATGTGGATCCCAGAGGTGTCACGCCGCTTCCGTTCACCAGCGAGAAGGCAAATTGCGCGCGCGCCAGCGGCACGATCGCCGCGCACAGCCACGCTAATAGGAAAATCCGCCTCATGGTTTGCCGATGGAAACCGTTGGGGAGCCGATGGTGGGCGGAGTGGCCGTGGTTTGCGGGCCGGACGCCGTCGAACCCGATTTCGACTCTTCCGCGCGGAGCAGCATGCCGGAAGCCGCACCCGCCGCCACGGCGCCCAGAATCACGATCAGCTTCTTATGCCCATGGCCCGGCCCAGGCGAGATGTCGCGCGGGCCATAGCCAACCGCCGTGGCCTTGGTTCCACCTTCGCCGGTCTTCCGCGTCTCTTTAGCCAGCGCCGGATCGCCAATGGTGGCCAGCGCCAGCGTTCCCGCCGTGGCTTGTTCCTTGGTCGCGATGATGCGGATCGGCAATTCGCCCGGAACGCGGTTAAGAACAAGCGCATGCGCCACAGCCCGCCCGTGCTCATCGGTAACGGCTACATCGGTTCGCAAGCCGTTGGCGAACGTGCCGCCCGGCCCGTTCTCCGGCAGGTGGAAGCTCACGGCCGCGCCCGCGACCGGCCGGCCGCTATCGTCGGTAACCTCGACCACCAGCGGCCGGGCGATCTTCGATGCCGGCGCGTAGATGCCGCCGTCTCCTTCGAGCACCTGAATTTTCAGAATGGCGACTTGAGCCGTCGCCGTGGAGGCCAGCACCACGCCCAGTGCCGCCGCGGCCCAATGAAGTTTCACGATTCGCGCCGGGCTTCAGCCCTTCTGTGATTTCTTTGCCAGCCCGTTATGCCGCCTTCCGCAACAATACGGCCGTAATGTTATCGGGGCCGCCGGCCTGTTTGGCCGCCTCAATCAGCCGCCGGCAACTATCCTCCAGCGATCCGCCATCCTGGCTGGCCCGCAGAATCTGCTCCAATTCGCGGCCTTCCACCACTCCGTGCAGACCGTCGCTGCACATCAGCACCAGCGCCCGATCCTTCAGAGCCACGGAATAGTAGTTCACCGTTAACGGCGATGCCGCCCCGATCGCCATCGTCAGCACATGCCGCATGGGGTGATGGCGCAGGCTGTTCTCATCCAATCCCAGCGGCCGGCCCACTTCGTTAACCCATGTCTGGTCGTCGGTGATCGCGCGAAAGCCTTCGTCGTCAAGCAGGTACGCGCGGCTATCCCCCACGCTCGCGATATCCAGCCGGTCTCCGGTTTCGAGCGCCACCACCAGCGTCGTGCCCATCCCTTCCAGGTTTGGATCGCTATGCGAAGCGTCGAGCACCCGCTGGTTGGCTTCTTCCACGGCGCGCAAGAGCGCCTGCGAATCGCGCTGGCGCGAGCTATCCACCACTTGCTCTACTGTCTCTACCGCCAGCTTGGACGCCCGTTCGCCCGCTCGCGCGCCTCCCATTCCATCCGCCAGCGCATACAGGCCGATCTCGGGCCGCACCAGGCAATAGTCTTCATTGTTGCCCCGCACACAGCCGCGGTCGGACAACGCGAAGGATTCGAGCATCTCGTCCATGCCCAAATTAACACGATCCCCCAAGTTAAAATAGTGGCGGCCCGCGGAAATGCTCTCGAAACGAATTCGCCTGACGCTTGAAATGATCAAGTTCGAGCATTCCATCTTCGCTCTTCCCTTCGCTCTTACCGGAGCGTTGCTGGCGGTTCGCGAGGGGGGCGGCCATTGGGCGGCGGCCGCCTGGAAGCTGGTCTGGATCTGCCTAGCCATGGTAGGCGCCCGTTCCGCGGCCATGGCATTCAACCGCCTGGTGGACGCCGAAATCGATTCCCGCAATCCCCGCACGCGCATGCGCCATTTGCCCACCGGCCTGCTCAGCCGCGGCTTCACCTGGATGTTCGTGGTGGCATCGTGCGTGGTGTTCCTTGCCGCGGCCGCGGCGCTGAACTCGCTATGCCTGCGGCTAGCCCCTGTCGCCCTGGCAATCGTCTTCTTTTATTCCTTCACCAAACGGTTCACCTCGTCTTCACACCTGGTGCTGGGTTTCAGCCTGGGGATCGCGCCGGCGGCCGCCTGGATTGCTATTCGCGGGTCGCTTGACCCGCGCATCCTCTGGCTCACCGCCGCCGTCACCTTTTGGACCGCCGGGTTCGACATCATCTACTCCTGCCAGGATTATGAGTTCGACGGCCGCGAAGGTCTCTTCAGCCTCCCCCGCCGCCTGGGACTCGCGGGCGCCCTGCTGGTGGCCCGCGGCCTGCACCTGCTGATGGTTCTCTGCCTGCTCGCGCTGGTCCGCGATCTTCATTTGGGACCGCTGGCGCTGGCGGGAGTAGCCGCCATTGTCGCCCTGCTGATTTATGAACACAGCCTCGTCAAGCCGCACGACTTTTCCCGCGTCAACGCGGCATTCTTCACCATGAACGGGTATGTGAGCGTGCTGTTTTTTTTGTTTTGGGCGGCGGATATCTTGCTGAACAGGGGATCGGCGTGATGGCGGGCCGGCGGCATAGGCTTTGACCGGACGCCTCTGGGCGGACTGCCAGGAAGCCGTCGACAGCGTGTTATCCTTTTCTTCAGGCAGCCGACATTTTCCTTTAAAACCAAGCGCTTGAGTGGAGCCGCACATGCCGCAACCTGTCTTTGAAGACCCCCGCCTCGTTCCCATTCGCAGCAAAGTCGAAAGCGGCGAGCGCCTCTCGTTCGAAGACGGCGTAGCGCTCTATCGCACCTCCGATATCCTCGCGCTTGGGTACCTGGCCAATCTCGTCCGGGAACGCCTGCACGGCGACAAAACTTATTTCAACGTGAACCGCCACATCAATCCGACAGATGTGTGCGTGGCCAGTTGCCGGCTGTGCGCGTTCGGCAAGCGCGTGCGCGATCCCAAAGCGTACACCATGTCGCTCGAAGAGGTCTGGCATCGCGCCGGCGAAGGGTGGAGCGAAGCCGTCACGGAGTTCCACATCGTGGGCGGCCTGCATCCCGAATTGACACTCGATTGGTATTGCGAAATGCTCCGCGGTCTGAAGCGGCGCTTTCCGCAAGTCCACTTGAAGGCGTTCACCATGGTGGAGATCGCGTATCTGGCGCGCCGCGCGAAAATTCCGATTCGCGAAACCCTCGAGCGCCTGCGCGACGCCGGCATGGATTCGCTACCGGGCGGCGGCGCGGAAATCTTCAACGAGGGGGTGCGCCGCATCATCTGCGATCACAAGATCGATGGCAACGAGTGGCTCGAAACCGCCCGCACCGCGCACCAGTTGGGCCTGCGCTCCAACTGCACCATGCTCTACGGCCACATCGAAAACGAAATGGACCGCGTGGATCACCTCGTCCGCCTGAGGGAATTACAGGATGAGACGCACGGTTTTGTGACTTTCATCCCGCTGGCCTTTCACCCCGATAACACCGCCCTCCATCACGTCGGGAAAACCACCGGCTTCGACGACATCAAAAATATCGCCGTTTCGCGCCTGATGCTCGATAATATTCCGCACATCAAGGCCTACTGGGTGATGATGACGCCCAAAGTGGCGCAGATCGCCCTCCGCTTCGGCGCCGACGATATCGATGGCACCATTGTGGAGGAGCACATCTACCACGATGCCGGCGCCACCACCAGGCAAGGACTCCGCCGCGCCGAACTCCTCCAACTGATCCGCAAAGCCGGCCGCGAACCGGTGGAACGCGATACCCTCTACCGCCCGGTCGAACGCACGGAAGCCACCTTCACGGTATTGGTGTAGGCGTGACCACGGCCCAACGCGCTTAACTACGATTTGCGAGCGCCCGAGTACGACGATTGGTGGCTGGGCAGGGGCTTGTATGCGGCTCGCGAGCGCCCCGGTTGGCGGGATGGTTCTCCATGCAGGCCATTGGTTCGTAGTCGTGCTGGATTCAGCCGAGGCTAACTACTCGGCTTCCGCTTTCGAATAATAATAGGTGTACTTGCTGTACAACTCCGAGGCACGGGCGCCGTTGGCGACGATGCCCAGCACATTGTTCTCGCACAGGGACTGCATAGCGCGGGTCACGTTGTCAAAGGTGGTCGAACCGATCTTAACGACCAGGATGGTGCCATCGGCCAGGGTGGCCAGCAGGTTGGCATCGGCGCTGAACAGCAGCGGCGGCGTATCGAAGATCGCCCAATCGAAGATGCGCGGCAGTTCTTCAAACAGCAGCTTGGCTTGGCGCGTGTTGAGAATTTCCAGCGGGTTTTTCACCGCCGTGCCCGCCGGCAAAACGTAGAGGTTCAGCCCGTCGATCCGGCGCAGGGCGTCGGAAAATTCGCATTCGCCCTGCAGATAATCGGTCAGGCCGGGGGCGCGATCGATCTGAAAGAGGTTATGAACCACGGGGCGGCGGAGATCGAAATCGCCCATCAGCACCGAGCGCTCGGCCAGTTGCGCCTGCGCGATGGCAAGGTTCACGGCGGTAAACGTCTTGCCCTCCGCGGGCGAGGGGCTGGTTACCACGACGGTGTGCAAGGGCTGCAGGGTTTGCAGATGATTCAGGCGGGTGCGCAGGGTGCGGAATTCCTCGGCGGGAGTTTCCAGCGAGTTTTCGAGATCGAGCAGGTGCGATTCCGGGGCGGGCTGGTATGCCAGCACCTTGGCCGCGGGCAACATCTCGCGGTGGAGGGCCATGCGGGCAGCAACGGCGGCGGTTGCCTTTGTACCGTTTAGCGGGCCACCATTGTGCGCCGGGATGGCTTTCTCATGCGGGGCGCTCTCCGGTTCGAGGGCGTCAGGCGCGGGCGGCGGTTCCGGATGCGCCGGAATCCCTGCTTCGACCCGGCGCAATGCTTCGTGTACACGGCTCATGAGATCTCCAGGAGAGTGCTAGGTGCGGTTGGAATAGTAATAGAACATCGATCCACTCATCACTGCGGTGCCGATAATGATGGCAGCCGACCAGGCCAGCCAGAACAGGCGCCGCTTTCGCCGGACCAGCAGCGCGTTTTCGAGCAGCGGAATGCTGCTCAATACCGGAAGGTTCGTGTACGCCCGCACGTCCTTCAGGTTCTTAAGCGAAGTATTCTTCATCTCCTTGACGCCGGCGAGCACGATGCCGAAGATCAGGCCCGCGGCCGCTCCCATCCCCACGATGGCCAGCCGCTTCGGCTCGGAGGGCTTTTCCGGCAGCGAAGCGGGATCGAGTACTTCCAGATTTTCACCGGCTTTCCGCTCTTCCAGGTTTTGCGAAGTTTCGGAAATCTCCCGCCGCTTGGCTTTGCTATCGAAATCGTCTTTGGCGATCTGATAATCCCGGAGCAACGCTTCGTATTTCTGATCGCTGATGGGGCTCGATTGGATCCGGGCCTGGTAGCCCGCAATCTCTTTATTGATCTCGGCTTCCTGCCGCTTTTTTTCTTCGATCTCGAGATCTTTCGCCTTCAACTGAGTTTGCAGCACGGCCATGGCGCTTTTGGTATCTTCGATGGCCCGCTGCACTTGGGGATTAAGGACCGGGGTGACGCCGACGGGCGCAGCCTGCTTGGAGGTCTCCTGCTTTTCCATGCCGGCGCGATCTTTTTCGAGCATGGCAATGCGGGCTTCGAGATTTTTGATATCGGGGTAGTCCTCGGTATAGATCTGGCGCGACGCCGCCAGTGTCGCTTTGGCTTCGGTAATCATCCGGTCCAGGTTCACCAGCCGCTCATTGCGTACCGACTGGCTGGATCCCGGCGCCTCTTGCAGGTTGGTATTGTAGTAATCCAACTGCGTCTTGTAGTTCTGCAGTTGGGTGGCCATGATCATCTTCTCTTCCTGGTTGCGGTTGAGGGCTTCGTTTAGAGCTCCCAACTGCTGCTGCAGCGAGGTAAGCGTCGCCAGGTTGGATTGGTATTGTTCGGGAAGATGTCCCTGGTTCTCGGTTTTGAACCTGGTGATTTCGGCATCGAGCGCATCCATCTTCTGCTTGGCGGCGTTGTACTCATCGTTGAGGAAGCTGGTAGTCAGACTCGATTCGTCCCGCAACACCCTGCTGTTCTGCTCGGTGAACTTACTCACCAGCTCTCGCACGACGGCCTGAGCCTTGTACTTATCCGTGTACTTGTACTGAATGGCGAAAGCCGCGGCCATTCGCCCCGGCGTGGGCGGGCCATTATCCATCAGGGCGATTTTGATATCGTTGCGCATCTGCTCGACAACATCGTCGAGCGGCATCCGCTGCCGCTCTTTCGGGTAGAGATTCAAGGAAGGGCGCTGGATCAGTTCCGAAAGGCTGGTGCGGCTCAGAATCTCGGTTTCCATCTGGGTGAGGCGCTCATTCATTTGCGAGTTAATGGCGCTGGGTACTAAGCTTTGCGGCACCTGCTGCGGGGTGATCCGCATAACCGCCGTGGAGATGTAGCTATCCGGCCACAAGAACGCCGCTACCACCGCCAGCACTAACCCGGCGAATGTGGGCGCCAGTATCCACGAGCGATAGCGCCGCAGCATATCGATGTAATCCTCGACATCCGGCGGGCGCCGGGAGACACTGACGTAAGTATCCGGAGCTTCAGTCATAAAGACCTCAATCGCGGGAACCGGTTACGGAACGATAATCTGATCCCCGGGCTGCAGCAGAATGTTCTGCTCGAGATGCTTCCCGGACCGTACCTCTTTATAGTTGAACCGCAATCGCTCGGTTCCTCGCAATATGGTGATTTTCCGCAGATTGGCGAAATCGCGAAAACCGCCGGCATTGGCTAAACCTTCCATAACGGTGGTCGGCACCACTAACGGGTAAGCACCGGGCCGGAGCACCTCTCCTTGGATATAGTACTTTTTGCTGTTCACTGCTTGAACAGATACTGATACTTCGGGAGAAAGCAGGAATTTCTTTAGGCCCGCAGTGATTACAGCGGTGAGTTGCGGTAACGTCAGGCCCGCGGCGGTGATTTCTCCCACTAAAGGGAGGGTGATTTTCCCATCGGGGCGGACGATGACGGGCCGGCTCAATTCCTGCTCGTGCCAAACCGAAACAGCGAGGACGTCCTCTGCTCCCACCACGTAGGCGTTGTCGGTAATGGGGCTGCCGCCCACAATCTTCTCGCCCAACGAATTCGTTTTGGCGTTTTTCAACGGGTCGATTGCGGGCAGACCGGGGACCGGGCTATTGGAATCGGGCCGGGGGGTTGGGGGCTTGGCGACGGTATCGGCGGGCTGCGTCTGGGCATCCTTCTGCGGGACAGTAGCAGCCGGTTCTCCGCCGGTCTGAGGATCGGCCGCCGCCAGCAAAAGGCAAGACACCACGCCGAAGAGACTCGCTTTGAGTACCGCCGGAATTTTCCAGTTTGACAGACGAGCCATTGGATCGGTGGCGTTAGAAGCGCTTACGGTGGAGGAACGTTACCTCACCGTTCCTTCAGTGTACAGCAAGCGCATTCTACATCGTATGGTACCGTTAGTCCTATGCGCGGTAATTCGCCCGGCCGGAAGGTGTTTGCTGTTCACACATTTACGGATCGTGGAAGGGTGAGGAAGCGCACTACACTTCCCGGTAGCGCAGTTTCCCAAAAAGCGGATAAGAAATCGCCAGTGAGATTGTAAGTAATAGAAAAAACGGGTAATCTGGACAGAGGAACGGGCCGGATACCCGGCCCCAAACGTGCTTCGGAGGAGCCGGGAAGGCTTCCGGAAGGGCGCGGAACGCCCGATGTCTCGCTGAACTCCACTTTGCGGCGCCATGTTTCAGGAACTGAAGTTCCAGCTTTCGACCGCCATTTTCACGCTGCTGACCATTGCCGCGGCAGGCGCGGCTTTGATGAACTTTCAGCAACTGCGCCGCTTCCACCTTCCCGAAGACGGCATCATCTGGGTGGACCAGCACGGCGGCGTGGAAGCGCTTTCGGTTCCGGCGGGCAGCCCTGGCGCAAAAGCGGGTTTGCACCCGGGCGACCGGCTGAAACTGATCGACGGAGTTCCCATTCAGAAGGCCCTGGATGCCACTAAGGTGCTGGCCAATCTAGGGCCGTGGAAAAAAGCCGACTATTATGTTTCCCGTGGCGGCGTGGAGCTCGAAGCGTACGTCATCATTGGCGAGGTTCCGTTCGACAAGGCGCTGTTATATGAGTACCTGGTAGGCGGCGCGTACCTGCTCATCGGTCTTTTTGTTTATTTCCGGCGGGGCACGGCGCACAAGGCCATGCACTTTTACACCCTGTGCCTGGCTTCCTTTGTCTTCTTCTGTTTCCATTACACGGGCCAGTTGAACGGCTTCGACAAGGTGATCTACTTCGGCAATCTGGCCGCCGGGCTGGCCGCGCCCGCCATTTTTCTGCACTTCTGCCTGACCTTTCCCGAACCGGCCGGCGGGCCCGCGCGCCGGGTGAAGGCGCTGTTTTTTTATGCGCCGGCGGCGGCGCTGTTTGCGGCATACCTGGGATTCGCGTCCGGTATCCTGTCGGTCTCCTTTCCGCTGGTGGAAGTACGCTGGGCGCTCGACCGCGTTTGGGTGGTGCTTTGCACGGTACCGTACCTGATCGGCGGCATCGTTTTGTCGTTCCGGTACGGCAAAATGGACGACCCGATTGTGCGGCAGCAGTTGAAGTGGCTGCGGAACGGTACGCTCTGCGGCATCCTGCCGTTCACGGTCTTATATGTTGTCCCGTACGCGTTGGGCGCGACGCCGAATGAGTACCTCAAAATGTCGGTGCTTTCGCTGGCGTTGATCCCGCTGACGCTGGCATATGCCATCATGCGCTATCGCCTGATGGACGTCGATATCCTGTTCCGCCGCGGCTACGCCTATACGCTGGCTACCGTGTGTGTCCTGGCGGCATTCTACGGCATTGTCTTCTCGCTGGGCAGCCTGGTACAGAAGAACTTCAAGGATCTGGGCAATACCGGGTTGATCACGGTAATGCTGATTACGGCCTTCCTGTTCCAGCCGATTCGCAACTGGATCCAGGAACGGCTGGATAAGTTTTTCTACCGCGACCAGTACGATTACCGCCGGACTTTGATCGAATTTGCGCGCGAACTGAGTTCGGAAACGGACTTGGATGCCATGCTGGCTTCGGTGGGCGAGCGGCTGCTGCATACGCTGGCGATCCGGCATTTGGCGTTCTTTCTGACGGAGGAGCCGGCCGCTTCCGGTTTCCGCTTGAAGAAGTGCATCGGGCCGAACCCGCGCCTGCAGCATGTGGATTACGAGTTGGACCTGAGCTTCCTGCACTGGAAACTTCCGGAGCCGTATCTCTTTTTTGAGCGGACGCGGCATCAGCTCGACGCGGTTTCGCGCTCCTGGCCGGCCTCGGTGCGGCGCACGATCGCCGATCTCGATCTGACTTATTACCTGCCCTGCACCGTGCGCGGCCGCACCATCGCCTACATGGGAGTGAGCCGGACCGTGGATGGCGATTACCTTTCCACGGTGGATGTGGAGCTGCTGGTGACGCTGGCGGGATATGTCGGCATCGCGATTGAAAACGCCAGTCTTTACCGCTCGCTGCAACGCAAGGTGGAAGAATACGAGCGGCTCAAAGAGTTCAGCGAGAACATTGTCGAGTCAATCAACGTGGGCATTCTGGCGGCCGACCTGGACGACCGCGTGGAAAGCTGGAACACGCAGATGGAGCAGCTCACGGGCATCCATCGCGCCGCCGCCGTGGGCAAGCGCCTGTCCGATTTGCTGCCGGCAGACCTGGTGGGCGAATTCGACCGGGTGCGCGGCGAGACCGGAATTCACAATATCTATAAGTTCGTGCTGAAGACGCCGCGGGCGCCCTCGAACGGAAATGGCAACGACGCGGCGCCCAGAGAGGCGATTTTGAACCTGGCGATCGCGCCGTTGGTCTCTAAAGAGCAGGAACAGATCGGCCGGTTGATCATCTTCGACGATGTGACTGACCGGGCCGAACTCGAGCAGCGGCTGGTGCAAGCCGATAAACTCAGCAGCATCGGCCTGCTGGCGGCCGGGGTGGCGCACGAGGTGAATACGCCGCTGGCCGTGATTTCCACCTATGCGCAGATGCTGGCGAAACAGGTCGCCGAAGACACGCAAAAATCGATGATCCTCGACAAGATCGCCAAGCAGACCTTCCGCGCGAGCGAGATTGTCAATTCGCTGCTCAATTTTTCGCGCACTTCCACGACTTCCTTCGGCGAAGTGAACTTGAACCGCACCATTACCGAGACGCTTTCGCTGCTGGAACACCAGCTTCAGAAGGCCGGAATTCAGGTGAAAACCAGCCTGGATGCGGCGCTGCCCGCCGTGCAGGGCAACACGGGCAAGCTGCAGCAGGTGTTCCTGAACCTGTTCCTCAACGCGCGTGACGCCATGCAGGGGAGCGGTACACTAGAGGTTCGCACCTGGCTGGATCAGGGCAGCGTGAAGGCGGAAGTAGCGGATACGGGCACCGGTATCGCTCCGGAACATCTGCACCGCATTTACGATCCGTTCTTTACGACCAAAGCCGCGCGCAAGGGAACGGGCCTGGGCCTTTCGGTGACGTACGGAATCATTCAGGAGCACGGCGGCTCGATTGAAGTGTCCAACCGGCCGGCCGGCGGAGCACGCTTCCGGATCGAGCTTCCCGTGGCGCAGCGCGCCACCAAAGAAGCGCCGCAACGCGCCACTGCAGAAACGCCGCAGCGCGCCACTGGAGAAGCGCCACGCGCGGTGACGGACGATCCGAACCGGGCGCTGCTTGAAAGGCCCGTAAGCGCCGCCTGATAGCATTGCGGTAGAGATGATTGCCACCTCAGTAAGCGCCGGCCCAAAAGGCCGGATCCTGGTTATTGACGACGAAGCCGATATCCGCGAAGGCCTGGAAATGCTGCTCGGCAGCGAAGGCTACGAAGTGGATCTGGCCGGAAACGCGCTCGAAGGTCTGCACAAACTGGAGACCCGCGGTTACGACCTGGTGCTGCTCGACCTGATGATGCCGGACCGTTCCGGCATGGAAGTGCTTGAGGAGGTGCGCGAGCGCGACCGCGAAACGCCCGTCTTCATGATTACGGCGTATGGCTCGGTGGAGGCCGCCGTGAACGCCCTCAAGCGCGGCGCCAACGACTATTTTTCCAAGCCTTGGGACAACGAAAAGCTGCTGCTCGAAATCCAGCGAATGATCGCGGCCCGGCGGCTGGAATCGGAGAACACCCTCCTCAAGCGCGCGCTCAAGCAGCGCTACAGCTTCCCCAGCATCATCGGCAAGAGTGAGCGCATGGTGAAGATGCTGGACCTGGTGGCGCAGGTGGCTACCAGCCGCTCCACCACCATTCTGATTACCGGCGAAACCGGCACCGGGAAGGAACTGGTGGCCAAGGCGATCCATAACAATTCCTCGCGCGCCGATCATATGTTCGTCGCGGTGAACAGCGGTTCGTTGCCGCCGGAACTGCTCGAATCGACGCTGTTCGGCCACGTGAAAGGCGCCTTCACCAGCGCCATTCAATCGAAGAAAGGCTACTTCGAGGTGGCGGACCGGGGCACGATCTTCTTCGATGAGATTGGCACCATCGGGGCCGAGACGCAGATCAAGCTGCTGCGCGTTCTACAGGAAAAAGAGTTCACGCCGCTCGGCAGCAACGATCCCATCCGCGTCGACGTCCGCATCCTGGCGGCAACCAACGCCGATCTGTATCAGTTAGTGCGGGAAGGCAAGTTCCGCGAAGACCTGTACTACCGGCTGAACGTGATCAATGTCAACCTACCACCGCTGCGCGAACGCAAGGAAGATATTCCGCTGCTGGTGGAACACTTTTTCAATCACTACTGCCAGGAGAACGGGAAGTTTCTCGATCCGAACACGCGCCGCTCGACGCTGCGCTTCGAGCCCGAAGCGATGCAGGCGCTGATGGAGTACACGTGGCCGGGCAACGTGCGCGAACTCGAAAACGTGGTGGAGCGCGCCGTGGTGCTGGCGACCGAGCCTTCGGTGCCGATCGGGGTGCTGCCCGATCCGCTACTGCAGGCCAACGGAATCCGCCTGAACCGCAACGACGGCGCGCCGCTGCCGGCGGACGCATCGCTGTTTGAGATTGTGAACGATTTCGAGCGGCGGGTGATTCTCGAGCGCCTCGAGCAGTTTAACTGGAGCCAGACGGAGGCCGCCGAGAGCTTGCACGTGCCGCTTTCCACGCTGAATCAGAAAATCAAGCGGCTCGATATCAAAATCAAGAAGAAGTCGGAAGCGTGAGGGGATTGGCAGGCGAAAGCGCCTGCCCCACTTCGCCGGCGTGAGCCTCACTCACGACGCCATCCAGTTCCAAATCTCCCAGCAAATCCTTTTTCGTGAACATGCGGACCTCGGCGAAGCGCCCTTCGCGCAGCTTTTTCACCCAATGAGGATCGCCGATCTGACCCCTGCCGACGGAAATCAGATCGAATTCGCCATTTTGGAAACGGCGGAGCAATTCGCGCAAGCCGGCCTCGCCGGTGGAGTTGGCCTCCTTGCCGAAGAAGTTATCCATTACGTCGGTGTCGAGGCCGACGCTGCCCACCGCGATCACGGGCGCATCCGTCATCGACTTGGTCCAGCCCGCGATTCCCCAATCCGATCCTTCCCACTCCGGCACCCAGAAGTAGCGGGCCGAGGCATGAAAGATGTCGGCGCCGGCCGCGCGCACACGATCGAGCAGGATTTTCAAATCCCGCGGAGCCGGCGCAATTCTTGCGTGATAGTCGACTTCCTTCCACTGCGAAAAACGGAAGGAGATGAGGAAGTCCGGACCAACGGCGAGGCGGATCGCGCGGACAATTTCGGCTGGAAAACGCACCCGGGCGGCCATATCGTCGCCCCCATAGCCATCGGTGCGGCGATTGGTTTCGGCCCACAGGAATTGATCGAGCAGATAGCCATGGCAGGCGTGGACTTCAACTCCGCACGCGCCGATTTGCTGTGCGGCCAGCGCGCCCTTCACGAACGCCGCCTTGATGTCTTCCATCTCTTCCAAGGTTGCGGCGCGGCCGTTGCGCTTGCCGGCATGGGCCAGCCCCGATGGACTCAAAGTGGGATATTGCGAATACGGTCCATCGCCGCCTTCCTTGCGAATAGCTCCTTCGTGCCATAACTGCAGGAGCATGCGGCCGCCGGCGCTGTTAACGGCATGAAAGCAGCGTGCCCATGCGTCCATAGTGGCATCGGTGATGCGGCAGAAGACGGGCGTCTGGGTAGCAGAAGGATGGTCGACCGCGCAGGACTCGGTGATGATCAGACCCACTCCGCCTTCGACGCGCTCGCGATAATAATCGGCCAGCCGCGCAAGCGGCGTGCCGTTGTCGCACCACATGCGCTGCATGCCTGGCATGACGAAGCGATTGGGCAGAGTGATGCCTTTGATGGTGAAGGGAGCGAATAGGGGCGAGGGGTCGAACGGGGGCATGGTTCCCTCCGGAAGGAAATATTTTACGCCCTGATCGGCATCAGTTCCCGGCAGCGTTTCACGGAACCGCTGCTTCGAGCACATCCAGAATCCTCGCGGCGGCTTTGCCGTCCCACAAGTCGGGGATGCGCCCCCGTTCCGGTTCGGTCTCTAAAGCATCCATCGCAATCGGCAGGATGCGGGCGGGGTCGGTGCCCACCAACTTGTTTGTGCCGCATTCGATGGTGACGGGCCGCTCGGTGTTCTCGCGCATCGTAAGACAGGGGACGCCGAGGATGGTGGTTTCTTCCTGAATGCCGCCGGAATCGGTGAGCACCAGCCGCGCTTCGCTCATCAGGCGCAGGAAGTCGAGGTAGCTGAGCGGCGCGGTGAGAATCACGCGCGACCCTTCCAGAGTTCCGGACGAAATGCGCTGCCGCGTCCGCGGATGGACAGGAAACACCACCGGGACGCGGCGGCCGATTTCGGCCAGCATCGAAAGGAGGCCGGCCAGTTTCTCCGGCTCGTCCACATTCGAGGGGCGATGCAGCGTTGCCACGGCGTACTGTTTGGGCGCAAGGGCCAGGCGGTTCAGAATATCGGAAGCCGCTGCCTTGGCCCGGAACCGCAGCAGCGTGTCGATCATTACGTTACCTACGAGGTGAATTTTGCCGTCGGAGATGCCCTCGGCTCTCAGGTTCTCGACGCCGCTGGGCTCCGTGACAAAAAGGTAGCCGGAAAGCATGTCGGTGACGACGCGGTTGATTTCTTCCGGCATGCGCCGGTCGAAGCTGCGCAGCCCGGCCTCCACATGCGCGATGGGGATCTCCATTTTCGCGCCCACTAAGGCTGCCGCGAGCGTGGAGTTGACATCGCCCACCACCAGCAGCAGGTCCGGCCGGTGGGCGGTCAGTTCGGCTTCGAGGGCGAGCATGATGTGAGCGGTCTGCTGCGTGTGCGAACCGCCGCCCGAACCGAGATTCGCGTCGGGATGCGGCAGTTCCAGATCCTCGAAAAAGCTGTCCGACATATCGGGCGAGAAGTGCTGCCCGGTATGGATCAGCCTGGGACAAAAGCGCGGGCGTCGCCGGAGTTCTTGAACTAGGGCGGCCATTTTGATGAAGTTCGGCCGCGCCCCTACGACGCAGGTGACGTTCACTGGCCGATGGCCACCGTTACACCGCTCTGGGCGGAGATTCCGCCGATCTGCACAGCGATGGGCACGGCGCTGCCGGCCTCGATGCCGGTGGGGACTTTGACCGTGACTTCGACCATTCCGGCCACCTGTCCCGGCACCGCGCCCTGATACGTGACCTCCGCTGCCTGGCCACCGATAGTGACGGCCACGGGAGCCTGCACCTGGAGCGGCGCGGCGGTGGCGGCGAACGAGCCGTCAGTGGAACCGGGTGAAGTGATGCCGCCGCCGGTCAGGTAAATCGATAAGGAGCTGCCTTGCGCGGCGGGGTTGGCCGCGGCATTTTGGCTTGAGTCCTGATTGAAGGCAACGGCTTGGCCTTGGCCCGATTCATTGGTAGTGAAGATGCCGGGGGCGGTCGCTCCCAGTGGCAGGCTCACGGCCGCCGACGTTTGGCCTTGGCTCTCGACCGCGATCTGCACGGTTTGTCCGGTGAGTTCGAAGGGCGCGATCGCGGATACCTGCGTGAGCGACGCATACAGTACCGGCGCGGGCACGCCATTGAAAGTCACGACTGTTCCGGCGACGTTAGTGGGAACCAGACCATTGGACCCGGCCTGATAGGATTGCGCCTGGCTCGGCCCGAGCCCGGAACCATACACGACTACGATTTCGCCCGGAGCGATCGTGCCCTGCTGATTCGAAGCCGCGTTGGTTACAGCCCCGATCGAGATGCCGGAAGAAGCGGGCCGCAGGAGACGAATGGCATTGTTTCCGGTATCGGCCACATAAAGATTGCCCGAGGCATCCACGGACAGCGCGGTGGGGGAATTCAATTGCGCCTTGGTGGCGATACCGGCATCGCCGGAATATCCCAGGGAGCCGTTACCGGCGATCGTGTTGATGGAGCCATCCGGAGAAATTTGGCGGATCCAGCCGGTGCCATCGATCAAAAAGACGTTGCCGCTCGAATCGGCCGCCACTGCCGGAGGGCCGGTCAGCTGCGCGCTAAGGGCGGGACCGCCATCGCCGGAATGGCCGAAACTGCCCGTGCCCGCAATGGTGCTGATCACACCGCTCGTATTCACCTTGCGGATGACGTTGTTGCCGGTATCGGCAATGTACAGATTGCCAAAACTGTCTACCGCAATGCCTTGCGCCAGATTGAAGCTGGCGTTCACGGCGGGGCCGCCATCTCCGCTGTAACCCTGCGAGCCGTTGCCGGCCACGGTATTAATGATGCCCGCCGTAGTGACTTCGCGGATGCGCAGGTTGGTGAAATCGTCGATGAATACATTGCCGGCGGGGTCTACGGCAACGGCGGTCGGGGCATTCAATTGCGCGCTGGCCGCCGGGCCGCCATCTCCGGCAAACCCGGCGTCCCCCGAGCCGGCGAACTTGGTGACGCTGCCATCGGTTCCGATTTTCCAGACGACATTCGCCAGGGAATCGGCAACGTAGGCGTTGCCGGCCGAATCGGTAGCCACACCTCGCGGCATGACCAACGAACCCTGACCGATGCTGCTGATGCCGACGCCGTTCACCAAACGCACCACGGAGTTCTGCGAATCGGAAATGAACAAAGTGCCTTTCGCATTGCTGGCGGCGCCGCGGGGCGCATTTAGTTGCGCGGCCGTGGCTGGGCCCCCATCGCCGGAATAGCTGACAATTCCATTGCCGGCGACGGTGCTGATTGTGCCGGAGGAGGAAACCTTGCGTATCCGGTTATTGAGGTTGTCGGCGATGTACAGGTTGCCCTGGCTATCGGCAAACACGCCGGTGGGCTGGTTCAGTTCCGCGCTGGTGGCCGGCCCGCCATCGCCCGCAAAGCCCGGAGTTCCGTTTCCGGCCACGGTGCTGATGATGCCTTTGGTATTGACCTTCCGGATGCGGTTGTTCCCGGTATCGGCGATGTAGTAATTGCCCGCTGAGTCGAAGGCAATCGCCTGAGGATCATATAGTGCCACGCCGCTACCATCGGCGGTGGTGGCCTGGTTTGCCGGGCCGCCGTCGCCCGAGAAACCGACCGTGCCGCTGCCCGCCACGAAACTGATGGCTCCGCCGGTAAGCACGCGGATATAAGCATTGACGGTATCGGCGATATAGAGCGCCCCATTCGGCCCGATCGTCAGGTCCTCGGGGCCGTGGAGTTCGGCCTGTAGAGGATCGCCGCTGCAGTGGGTGGTGCTGCCTGTGGGGCAATCCTGATTGGCGTCGCCCCAATAATTCGCGTAACCATCGCCGGCTACAGTCTGGATGTTGCCGTCGGTAGTCACTTCGCGAATCACGTTGTTGGCTGTATCGGCTATATATAAGTTGCCGGAACTATCCACCGCGATCCCCGAAGGAGTATAGAGTTGGGCCTGAGTGGCGGGGCCGCCATCGCCCGAATAACCCGCGGTCCCATTTCCGGCGACGGTCTGGATGATGCCGTTGGGAGTGACTTCGCGGATTACATTATTGCCTGCGTCGGCAATAAAGAGATCGCCGCCGGCATCGAGCGCGAGTCCTGCGGGCGCGTTGAGTTGGGCCTGGGTTGCGGGACCGCCATCGCCCGAGTACCCGGCCCGGGAATTGCCGGCGACCAGCGTGAGAGTTCCGCCGGCGCTCGCTTTGAAGACGCTGTTCTGACTGCTGAAATACAGGTTGCCCGCCGAATCCACCATGACGCGCCGCGGCTGGCCCACCGAAATCCCGGTAGCCACGGCCGGTGTGGCGGGAGGCGCGCCGCCCGCGATCGTCGTTATGGTGTATTGCGGCTGCCCGAATAACAGCCCGGCGCTCGCCAGCACCCAGCAACCGGCGGCGCGCGCGACCTTGGCGCGCACTCTAATGCTTTCGACCGATTTCCTCATTTAATAAGTGGCCCTGAAACAGAACAATGGTAGCAAGATATGCGACGCGGACCGATTCGCGTTTAGCTGGCAAATTTGCCGCCACTCCAGCAACAATTCGGTGTTTCAATAGAGATCATGCGAATTCAGTGTGCTCTCGTGGCACTCCTGTTGCTTGGGGGGACACCGGCCGCGGCCCAACTTTCCGGACGGATCTCGGGCGCGGTGGTGGATAGTTCCGGCGCCGCCGTGGCCGGAGCGAAGGTGAATCTCTATCTGGCGGGCGGTTCCCGGCCGCTGCTCACCGCCACGACTTCTTCCGAAGGCCTGTTCAACATGCTGGGAATCCGGCCGGCCGATTACGATCTGACCGTCGAAGCACCCGGTTTTTTGAAAGCGACCATGCATGACATAACGGTGGATGCGGCGCGGGAAACGCCGGTGCCCGCGATCAAACTCGCCCTCGCGGCAGTGACCCAAAGCATCGACGTGGCGGCCGATAGTCAAACAGTCGAACTGAATAACACGGAAGTCTCCAATACCATTTCGATGGAAGATATCCGCAACCTGCCGATTCTCGACCGCGATCCGCTCGGCCTGCTGCAATTGGAAGCCGGGGTCTCCTCCAACGGCAACTCCTTCACCGTAATCAACGGTCTGCGCACCTCTTTTTCGAATCTTACGCTGGACGGAATCAATATTCAGGACAATTATTTGCGTGACAACGCGCTCGATTACAGCCCCAACAAGCTGCTGCTGGGGCAGGTGCGGCAGATGAGCGTAGTCACCGCGAACCCGAATGCGGCCGCGCCGGGCGGCGCCACGGAGACGGCCCTTTCCACCCCGTCCGGCACGAATACCTTTACCGGCGAGCTGCTCTGGTATAACCGCAACAATGAATTCGCTGCCAACGACTGGTTCAATAATCAGGCTGGGGTGTCTACGCCGCAGCTCAATCAGAACCAGTTCGGCGGCGGCATCGGCGGCCCGATCCGTAAGGACAAGCTGTTCTTTTATGCCGACTACGAAGGCGTGCGCACGCATCAGCAAATCGGAGTGACGGATACCGTTCTGACGCCGGACGCGCGGCAGGGAATCTTTACGTACCAGGACCCCAGCGGCAATTTGCACAAAGTCAATTTGCTGCAGTTGGCAGGCGCCAGGATCGATCCCACAATGCAGAAGCTGCTCGACCAGGTGCCCACCACGATCAATAATTATGAGGTTGGCGACAGCACACCCGGCCTGCTGCGCAATACCGCCGGATACCGCTTCAATCAGCAAGCCAACGAGACCCGCGACAATGTGACCGGCAGGCTCGATTACAATGCGTCTACGCGAAACGCGATCGCCGGGACGTTCGCCTGGAACCGGGATAACTCACTGCGGCCGGACCTGGAAAACGACTTCTCAGTCACTCCGAAAGTGACCAACCCTACTCATTCGGCATTTACCGCGCTTTCCTGGCGATGGACCCCGTCGGCTAATTTGACCAACGAGATGCGCGGCGGCTTCAATCTGACTTACGGTTTTTTCCTAACCTCGCAACAGTTCGGCGCGGACCTGATCACCGGCATGCTCTTCTCGGACCCGGTGAATGAGTTTCTGCCTCAGGGCAGGAGAACGAATACTTATAACTTTTCCGACGATGCCTCCTGGCAGCACGGCCGGCACTTCATCCAGTTCGGGTATTGGATGCAGCACGTGCGGATAGCCTCGTATGACGCTTCAGGCACGGTTCCCACCTACGGGCTGGCAATGGGAACTGGCCAGCCGGCCCTGCAGCAGAGGCAATTGCCGGGAGTGAATATAGACGATCTGGCCACCGCCAATCAATTGCTCGCTACTTTGGGCGGCTATGTCGATAATTACGCCCAGACATTCAACGTCACCAGCCGTACCTCCGGATTCGTTCCGGGAGCGGCTTATCTGCGCCACTTTCTGCTGAATGACTATGCGCTGTATGTGCAGGATAAGTGGAAGGTTCTACCGCGGCTATCCGTTAACCTCGGCTTGCGCTATGAAATCCCTGGAATTGTGGACGAAGCAAATTCGCTCGAGCTGCTGCCGGAGATTCAGGGTACCGCATCCCAAACGCTGCTATCAAATGCCACGCTCAATTTCGCTGGAGGTTCCGTGGGGCATCCCTGGTACCTGCGCGACTGGAAGGAGTTCGCGCCGAACGTGGGTTTGGCCTGGGACCTGTTTGGTGATGGGAAGACGGCCCTCCGCGCCAGTTATGCCATCAGCTACGTGAATGATCAGGCGATCTTTGCGCCGGAAATCGCGACGGAGCTGAATGCGGGGCTGCAGCAATTTTCCACCGCGACCGGCCTTTCCAGCCGCGTATCCGCGCTACCGGCCATACCCGAGCCGGCCTATCAGATACCGGTCACGCTTTCCGTTAATTACGAAAATAATCCGGAAAACACGGTGGGGCTGGTCGATCCGAACCTTCATCGGCCCTATGTGCAGCAATATTATGTGGGCATTCAGCGGGAATATAAGCGAACTCTATTCGAGATCCGCTACGTCGGCAACCACATGGTAGGTGGCTACCGTTCCTTCGATCTAAACCAGGTTAATGTCCAGGCGGCGGGATTTCTGGCCGATTTCCGGCGCGCGCAGAATAACGGCTTTCTGTCGATGGCGCGCGGCGGCCCCTTCAACCCGGCTTACAATCCCGGAATTCCCGGAAGCCAGCCGCTTACGGTTTTCCCTATGCTGACCGGTGGAGGGCTGCTCGGCAATTCCGATATCCGTACTCTCATCCAAACCGGCCAGGTTGGCGATCTGGCGACACTTTACCAGGTACAGGGGCTCAACGGCCCGGTGAACTTCTTCCAGAACCCCTATGTATTGGGAGCGGAGTTGCTCACGAATTACTCCAGTTCGAGCTACAACTCACTCCAACTGGAAGTGAGGCGCCGCATGCGCTCCGGCCTGAGCTTCCAGGGCAACTACACGTTTTCGAAAGTACTCTCTGACGCCGATGGCGACAGCCAGTCACGCACCCAGGATTTCCTGGATATTCATAACCCATCCATCGAGCGGTCGCGGGCCAACTTCGATCAGACTCACATGTTGAAAGCGAACTTCTTCTACGAATTACCTTTCGGAGCGGGGCGCGTGGTGCATTATGGCCCGCTCAATCGCGTAATTGGCGGGTGGACCCTCAGCGCCGTCTGGAGCTTAGATTCCGGCGCGCCGTTTTCCATTCTCTCGAGCCGCGGCACTCTGAACCGCTCCTCCGGTAACCTTCCCGTGTTCAACAGTTCCTACTACAACACCGCCGATACCGCCCTCACCCTCTCGCAACTCAGCAGTATTGTGAAGTTCCAAATGACCGGCAACGGCCCTTATATGATCTCGCCCTCGGTCATTAACCCGGCCGATGGCACCGGCGTAAACAGCGATGGCAGCCCCGCGTTCCCCGGCCAGGTTTTCTTCAACCCGGATGCGGGCACGCTGGGTGTGCTGCAGCGGCGGCTGTTCGACGGCCCCTGGATTTTTGGGCTTGATATGAGCGCGCTCAAAACGGTGAAGATCCGCGAGCGGCAGGCTGTGGAGATCCGCATGGACGCTTTCAACGCGCTCAATCACACTTCTTTCTATAGCGGCGACCAGAACATCAACAGCACCACCTTCGGCGTGATCGCGTCCGATTACGGTTCGCGCCTGCTGCAGTTCGGCGCGCATTACCGCTTCTGAGCAGACCCAGGCATGGAAGACCCAGGCATGGAATGGCACAGCCAAAGCGGCCGCCTTTTAACCCTCCAGCAGGGCGACATTACGCGGGTTGCCGCGGATGCGATTGTGAACGCGGCCAATTCCGCGCTGGCGGGCGGCGGCGGCGTGGATGGCGCCATCCATCGCGCCGGCGGCCCATCCATCATGCGGGAACTGGATACGATTCGCGCGCGCCTGGGCGGTTGCCCAACCGGCAGCGCGGTGGCCACCAGCGCCGGAAATCTGCCGGCCAAGTATGTATTTCACGCGGTCGGTCCGGTGTATCGGGATGGACGGCATGGCGAAGCGGAGTTGCTGGCTTCGTGTTACCGCAAGTGCCTGGCGCTGGCCGAAGAACGCGCCGTCGAAACCATCAGCTTTCCGGCGATCAGCACGGGTATCTATGGTTATCCGCTGCCGGATGCGGCCGAGATTGCGCTCGGCGAGGTAATGGTGCATTTGGAACGGCCGGACGTGCACGTGCGGCATGCGATTTTTGTGCTCTTCGGCAAGAGTGCCTATGCGGCTTTTGAGAAAGTTTTGGCGGAGAAAAGCTAAGCCGCCCTCACCGCTGCACTCTCCCGGAGCCTCCGCCCTCCAACAGCGCCTCCACCTCCGCCACCGTCGTCCGGCTGAAATCTCCCGGAATCGAATGTTTCAAGCAACTGAGCGCCACGGCGAACTCCAGCGCCTGCTGTGCCGTATCCAGTTTGAGAAGTCCATAAATCAGCCCGGCCGCAAAACTATCGCCCGCGCCCACGCGATCCACAATGTGCGTGATCTCGTAATGCCGGCTGACCAGGAAACTGCCGCGGCCCTTCAGACATGCCGACCAGCCATTGTGCGAAGCGCTTTTCGATTCGCGCAGCGTAATCGCCACCTGCCGCGCGTTCGGGTAAGCGGCCAGCACGCGGCCGGCCAGGTCTTCGTACTGCCGGGTGTCCAGCGATCCCGCCGCCGCATTCACGCCGGCGCCGAGCCCCAGCGCCATCTGCACATCTTCTTCGTTTGCCATCAGCACATCGCAGCATCCCGCCAGTTCCGGCATCACCTCACGCGCGTTCCGGCCCCATTTCCACAGGTTTTTGCGGTAATTCAAATCGCAGGAAACCGTGACCCCCTTTGAGCGCGCCGCGCGCGCCGCTTCGAGCGAAAGCTTCGCCGCCGATTCGCTGATCGCCGGCGTGATTCCAGTGATGTGGAACCAGCCCGCGCCTTCCAAAGCTGCGTCCCAATCGATATCGCCCGGCCCGGCCAGAGCCATGGCGCTCTCTTCGCGGTCGTAAACCACCCGGGAAGGCCTTTGATTCGCCCCGGTCTCCAGGAAGTAAATCCCTAGCCGCCCTTTCCCCCGCGCGATGCGCGTGGTGTCCACGCCAAAGCGCCGCAATTCGCCCGTCAGCACATCCGCAATCGCATTCTTTTCCGGCAGCACCGTTACATAAGCCGTGGGCACGCCCAGCGACGCCAGCGCTACCGCCACATTCGCCTCGCCTCCGCCAAACGTCGCCTCAAAACGCGGCGATTGCAAAAACCGCTCCCAGGCCGGCGCCGCCAGCCGCAGCATGATTTCGCCAAACGTGACTACCCGCTCAGGCATGGCCGCGCGCCTCCCGGATAATTTCCACAAACCGTCGCGCCAGCCGGGTGATGGAGCCGTAATCGCCGCTCTTCGCCCCGCCCGTCAAATTCCCCCCTACCCCCAGCGCCACGCAGCCGGCTTCGATCCATGCCCGCGCGTTTTCCAGGCTCACCCCGCCCGTGGGCATCAACGGCGCTTGCGGCAACGGGCCGCGAACCGCTTTCACAAACGCCGGTCCCAGCATCTCTCCCGGAAACACCTTGATAATGCCCGCCCCGCACTCCATCGCTTCCACGATTTCCCGCACGCTCCCCGCGCCCGGCAAATAAGCAATCTGGTAGCGGTTGGCCAGCCGCGCGGTCTCCGGATTGAGCGACGGGCTCACCACGAATTGCGCGCCCGCCAGAATGGCCCCGCGCGCCGTCTCCGGATCGAGCACCGTGCCCGCCCCCACCCCAATCTGCTCCGGCCGGTATTTCTTCGCCAGGCTCTCAATCACCGCCGCGGCGCCCGGCACCGTGAACGTCACCTCGAGCGCGGCCACACCGCCTTCAGCGCAGGCATCGGCAATCCTTTCCGCTTGTTCGCACGACTCCGCCCGGATCACCGCCACCAGCCCCGTTTCGGCAACCCGCGCCAGTGTCTCCCATCTCCAGTTCGGCATCGAGCGGAATGAATCTCCGGCCGCCTCAATCACTTCACGTGCTGCCGGAACTGCTGGTTCTCATTGCATTCGAATTCGATCAGATCCTGGTCCACGATCAGCCGCTGATCCACTCGCACGGTCCACGGCTTCGTATACGACTTGGGATCGTCTACCGTCATGTCGATCTGCAGGTGATCGTATGCCGGGCGGCGGATCTTTTCTATGAATTTGGCCTGCTCCGAATACGGGCTGCCGTTGACGTCCAGCCAGCCGTCGAATTTGCTGTCTTCGGCGCCTCGCAGATTATTCGTTTCGACGATCAGCGTATCACCCTCCCAATGGCCCACCGAATAGCCGTACCACCACGGCTGCACCTCGCCCTGCGCCGGAAGTTTGCGCCCGTCCAGATAAATATGGCGCAGCCCGTTATTGGCTTCATACTCGATCAGGATCATTTTCGGATTCGCGACATTCATAATCCGCCGTGGCTGCGGCTGCTGGTGAAATTGCAGAAAACCCATCGGCAGACAATTGGCGTCCGGGTTGTCGCGGGCCTGCAGATCGGTTCGGTGCTTGTGGATCTCTTTGGCCCATTCCGTGTACGGCAGCCCACCCTCCATGTTCGCGCCGGCCTCGAAAAAAGTGGCGACCGGCGGGCCATTCGGATCGAAGGGAAAAGGCGCAATCGAGATATCGACCGGAATTCCACCACGCCCGCCGCCGTTACCCCCCGCAGCCGCCCCGCCCTGCCGGCCACGACCCGCCCTCGGCGGTCCGCTGTTGGCCCGCATCCAGAGCCCAGATAAGTCTGGTTTCCCGTCCGCGGTCCGCGGGACCGGCGCATCTCCCTGGATTTTGCCTTGCGAATCGCGCGGAACGTTCGGATCCCGGACCGTCCATTGCGCCGCCAGGGGAACGCAACCCAATCCAAGGAAGCTGAATATAAGAGTCACGCTCATCCGCTTTGTCGTCATTCGTGCCATCCACCTCTCTTCACTGGCATGCCGCACCACACAAGCCAGGCAACGTTCGACCGTCACCGCCCGGCCCGTGGCCGCTCCCCAGCGTATCAAATCGCTAAACCGGGAATGGGTACCGTGCCCCGAGCCGCCGGGTGGATCAAAGTCGCACATGAAGTGAACCCCTGGAGTGAGACTCGAAGTTAAGGGGATGTGCCGTTCGTTGAAACACGACGCATAGGCCAAGCCGGTCATCGTTTCGCTGAGCGAATTCGGCGACCGATTCCTGGAATATGCCAAGATTCACAAACGGTCCTGGCGGCGGGACGAGCAGATGTTGGAACATCTTAAACGGCATTTCGGAGAAGTGGACCTGAGGAAGATCAACGCGCCGCGCGTTGAGGAGTATCAGCAGAAGCGCATCCGGGAGGTCTGGCCGGCGACGGTGAACCGGGAACTGGCTCTGCTCAAGCCCCTGTTCAACGTGGCGGAATGCTGGTCTCTTCACCTGGGAACCAACCCGGTCATCCGCGGCGCCGTATCTTTTTGAGCTGATCGTTTTCGCAATCCATACCGGGTTTCGCTGCGGTGATATTTTTCAGTTGCAATGGCAGGAGGTGGATGTGGCGCAGCGGCGCTTGAAAATCATCATGAAGAAGACGCGGCACACCTGGAGGTATCGCTGAATGATACGAAGGAACTGATGGATCACTCGACCGTGACAGTGACCATGCGGTACGCACATTCGAATGACGAAGACGAGCGGCGGGCGCTTAGTAGGCTGACAGTGGTGCCCAGAAGCCGGAAAAAAGCCGCAAGCGAGTAGTGAGAGTATTGGTAAGTGATGGGAATCAGGTAAGATAGGAATGGAGGAATGGCCGAGCGGTCGAAGGCGGCGGTCTTGAAAACCGTTAGTGGGGTGACTCACTCGGGGGTTCGAATCCCTCTTCCTCCGCCAGAATTCGGGTGCTTCGCGGCGTCCGCTCCAATTGAAATAGCCCTCTGTAATGCATGTTTTACCCGCGTGACACATCTCTTTAACCCGGCGCGCGCATACTAATCGCACAGAGGCCGGGCCTTAGGGTTTCGCCGGCCTTCGAATCCAAGCTCAACAAGTGGAGGAAGAATGCATCAGTTTGTGAAGCGCAGTACGCTCGCGGCCGGATTCGCCCTATCTCTGATGGGGGCCCAGCTTCTATCGGCTCAAGTCAATGGGCAGAGAATCAAGCATGTATTGCTGATCAGCATCGACGGCATGCACGCGGTGGATTTCATCAATTGCGCAAACGGAATTGCTGGGATCAATGGCGGGGCGCCGTATTGCCCGAATCTGGCGGCGCTCAAGAACACGGGCGTGAATTACCTCTATGGCTCTACATCCAAGCCGTCAGACTCATTTCCCGGTTTGATGGCTCTCGTCACCGGCGGCACTCCGCGCACCTATGGAGCTTTTTACGATGTGGCTTATGACCGCTCGCTCGATCCGCCTACGATCACTACGGGCAACGGCGTGGCAGGCAGTCCCGGCGCGTGCGTCAAATATGCCGCTCCGACCGGCACCAGGACCGAATTCGAGGAAGGCATCGATATCGACCAAACGAAACTGAACGGCGGCGCGCGGTTTGGCGACGGCGGCATCGGCTCGATCAATCCGCTCAGACTGGAGCGCGATCCCGCAAAGGCCTGCGCGCCGGTCTATCCGTGGAATTTCGTGCGCACCAACACGATCTTCGGCGTGGCGCACGGCGCGGGCATGTACACCGCGTGGTCGGACAAACATCCTGCGTATTCGGCGGTTAGCGGGCCGGGCGACGGCACGAATGTAGACGACTATTATTCGCCCGAGATCAACTCGATCCCGGTGAATCTGCCGGGCGTAACGGCCGGGTCTATGAGCTGCAATCCGCTGCCCGATCAAACCGCTGTGTCTTCTTCGAACGCGTGGACCGACAGTTTCCAGAACATCCAATGCTACGACCAGCTCAAGGTCAACGCGGTGCTGAACTGGATTGCGGGCAAGAAGCATAACGGGCAGGGTTTCGCGCCGGTGCCGGCCATCTTCGGGATGAATTTCCAGGTGGTGAGTGTTGGCCAGAAGCTGATCGAGAAATCTTTAAGCCTGAAAGGCGGCTACCTGGATGCGGAAGGCACCCCAACGCCCTCCCTGCTCAGCGAAATCGAATTCGCGGATTGGTCTATCGGACAGATGGTGGCGGCGCTCAAAGCCAACTGGACTTGTCCCCGAAACTGAGACAAACGGTTAAGACACAATTTTCAGCGAATGGAGAATTGTGTCATGGGAACGC
>DATGKM010000198.1:0-2161 GCA_035294665.1 Bryobacteraceae bacterium | reverse complement strand
CGCTCGCATTCGCCGTGAAAATGCCGGGCGCCGACGCGGCAATCCGTGCCTGGGCGGTCAGTTGCTGCCCGCCATAGCTCAGGGCGATGGTGGCGCTCGAAGCGCCGGCGCCGGAAATGGAAACCCAGAAAGGGCTGGTCGCGCTGAAGGAGACGCCCCAGGGATTCACCAGGTTGGGAGGGGTGACGGCGGCTGCTCCGGCCGTATCCGAGACCAGGTTGTTGGAAACATTTTATTTTGCAAATGTTCTCCTTGTTGTCACGCTCTTGTAGCCATCCGCCGGATATAAGTGGTGGCAGGAGGGAATGTCTTCCACTTGCGGACGGCACGGCCCGCCGGAGACACTATGAATAGGGCAGCAGTGCTCACATTCATTGCACATCGCGACCATAACCTGATGCGCCGCGTCAATCGCTGGCCGGCGCCGCGGTGGATCCGCATCTGGATGATCTGCGCGACCCGCGGGGGCGATGGCTGGCTGTGGTATGGCATGGGCCTGATCATTCTGCTGTTCGGCGGCGACGCCCGTTTCGCGGCGGTTGGCGCCGCGGCCATGGCGGCGGGCATCGGCATCACGCTCTTTTTAAAACTGAAGAAAGCCGCCAAACGCAAGCGCCCGAACTGCTTCGAGCCGCATTGCTGGGCCACGCTGCTTCCGCCCGACCAGTTCTCGTTTCCTTCCGGCCACACGATCACGGCATTTGCGGTAGCGGTTTCGCTTAGCATGTTTTACCCCACGCTCGCCATCGGCCTGCTGTTCTGCGCGCTCAGCGTGGGCGCTTCCCGCATTTTGCTGGGGATGCATTTTTTGAGCGACGTGCTGGCCGGCGCGTTGATCGGCACGGCCCTGGCCTTCGTGAGCGTTCACGCCATCCGCTTGATTTAGCCCAAGCAAAGCAGCGCGCCCGCCGATTGGCATCCGGCCTGCTTGAGCAGGACGCTACTTGATAAGAATTGCAGAACTTTCGCGGCCCGCAACGTTTTATAGCGGGTTGTTCCGGCACACTGGTTGTGGCATTTTGCAACTGCTCTGGCTGTGGGGCGCGTCCGCGGCGATCGCACAAAATTTGAACGTCGTGGTTTCGAACGAGATTGCGCCGCCGGGAGCGACCGTCCAAATCAAGTTCACGCTCGCGCAGCCGGCGGCGATTGCGAGCGGCGAACTCGCCGTGAATCTCGATTCCACGCTGTTCGGCCCAGTCACGGCGATTGCGGCGTTCAGCGCGGCCGGCGATGCCGCCGGATATGCGAGCGTGAACGGCAACCGCGTGGATATTCACTTTGCTTCGGGGTCGGGCAGCCTGGGATCGGCGGCGGGAATGCCGCTGGTTGTGCTTACCGTGCCGATATTGGCGACCGCGCAACCGGGCGCGCAGACGGCGATCACGGCCGACCCGGCCGGATCCACGTGGTATAGCCCCGAAGGATTGTCTCCGGCGGCGCCGTATACGGTTAGCGTCTCGCCCGGAACGGTCGCGGTTGGCGGCACGCTCTCGGTTTCCGGCGTGACTCCGGTTTCGAACCTGGCGGCAGGCGCGGTAGTGCGAATCGCGGGAACGGGCTTCGGGAAGGGAACCGCGGTTTCCATTCCCGCCGCAAGTATCGCTTCCGAACAGGTGGCAAGCCCGCAAGAAGTGGATGTCACGCTCGCGGGCCCGACCGATCTCGGTGGCAAGACGATCACCGTAACCAATCCCGATGGCACGCAGGTGAACTTCTTCGCCGCCCCGCCAGTCACGCCGTTGGCAAACGTTGGGGATGTCTTTGATGGAGCGATTCCGCTGTATCCAACGGCGTCGTTTCCAGCGGGCATGGGCACTTTTCTCCCGGAGGAAACTTTCGGGCGGGTGGCACTGGAAAATCCGAACGCGACCCCGGTCGATGTCCTGCTCCAGGGGATTACTATTGCCGGCAGCGTTTCCTGGTCAACCTCATTTTCCATTCCGGCGGGGAGCTCTTATAACAACGCTTTAAGCTCCCTCCCGCAAGGGGGCAACTCCGTGCGGGTCTACGCGACGGGCTGGACTTGTCCCCGAAACTGAGACAAACGGTTAAGACACAATTTTCAGCGAATGGAGAATTGTGTCATGGGAACGCGACGAAAATTCACGAAGGAGTTTAAGGAAGAAGCCGTCCGGCGGCTGGGATTGGGGGTTTCGGT